>NC_013124.1:1541540-1849848 GCF_000023265.1 Acidimicrobium ferrooxidans DSM 10331
CGCTACGACCGCGCCCTCCTCGGTGCGTTGGCGAGGACCGCGCATCCAGGTGGGGTGGTCGCGGTGCGTCTCCTCGAGCCCTCCCACGAGCTCCTCCGCGCTCTGAAGACCAGTGACCGCGGGTCCACGGTGCAGGTCACCCTCGAGGCAGACGACCTCGTCGCGACCCCGGAGCGCCGGCGCGTTGCCGCGACCATCGCTCGCGAGGCCCATGCGCTCGCGCTCCGGGTGGGCCTCGACCTCGGCGAACGCCACGGCGGTGAACTCCAGCTCATCGCTGCGCTCGAGCCCGAGCAGATCGTCATGCCGCTCCACCCTCGCCGAACCCGCCCACGAGGACCGCTCGCAGAACCCACGACTCGACTCGTGGAGGGTCTGGCCGCCTTCTCGGCTGGTCTCGGCTGCGAGTTCGTCGTGACCAACGCACGAGTCCAGGACCTCGTCGTGCTGCGCGAGATCGCTGAGCGTGCAGGGGGCACCATCATCGCCGCGCTGGCGTCGACCTTTGCTACCAGCCCGTCGTGAATGCCCCCTCGGGATCATCCCACCACAGGTGCTGATCGAGCACGCCACGGGCGATCAGGTTCAACTGCACCTGCGAGGTACCCTCGACGATGGTGAGCTGCTTCGCGTCGCGGTAGTAGAGCTCGGTCGGATGATCGCTCATGTAACCGGCCGCGCCGAGCAGCTGCAGCGCCACGGAGCTCGCACGCACCGCAAGTTCGGTGGCGTAGTACTTCGCCATCGACAGGAAGGGCACCCACTCGCGGGTGAACCGCCCCTGGTCGGCGAGCCAGGCTGCCCGGTAGGTCAGCAACCTCGCCGCCTCGATCTCGGTCGCGAGCTTCGCGAGCTCCCACTGGATGCCCTGGAAGTCCGCGATCCGACCACCGAAGGCTGGACGGTTTCGCACGTACGTCGTCGCGTACATGAGCGCGCCCTCGGCGAGCCCGATCCCCCGCGCAGCCACCACCGGACGCATCGCGTTCAGTCCGAGCATCGCGAGGCGGAACCCTCCCACCTCGCCGATCACGTTCTCCGGAGGCACACGGACCTCGTCGAGCAGCAGCTCACCGGTGTCGACGCCGTGCACACCCATCTTGTGGTCGACCCTCGGCACATCCACCCCCGGCCAGGACCGTTCGACGATGAACGCAGTGATCGCATCGTGCCGACGCGATGTCGGATCCCCTGTCTTCGCGAACACCGTGTACCAGTCGGCCTGCCGCACGCCAGAGATCCACGACTTCCGCCCCGACAGGATCCAACCGCCCGGACGATCGGGGTCGGGTACTGCCCGCGTCCGCATGCCGACCACATCGGAGCCCGCCTCCGCCTCCGAGAGGCCGAACGAGGCCCGCTGGGTTCCATCGGCGATGCCGGGCAAGTAGCGGCGCTTCTGCTCCTCGGATCCAGCGATCATCACCGGACCCGTCGGCAGGCGCGACAGCAACAGCATCAAGCCCGCGGTCTGCGAGAACTTCGCGACCTCTTCGATCGCGATCGTCAGTCCGAGGATCCCAGCGCCAGACCCTCCGTACTCCTCGGGGATGCACAGGCCAAACAGACCCGCGGAACGAAAGACCTCGAACAGATCGTCCGGGTACGTCCCCTCGGCGTCGATCGCCCGCGCGCGCGGTGCAACGTGGTCGCGTGCGATCCGACGCACGGTCGCCTGGAGGTCTTGATAGACGTCGTCCAACTCGAAGTTCACCTGCGACTCCTCGCTCGGATGCCGGGAGCAGCGTAGCCGACACCATGTGGTGGCGCCAGCTCACCGACGTCCCCAGCGCCGTCGGCGACAGGCGCGGGCAGCGAGCAGCCCGGACCCTTGCGCTGGGACTACCCTGGGTCGCATGCTCGTCGCGGTCCTCGATGCCGGCACCACGACGCTTCGCGCCAGCTTGGTCGACGACGACCTGCGCATCCTCGCCACCCTCGAGGACATCACGCCCATGCTCCGAAGCCGCTCGGGTGAGGCGTCGTTCGACGCCAACGAACTGGCACGCCGTGCACGCCACCTCCTCGACGGTCTCGCACGCCGCGGTCGAGCAGATCTCGTGGCGCTCACCAACCAGCGCGCGAGCGCCGTCGTGTTCGACCCGACGCACCGGGTGGCTCTGGCCCCGGGGATCGGTTGGGAAGATGCTCGAACCGCTGCGCGCTGTCTCGAACTCGCACGCCACGGCGTCGTGGTCTCACCGAGCGAATCGGCGACCAAGTTCGAGCGCCTGCTCGCCATCGCCGAACTACCCGACCACGCCCAGGTGGGCACCGTCGACGCCTGGTTGGTCGTGACGCTCACAGGGTCCGCCTCGACCGACCCGACGAACGCCGCGGTCACCGGCCTCAGCGACACCGAGGCACTCGCCTGGGACGGTGAGCGACTCGCACTGCTTGGCATCGCGCCTGAGCGACTCGTCCCGATCGAGCCGAGCGTGGGGCCCCGGGGCCACGTGCGCCTCGGGGGTCGCGACGTCCCGCTTGTCGTCGTCATCGGGGACCAGCAAGCCGCGCATGCGGGCCATCCGGAGCTGACGAAACTGACCATCGGCACCTCGGCGGTCGCCGATCACTGGCTGGGCGCAGCAAGTCCACCATTCGCACGACGTGGCGGCGCCGGGAGCTTCCCCGTCGTGCTCGTCGACACCACCGAGCCACGGACGTTCGGCCTCGAGGCGTTCTGGCCTGCAGCGGGCTCGACGGTCGGCTGGCTCGTTCGCCGCGGCATCCTTGCCGACGCAGCCGAGGCCACTCGGCTCGCCGAGCGAGCTGGCTCGGCCGTACCGCTGGTCGTACCCACGTTCCAGGGCGCGGGCGCACCCCTCTGGGACCTCGGTGCCCGAGGTCGCATCGAGGGTCTCTCCGCGGCGAGCGGCCCGGCAGAACTGACGGCCGGCGTCCTCGAGGGTCTCGCCCACGTGGGGGTCACGCTGTTCTCGGTGCTCGCAGCCGACCGAGCAGCCGCGGGGTACGCTCCAGATCTTGGCGACGTCGCGCTCGATGGGCGCGCAGGCCACAACCCCCGAGTCGCAGGCGTGCTCGCGAGCCTGCTCGGCAGACCGGTCGCGCTCGGTGTCCAGCCGGAGGCCACCACGATCGGGGCTGCGCGACTCGCACTCGGTCTACCCCGTGAGGCGGTTCCGCGTGGGCCTCTGGTCGAACCAGGTCGCATCCGGCCGGTCCACGACCACGACAGCTGGCGAGCAGCCCTCGAACGATCCCGGGGCGCCGTACCTGCCCTCTCAGCGGTCGCCTTCTAGGCCCTCGGACAACGCCGTCAGCGGGCCGACGAGTCCGACGAGCGCACAGCCGGCCGCCTCCCGGTCGTTCGCACCTTACGCAGCGTGAAGGCTCGGAAGGTGCCGAGGGCATCGATCACGCCGTCCTGCTCGGCGGTGAGGAAATCGCGCAGCGTCACGACGCCCGCGATGAACCAAGGAACCGCTCCAAAGACCCACAAGATGCCTGCCGCGATCTGTTGGTCAGCCTCGAGCGAGAGCGTGCGGAGCGTCCCCATCCATTGCTCATAGGCGCTGTACCAGGGTTGCGTCGACAACCCGAGGACGATCGCGAGGATCATGCACGACATCGACACGATCACCATGTGCGCAAAGCGCACGATGGGCGACTCGTGCTGGCGCCGAGGATTCGGATCGACCGCGACGTACCACATCCAGATCCCCGAGGTGAAGAAGCTGAACATCATGAGCTCCATGCGCCCGCCCGAGGCCATGGCCCAATCGAAGGGCCCAGGGAGATGCCAGATCCACATCGCAGCGTCGAAGGCCACGACCGCAGACCACGGCGACGACACCACGCCCCACACGCGGGCGATCGGCGCATGTGCTCCGAGCCGGCCCCACAGACGACGCACGGCTTCCCGAGGTCCCTCGGGCACCCCGGCGACGATCTCACCCCAGGGGTCCGCGCGGACGATGAGCGGTGGCGCGAGGATCATGAGATCGAGGTGCCAGATCATGTGGACCCACTGATAGACCATCGACCACGCCGCGATCGGCGAGAACAGCCCGATGGCGAGCGCGGCCATCCCACCCAGCATGAGCAGCGCTCGCCGCTCGTAGCCCCTGCGAAGCTCCGGATCGTCGAGGGTGCGCATCACGATGAGGTGACCACGCCAATAGAGCGCGATGGGCAGACCGAAGATGATCAATCCCCACCAGTCGACGGACCAGTTCTCCAGGACGTACGCAACCAGACCATGTGCCGGCTGGATGGCCATGCTCATGCCAACGATCCCCACGTCCACCTCCCAAGCCCGACGGCCGTGGCCCCAGTCCTCAAGGCTAGCGCAGCTAGGCTCAGAGCAGCTGAGCGACGAGTGGCGCGCAGGAGGATCGGGTGACCCGGACGATCGGCGTCGTGGGGGGCGGCCAGCTGGGCCGTATGCTCCTCGAGGCTGCCCTGGCCCTCGATCTCCGCCTCGCCTTCTACATCCGCCCCGGCGAGCAGGGAGTCAGCGGCTGGGCGACGTCGGTCGTCGAGGGGCCACTCGAGGCAAGACCACTCGCGAGCTTCGCGAACAGCGTGGACGTGCTCACCTTCGAGCACGAGCTCGTCGATCCAGCCATCCTCGCAGCACTCGAGGCCCAAGGGGTCCAGCTCGCGCCCGGGGCTGTCGCCATGGCGACCGGCTCGAACAAGGAACGGCAACGAGCTCTCTTCACGACACTCGGCTTGCCCACCATCCCGGCCCAGCTCGTCGACCGCGACGTGGGTGAGGTGCCCACGCTCGAACCCCCGTACCTGCTCAAGGCCGTCCGAGGCGGGTATGACGGACGAGGGCTACTGCGCGTCGACGCGACGGTTGAGCTCCCGCGCACCGGGCGGTGGCTTGCCGAACCGCTCCTGCCCATCGCGTCCGAGTGCGCGGTCGTCGTCGCCCGAGCGGCCAACGGCGAGGTCGCGACCTGGGATCCGGTCGCCCTCGTGCATCGGGAGGGCATCTGTGTCGAGGCGGCCTGGCCCAGCGGTCTCGAACCTCGACTCGAGCGAGACGTCGTCCGTGCAGCACGAACCATCGCCGATGCGCTGGACTACGTCGGCGTCATGGCCGTCGAGTTCTTCATCGTCGACGACGCCATCGTCGTCAACGAAATGGCTCCGCGAGTCCACAACTCCGGCCACCTCACTATCGAAGGAGCAGTCACGTCACAGTTCGAGAACCACCTGCGCGCCGTCGCCGGTCTGCCGCTCGGCTCGACGGAGTCGATCGGACCGGCCGTCATGGTCAACCTCATCGGCGCCCGACACCTCGAGCGGGTCCCGACGGCCGCACGCGTGCATCGCTACGGGAAGACACCCCGGACCGGCCGCAAGGTTGGCCACGTCACCGCCGTCGCCGCCTCGCTCGACGACGCGCGTCGGCGCGCCTGGGCCGCAGCGCGCGACCTCGGAGGCGAGCTCCTCGATGCGCCCTGGGAGCTTCCATGACACCCCCCGTCGCGATCGTCATGGGTTCCCCGTCCGACTGGCCCGTCCTCGGGCACGCAGCGACCATCCTCACCGAACTCGAGGTGGAGTGGGACGCACGGGTCCTGTCGGCTCACCGGACCCCCGACGACATGCTCGCCTTCGCCCGCGACGCTCGCGACCTGGGATTCCACGTCATCGTCGCGGGCGCAGGTGGCGCGGCACACCTCCCCGGCATGATCGCGGCTGCGACAACGCTCCCGGTCATCGGGGTGCCTGTCCGCCTCGCCGCCCTCGAGGGGCTCGACTCGCTGCTGTCGATCGTGCAGATGCCACGGGGCGTTCCCGTCGCGACCGTGGGCATCGACAACGCGACGAACGCAGGCCTGCTCGCCGCACGAATACTCGCGATCGGTGAACCGGGGCTCGCCGATCGCCTCCAGGCGTACCAGGCCGCCAACGCGGAGCGCTCGCGAGGTGCGGTACTGCCCCCACCCTCACCACACTGAGGACCAACTACCCACCAGATGGTCGGTGTCCTCGAGCGGCTCCGGCGACTGGCCGACCGATCGTCGGCGCACTGCGACGACGCACGGCACCCATACGCGCTCCTCGTCGAGAGAGGAACGCTCACGAGCGTTGGCTCTATCACCGTCGGTCGGCACGACGGATGCGGGCAGGTGCGTCGAGCCTTCCCGGAGATCGTCGACCGATGGAGCGCTGTGGTGCGAAGCGATCCACAGCTCGCACGCGCCGAGTGGGCGCGGGGAGCCCTCGCTCTCGAGAGCGCCACGGGCGCAAACGATCGATCGGCCATCGCGACACCGATCGGCTCCTCACCAGCGTGGTTCGCTGTCGTTTCGGTCCTCAGCACTCGAGGACCTCGCCTCCCAATCGAGCGGGGACGAGGCCCCCGCGACCGAACCGACCGCCGCCGAGGCCATCGTCAACGCCTCGCGCGCTGCTCGCGAGCGATATAACCCCATGGCAACTCGCCGGCCCGATGAGGCGTCCGCTCGCGCCAAGGAACAACGCCTCCGAGTCAAGGACCGCGCCACACGGGCTCATGGCCGATGGGGCCAGACGGCCCCACGCCCAGACTCAGCCCCCGATCGACGGGCGCCCGCTCGAGGCGTAGCCAGCTTGCAGGTAGAGCTGAGAACCGACAGGCGCACCCGCATAACCGTTCACCGTTTGGCCAACCGCTGGCTGCTGCCACGACCGTGAGCCGATACTCAGCTGCTCGACGAGAGCGCCTGCGGCCATCGTGATCACCAGCGCCACGACAGCCACGAGCAACCACGCCGTGACTGGGGGGATGCGATGGATGGGCCGATCGTCGCTTCCACGACGCATCCCGACACGCCTTCGCCCGATCGCCGCCAACCTGACCTCCTCAGCACCCAGACACCCTCAGGCTGCACGACGCCGATGCCTGCGCCGTCGCACAAACCCCGCTGGACACGAACTCGTTGCTTCCAGCAGCCGGCTGCCACGATCAGCGGACAGGATCACCGACGAGACTCACAACCTCGTGCCGAGGCTACCAAACACGCTCGTCGACGACCAAGTCCACAGCTAGGAGCCCTCTGAACAAGCCCCTCCCTGGTGGTGGCTGAGCACGCCCACCCAGCCCGGGAACGAGCCCAGCTGACCCGTTCCCATCTCGCTCCTCACCCTCTCCTCCTCGCCCCTCCTGTGGGGCGAGGAGGAGAGGACCCGAGCGCCTCTCAGGTGGCAAGCACCCAGCCACCACCCACCCGGGTGAGCCCCAGGCGAAGGAGCACCTTCAGGTTCCAGGTGGCACAGAGCAGCTCGAAGTGGAGTCGGTTGCGCACGAGCCCCAGGTAGCGCAGCCTCGCGCCGGAGAGCTTGCGTTTGAGCTGTGCGTGGATCCGCTCGACGTTCGGTCGGGTGCGCTGATAGTCGAGACGAACGGCAGGGTCCCCAAAGTGCGCCCGCTGGCTGATTGCGTGCCAGGTGGCAGGGGTGAAGGTGAGGACCCGTCCTCGCTTCGAGCGCGTGCAGCGATCCCGGAGCGGACAGCCGGTGCAGTGCTTGACAAAGGAAGCACGACCCTTGGCGGAGATGGGTACTCGGTGTCCTTGGGGACAGCTGACCCATCCCTCCTCGACGACGAAGTCATCGATGGTGAAGCCACCAGGGACCGCCATGGCAAGGGGCCGAGGCTTGATCACCTCGTCGTGGCCACGAGCGGCGAGCTCGTTGGAGACCTCGCTCGTGGCATAGGCGCTGTCGCCATAGACCGTGCGCGGGCCGTCCTCGTCACGAAGGAGCTCGCTCGCCACTGCTGCGTCCGGCACGGTGCCCTTCGTGATGGTCGCAGCGGTGACGATGCCACTGTCTGGCTCGACGGCCACGTGGCCCTTGTAGCCATCGATGGCACGGGCACGGGACTTGTGGACGTGGCGAGCGTCAGGGTCCACGGTGGAGATGACCCTGTCTGTGGCTACCCGCCTCGCGATGCGCCAGCGACCTTCCTTGGCATCGACACACTCCACGTCTTGGCCCGCCACGAGCCCAAGGAGACCAAGGGCTTCGGTCTGTGGCTCGGTGAGGGATGCGAGCTTCTCTGCATGGGCGAGGTGGGCAGTGGCATCGGCGACGAGGGCACTCACCGTGCGCACCACTGCCTCTTCGTCCCGATAGTCGATGGCAGGCTTTGCGCGGGTGTAGTCGATCGCTGGTGACAGAGGAATGTCGCGTAGTTCGGGGATCAGCCTGCGTACCCGGTTGATCTGGGCGACAAGTTGGGTCATGGTGTCTTGGGTGGCAACCGCATCGGCGAGCACGGTGGAGTCGACGACGCGCTTCGTCTTGCCCTTGAGCACCCCCGTGGCACCGATCACCTCGGCCACGAGTTCGCCGATGAGTCTTGGGGTCTCGGAGGTGGCGATGCGCCTGCGCCAGTAGGTGAGCACCGTGGGGTGAAAGCCTGGGTCCTCGAGATCAAGACCAAGGGCGTACTTCCAGCGGAGGTTGTAGCGGACCTGCTCTGTCGCCTCGGTGTCCGAGAGCCCCTCGAGCACCTGGAGCACCATGACCGCGAGCACCCTCGAGGCGGGGATGGAGGGTCTGCCGGTCGTGGAGGGGTAGAGATGGCGGAAGCGCTCGTCGGGGAAGAGCTCTCTGCGGTGCTCGGCGAGGAAGGCGTAGATGGACCCTGGCTCGATGAGCGAGGAGCAGAAGGCCTCCGTCGCGGTGAGGTGTGCCTGGTCTGATTCGGTGCCCAGCATGCAAAAAGTCTAGCTGAGCTGGGCAAATGGCGCTTGACAGGCGGAGGGAAGCGCTTCCCGTAGCCGCCCTACGTGGAGGAGTTGTTCAGGGGACTCCTAGAACGTCAACCTGCACGTCGACAGCGGCGACCTCGTCGAGCTCGCGTTGGCCAACCGACTAGGACGATCCTCTCGATCGCGATCCCCTGTCAGCATGCACGCCTCGCTACCGTAGGACAGCACCCGGGGAGGTGCTAGCGCGACTCCCTTGCGTGCATCGTGGTCCTTCGCCGTCTCTGTCTGGCTCGGGTTGCGAAACGCGCGACTCGAGACGAGACAACTCGTGACGGTTCCGCCTGGGCTCCGCGACCCCCTCGAGCCCAGCCGTAGTCGCACTACGCGCAGCCGCCTCGTTCTCGGTTGCGATGGCTTTCAGGAGTTCGTCTCGCACGATGCGCACGTCACGTGGCGCGACGATGCCAAGGCGCACGCCGCCATATGGATCGATCGCAAGCACGGTCACGACGATGTCGTCACCGATGACGATCGATTGGCCGAGCTTCCGAGCCAAGACAAGCACTAGCGAGACGTGCCACGCATGAGACCAACGACGTCACGAGTGGTCGCGACGAAGATCCCGGCACTGATCCCCACCAGGAGGACGCCGATCGCTCCGAGGAAGAGCATGGCCAAGCCGAGGGCCCATTGACCAACGAGTCGTTCGCGGATCACCTTGTCGACGCCAGCACCTGCAACGAACGCGAGGAGGCAGCCTGCGAGTGTTCCACCAGCAAGCGTCGCCATCACGATGAGGAGCATGGGAACGAGCCACGCCGCCGCCACTATGACCACGAACTAGGGTGACTGAAGACGTCAATAATGCAAAGCCAATGAACCACGGCCAACTATGCCGAAGCCACGAACGGCGTGCGAGGCGACGCCGGCGTCGCACGCCTGTCGGAATCACACTTACCCGCACACGCGACCCCACTTCGGAAATGGAGGATTACCCGACCCTCCATACTGGCCGTTCATATACCAGTAGAGATCGCCGTTGGGACTTTCTAATGGCTGATCAGCAACAGCATGCGCGGTAGGGAAGCTGAAATAGTCTGCCCATGTCGGCGTCGCGAGCGTGACGTTGAGCTTGCCATTCACCATGACCCAAGACGACGACGATTTACACACCACGACGTCGATTGCGTTCTTCGTCGGATGCACCGCGAACTGCTTGTTGGAGATACTCTGCTGATAAAACGTCTTCGGTGAAGGCAGATAGGTCTGATTGGTCGGCGTGATGCTGGCAAAGAACGATGCAGTCGGTGCGACATTGGCGTTCGCGGTCGAGAGGTACTGCGACAGCATCGTCGACGCCGGGATTGGTCCGTTACCCGCATACGGGTCGAAGAGCTGCGCCACATCCGGCAGCACGGTGACCTGACCGTTCTGCTCGGTGGTGGCATAGCTCGAGCTGTAGAGCCCGCCCATCACCCCGAGGGTGCGCGCCGTGTAGACCGCATCGCGCTCGAGCGGCGTGAGCTTCGTGCCGACGTAGACCGGGCCGACATACGGCACGCTGGTGTCGTTCACCCATGCGCCGAGCACGCTCGGCTTCGGCACGCGCAACGGCACCGGGATGGCCGGGTCCTTGGGCGGAATGAGCAGGTTCGACAGCGGCACCGAGTTCGGATCGCCCTGGTAGATGGGCAGATCGTTCGCGGCGTCGAACGGATACTCCTTCTCGAGCTGCGCGAGGGTGAGGTTGGTCGGCGCAGGGGCCGTCTGGCTCGAGCTGCTCGACGAGGCGTTCAGCGAGCTCGGCACACTGGGCTGTGACGATGAGCCACACGCAGCGAGCAGGATGGCGCTCGTGCCGATGACTGCGCCGGCTGTTGCCGTCCGCAAGCGAGTCTTTCTGTGCATCACTCCCCTCCTTGACTTGCACTCAGTATAACGCGCTGACCATAGTGCGTGAGAAGCACCGCATGATCCGAGTGTGACACACGAGACTTGCGAACGCAAGGGCCGGAGGTCCGTGCGTCATCCCTCCTACCGAGAGATATGCGTGTGCAACGACCGTTGCCCGTAGTAACCACAACCGATGCCATCGACCTACTGTCCGAGCAGGTGCAGCGCGTTCGAGAGGCCAGCGTTGCCGAGGAACAGACCAACGATGACAGTCCCCACGAAGACGACCATGTACGGGAGCAGGAGCAACGAAGCGGTATTCTGTCGCGAGCGAAGCGTCTGATCCACGAGATCTGTGGTCTGACGCCAGGTTTGGTCGATGAGCGACCGCAGGACCGGCACCAGAGGTGCGCCGGTGCGCTGAGCCTGCGCGAGCGCAGAGCCCAGCGTGACCATGATCCCGACCTGGTAGGTGCGTCCCCAGTCACTCCAGACCTCAGCCAGTGTGCGCTTGGCAAGACCGGTCATCCAGTCGTTCAGCCAAACACGCCCACGAGGGTTGGCATACGTGCCGTAGACGCGAAAGTACTCGCTCATAGCCGACTCCATTGTGCCGGCGCCGGCGGTGAGAGCCAGCCGGAGGTAGGACAGGATCGGTGCGATGAGCAGGGCGCTCTCAGCACGAGCAGCCTTGGCCTGACTGCGAAGGTATGTCTCGGCGAAGACGAGGCCCCCAGGGAACGCAATGATGATGCCGACGATGCCACCGATCAACGCGAGGTTCATGGACATGAGCTTGATGAAGACGAGTACCCCGAGCGTCGCAACGATGAGCAGTAAGAGCATGAGCGACATGCGCATGACGAAGGACGCGAACTCGTCGGTATCCATCCCGAGCAAGTGAAGATCGACCTGGAGCAGCTCAGAGGTCGTACGCCGTTCGAGGGCGTTCATCACGAAGCGGACGGTCGCCGAGCCGCTGCGAGTACGCGAGGGGTGGTCATGCCATCGCGTGAGGCGTCGAGATCGGCGGTATCCAATCAAGCCACGTACGCCGGCGACGAGCGCGATCGCGAACAGGCCAGCGAGAATCGAGATCCCGAGTGGTGACGAGAACCAAGCCATTGACGTCTCCCGAACTCAAACAAACCACGTCGACAGCGCGAACGGCCTGCGAGAGAAGCCGACGACGACGATCGTGATGACCAGCAGGATGCCGAACGCAAGCTGCATGAGTAGGCTCGCAAAGAGATGGTGCTGGTAGACGCTGGCGTAGTAGGCACCGGCACCAAGCGACGTCAAGATGCCAAAACCGAGCAGGATGCGCGCCACCGTGATGTTGGGCACGATGTAGGTGCGGTAGGCCATCTCGAACGTCGTGAGCTGAGGCGTGATGGCCTCGAGGAGGTCCTGCACGAGCGGCGCCACACTCACAATGCGCGATCCAGCCGTGAGGATGACGACCTGATCGATGACGCGACTCGGTGGATCGTCAGCGGTGGCGATGAGCTGCTCGATGTTGCGCTCGTGATCCTCGGGGTCGGTCGCATCGAAGATCGCCTCGTAGATGCGCTGACGACTGCGTACGAAGAGGTTCTCCGGGTTCGCAGCAAGTGCCATGCGAACGATCGAGACCAGCGAGACGTTACCACCGCTCGTCGCGGTCGACGCGAGTGATGCCGCGAAGGTCTGGAGGTCGCGCAGTCGTTCGATCTGACGTTGCGCGAATGTCGGCGTGACGTAGGTGTCGACGAAGATCCACGCCGCTACCCCACCGGCGATCGCGAGGATCAGGTAGTGCAAGAGACCAAAAACAACGCCAACCACGGCAGCGATCGCGAGACGAATGTCGATGCTAGGGGATCCAAAGGTCTGATACCAAGCAACCTTGACCTGACCAACCGTAACTGAGGCGGCCTTGATCGGTTCCTCGAGCTTGGGGTCGGTGGGATCTGCGCGAAACACGAGGAGCATGCCGACCACGATGACGACAACGCCAACCACGGCAGCGACGACGAGTGCTCCGGTTGGGGTCATGGTCGAACCTCCGTGGACTCGGTGAGCTCGGTCTCGAGAAGCCGGGCGGTCACGAGGAGTTGCTCGAGTGCGCCGTGGCGCCGACGCCGGCGCCGGTCACGGGAGTCGAAGACGAGTGACTGGATATCCGGGATCAAGACGTCGCCAGAGAGCGGTGGCGTCACGAGCAGAGGGATCTGACTCGCGCCGAGCGACGCACGAACCGCATCGACGAAACCGAGGGCCCGGTCAGCAAGGAGCACGATCGCTGAGGGCGTGAGCCCGTCGCGCACGAGCTGAGTGAGACGACCGAGGTCGCTCGGCGTGGGAGCCGTGACGAGGACCAAGCGCTCACAACTGCTGAGCCACTTGAGCGGTGCTGACGTCTCGTCAAAGATGTAACCTGCGTCAACGACGCTGTGGACACGACGGTCTTGACCAGCAAGCCAATCGGCCATCGCGGTGAGCACCGTCGCGAGATGAGACCGCGTCAAGATCCCGGCCATGGGATCGGCCAGGAGCGTCGGAAGAGATCGGGCCTCTTCCCACCGTTCGAGGGAATCGAGCACGACACCACTGGCAAGGTCCACCGTGGCAGCAAGGACGATGCCGGCGGACAGCGATGAGGCGTGTTCACTGATCGCGGCAGCGATCGCACGCTGACCTGGCGGCTGAGGAGCATGCTCGCGATCACGGATCGCCCATGTCGATTCCATGCCGGCGATCTCGATGAGCAGGCGTCGTCCAGGAACGCTGTCAGCAAGCATCGTTGCAAGGACGCCCGTCGGGAGATCGGTGCTCGTGGCGACGACGGCAGTACGCATAGCCCTAGTTGACCGTATGCGTGTGGACCGACGGCTGAAGCTGCACGATGGGGACGGGCTTTGCGTTCGGCGGAGCGAAGGCGATGACCAGGTTCGAAGTGTCAGCGACGGCAGCGATGTCGCTCGCCTCGTTCGGTGGGACCTCGATCTCGAGCTGCGACGAACCACCGTTGCTCGACGGGATGACAGCAAGGACGGGAATCGCTGTGGCGACCGGAATGTACGGTGCAGGGGCGGTGTAGGACATGGGCGCGTTCGACGACCCACTTGACGACCCCGACGCCTGGGCCTGGAGCGGAGCGTAAATGTCCACCGTGTCGCCAGCCGTGAGATTCGGGGGGATGACAGAAGGCGTCAACACAAAGACCCGGTAGTTGCCACGCAGGTGCGGCGCGAGCTCGCTCACGAGCACGGGAGCGTTCTGTGGAATCGTCGTCGTCACGACTTGATTGTTGAGCACACGCACGTTGGCGACCGGGATCATCCCCGGCGTGACCGACTGCTGTGGCACCGCCTCGACAGCGAGGTCTGACTTCGTCGGCACTTCCCCTGGGACGAGTGGCTTGGCTGCCACGACGATGTCGACCGTCTGCGACTGCTTGGAGAAGAACGAGTAGACCCCAAGAGTAACGGCGGCACCGAGCGCGACGGTACCGGCAATCTTGAGAGCTACAGACCGACGCTGGCGAGCAAGTGTCATGCGGGTCTCCTTTGTTGGTGTGAGCCGCCCCAGATTCCGTTGACACGTCGTAAGTCACACGTACCATGGCAGAGGGAAGGGGAGGTCGATGGGGACGTCGAGAAGGAAGTTCACCCTGGAGTACCGGACCGAGGCGGCCCACCGGGTCATCGACAGCGGCCGGAGCGTCCCAGAGGTGGCCCGTGAGCTCGCGATCGGGGAGCACAACCTCTATCGATGGGTGCGGGAGGAGCGCAGGCGGATCGAAGCAGCAAACGCCACTGGCAGCCCGCCCCTCACGGCGCAGGAGCGCACCGAGCTCATCAGGCTGCGCAGGGAGCTCGAGGAGCTGCGCAAGGACAACGAGTTCCTGGGAAAAGCAGCCGCGTACTTCGCCGCGAAGCCACCAAGCAAGAGAGATTCGCGCTGATGGAGGCGGAGTACGCTCGCTTCGAGATCAAACGGATGGCACGCTTACTCGAGGTCTCCCGGGCTGGCTACTACCGATGGCGACGCACCCAGGTAGCACCGTCGCGTCGGGCATGTGCAAGACGCGACCTCGAGAACCGAGTGGTCGCGGTCCACCAGGCATCCTCTGGCACCTACGGCGCACGACGGATCACGGCGGCACTCCTCGCCGCTGGCGTGGTGACGAGCCACAACACGGTGGCAGCAGCGATGGCCAGGCGCGGCATCGCCGGTATCAGCCCCAGGAGGTTCCGCCCAGCGACCACCCACGCCGATCCGAAGGCGATCTACCCACCAGACCTCGTTGCCAGGAAGTTCGACCCGGGGCGCCTGCACGCCCTCTGGACCTCGGACATCACCTACCTCGCTCTCGCCGGCGCGATGGCATACCTGTGTGTGGTGCGCGACGAGCACTCGCGGCGGGTGCTCGGATGGAGCGTCGCGGAGCGCATGGAGACCACGCTCGTGCTCGAGGCCCTCGGCCAGGCCGTCGCGGTGCGTGGGTCCCACGCGCAGGGGGTCATCTGGCACACCGACCGAGGGAGTCAGTTCAGCGACCATCGAGTTGTGGCCTTCTGTGCCCGACACGGGATCACGCGCTCCATGGGGCGAACCGGCACCTGCTACGACCACGCGAGCGCGGAGTCCTTCTGGTCGATCTTCAAACACGAGTTCTTCTACCGCCACGCCTTTGGCGACCTCGCCGAGCTGCGCCGCGGCATACAGAGCTACATCCAGTTCTACAACCACCAGCGCAGCTGCTCGAAGATCGGCTACCTTGCCCCAGTCGTCTTCGAGCACCTCGTCGCGGAGGAGGCTCGCGTGAAGTAACCTGGGTGTCTACGAAATCTGGGGCACCTCAGTGAGTTGCGCTCAGCCTAATCGCAAGGGACATGTCGTGAGTTGCAGTGATGTGCGTGTGCCTAGGAGCCCTCTGAACAAGCCCCTCCCTGGTGGTGGCTGAGCACGCCCACCCAGCCCGGGAACGAGCCCAGCTGACCCGTTCCCATCTCGCTCCTCACCCTCTCCTCCTCGCCCCTCCTGTGGGGCGAGGAGGAGAGGACCCGAGCGCCTCTCAGGTGGCAAGCACCCAGCCACCACCCACCCGGGTGAGCCCCAGGCGAAGGAGCACCTTCAGGTTCCAGGTGGCACAGAGCAGCTCGAAGTGGAGTCGGTTGCGCACGAGCCCCAGGTAGCGCAGCCTCGCGCCGGAGAGCTTGCGTTTGAGCTGTGCGTGGATCCGCTCGACGTTCGGTCGGGTGCGCTGATAGTCGAGACGAACGGCAGGGTCCCCAAAGTGCGCCCGCTGGCTGATTGCGTGCCAGGTGGCAGGGGTGAAGGTGAGGACCCGTCCTCGCTTCGAGCGCGTGCAGCGATCCCGGAGCGGACAGCCGGTGCAGTGCTTGACAAAGGAAGCACGACCCTTGGCGGAGATGGGTACTCGGTGTCCTTGGGGACAGCTGACCCATCCCTCCTCGACGACGAAGTCATCGATGGTGAAGCCACCAGGGACCGCCATGGCAAGGGGCCGAGGCTTGATCACCTCGTCGTGGCCACGAGCGGCGAGCTCGTTGGAGACCTCGCTCGTGGCATAGGCGCTGTCGCCATAGACCGTGCGCGGGCCGTCCTCGTCACGAAGGAGCTCGCTCGCCACTGCTGCGTCCGGCACGGTGCCCTTCGTGATGGTCGCAGCGGTGACGATGCCACTGTCTGGCTCGACGGCCACGTGGCCCTTGTAGCCATCGATGGCACGGGCACGGGACTTGTGGACGTGGCGAGCGTCAGGGTCCACGGTGGAGATGACCCTGTCTGTGGCTACCCGCCTCGCGATGCGCCAGCGACCTTCCTTGGCATCGACACACTCCACGTCTTGGCCCGCCACGAGCCCAAGGAGACCAAGGGCTTCGGTCTGTGGCTCGGTGAGGGATGCGAGCTTCTCTGCATGGGCGAGGTGGGCAGTGGCATCGGCGACGAGGGCACTCACCGTGCGCACCACTGCCTCTTCGTCCCGATAGTCGATGGCAGGCTTTGCGCGGGTGTAGTCGATCGCTGGTGACAGAGGAATGTCGCGTAGTTCGGGGATCAGCCTGCGTACCCGGTTGATCTGGGCGACAAGTTGGGTCATGGTGTCTTGGGTGGCAACCGCATCGGCGAGCACGGTGGAGTCGACGACGCGCTTCGTCTTGCCCTTGAGCACCCCCGTGGCACCGATCACCTCGGCCACGAGTTCGCCGATGAGTCTTGGGGTCTCGGAGGTGGCGATGCGCCTGCGCCAGTAGGTGAGCACCGTGGGGTGAAAGCCTGGGTCCTCGAGATCAAGACCAAGGGCGTACTTCCAGCGGAGGTTGTAGCGGACCTGCTCTGTCGCCTCGGTGTCCGAGAGCCCCTCGAGCACCTGGAGCACCATGACCGCGAGCACCCTCGAGGCGGGGATGGAGGGTCTGCCGGTCGTGGAGGGGTAGAGATGGCGGAAGCGCTCGTCGGGGAAGAGCTCTCTGCGGTGCTCGGCGAGGAAGGCGTAGATGGACCCTGGCTCGATGAGCGAGGAGCAGAAGGCCTCCGTCGCGGTGAGGTGTGCCTGGTCTGATTCGGTGCCCAGCATGCAAAAAGTCTAGCTGAGCTGGGCAAATGGCGCTTGACAGGCGGAGGGAAGCGCTTCCCGTAGCCGCCCTACGTGGAGGAGTTGTTCAGGGGACTCCTAGCATGGAGTGCGGAGGTGGCCGGGCGGCCGCGGGTGACCTCGGTCACCTGAGGAAGGTCGGGGCTCCAGAGGGCAGGGTGCTCGCGAGAGGCGAGTCGGGGTGACCCGCAGGACAGTGCAACAGAGAGCAGACCGCCGATGGATCGACGATCGATCACAGGCAAGGGTGAAACGGTGCGGTAAGAGCGCACCAGCGACTTCGGCGACGAGGTCGGCTTGGCAAACCCCACCCGGAGCAAGGCCGCAGTGGAGCAGGGTGGCCCGCCCGTCACGCTCCTGGTAGGCCGCAGAGATGGATGGCCGCACAGGCGGCCGTTTGGGCCGCTGGACAGAACCCCGCCTATAGGCCACCTCCCGCCAATCCTTCGCCCACGAGCCAGGCGCCACACGATTCGCAATCGACGTCCCGCCCTGCCGCGACCGCGCCAAGGACCGCACCCGAGAGCTCCATGTGACAGGCCGAACAACGACCAGCGATGCTGAGCGCCAACGCGCGCCCACGCTTGGCCCGAGCTTCGATACGCGCCCTGAGACCAGGGTCGAGTCCTGCGAGCGCCTCGGCCCACGCCGCCTCCGCCGTGCGCACAGCCTCTCGACGCTGCTCGCGCTCGACGTCAAGGGCCGCCCGGAGTTCGGCAACGGTCCCACCGACGGCGTCACGCTGGGCAGTTACCTCATCGAGGGAGGCCACGACCGAGTCGCGCTCCTCCATCGCCTCGAGCTCGGCCTCGTCGAGTTCCTCGAGCCTGGAGCGCACCATGGTCGACTCGGCCTCGAGCCTGGATTGATCGCGGAAGCCGGCATGGTCGCCCTGTCCACGGAGGCGAGCCAGGCGTTCACCGAGTTCGTCGCGTTGCGACTCGAGCGCAGCGATGCGTCCCTCGACCTCACGACGTTCGGCTTCGAGAGCCGCCACGCGCTGGACGAGCTCAGCGTGTTCGGCTTCAGCAGCACGCAGTGCGGCAGATGGCCGGACCGCCTCGAGCGCCGCTCGCGCACGCGAGAGTCGTTCCTCGACGGTAGCGATCTCGATCAGCTCCTGGCCCATGGGCACCATCCTACGCCAGGCAGCAAGAGCTGCCCCCGAACGCGCGACAGACTCGGTCGTGCCGATCGCAGCGCATGCGTCACGCCGCCACGGCTCTCGAGGCCAGCGCGGCGGACGGCCTCGCCACCTTGAGTGCACGGTCAGTGGGGCAAGGCGCTAGCTCCCCTCACGAGGGAGGACCGCCTCCACGACGACCCGGGTACCAGCAACGCGGTCGTGGAGGGTCTGGCGAGAAGGATCGAGAAATGCGACGAGATAGCCCGTGAAGAGCATGACGAACGACAGCAGTGAGACAACGAAGCGAATGCTCGCGCGTCGCATGCCGACCGGGCCACCGTCTTGAGCCTCGACCCGAAGGTGCGCAGCCGCCTGGCCGAGCGTTTGGGAACGCAGTCCGATCAGCACGACGAAGTAGGCGGCGATGGCGAGTGCGTTCAGGACGTAGTCGAACACCGGCAGCTCGAAGCGGTCGACCTGGAAGATGGGGTTCGACAGGCCAGCAAGCCCGCCGAGGATCAGTTCGAAGATCACCGAGCCGAGAAACACCACGATCAGGTCGACGATGAGTCCCCACAACCGTCGCCACGGCGACGCGAGCCGCGATCCGCCATCAGCCGCACTCATACCCTCGACCTCCCGCACCACATCCGTCCGCCACGTCGAACCGCACAGCTCGACCACGAGCCCGGGAAACCACGACCGCGCCAGTCGATGCACCATCCGGGAGCGCGAAGTACTCGGCACCCGTCGACCTAGGCCACCTCATCAAGCCTAGCGACGCCACCCTCGGGAGTTCCTGAGGTCCCCGTCGCTCGCGCCCGTTCGCGCCAGCGTCGCTCGGCGAACCCAGCTGCCGCCATGATCACAAGACCGAGGACGCCGACGACGACACCTGCGACCGCAACGGTTCGGAA
The DNA here is from genome assembly GCF_000023265.1 of Acidimicrobium ferrooxidans DSM 10331. Classification (GTDB taxonomy): domain Bacteria; phylum Actinomycetota; class Acidimicrobiia; order Acidimicrobiales; family Acidimicrobiaceae; genus Acidimicrobium; species Acidimicrobium ferrooxidans. Next base: position 1,560,768 of record NC_013124.1, read on the forward strand.
CCCGCCCACCCCATAGAGGAGCGATGCGCTCGACGATCCAGCGACGCCGCCGAGGAAGTAGCACACCATGTACACCATGGTCACGCGCCCCTGGGCGCCCGGTGCGAGCAGGTAGATCGCCGCTTGATTGGAGAGCTGAGCCCCTTGGATCCCGGCGTCCAGCGTCGCCGTGAGCACCACGAACCAGAGCAACGACGACCGATCGACCGCCAAGGCGAGCCACGAGAGCGCGATCAGGCTGAACGAAGCGACCGTGGTGACCCCGGCGCGTCCTCGATCTGCCTGGTGGCCAACGACGCGGGCCGCCAGCACGCCTGCCAGGCCTGCGAAGCCGAACAGCCCGATGACGCCGGTCGAGAGGTGGAACGGGGGCCCCGAGAGTGCGAGTGCCATCGTCGTCCAGAACATCGAGAACGCAGCAAAGCTCAAGAACCCGAGTCCGGCCCGCAGTCGCAGCAACGGCTCGCGCCGCAACAACGCCATGGCCGTCCGATACAACACGACGAGCGATCGCTCCTTCGCAACCCGCTCGTGCGGCAACCATCGGGCGATCGCGAGCGCGAGCACGATACAGGCGACGCCTGCGACGACGAACACCGCTCGCACGCCCGCCACCTGCGCAAGCCATCCCGCGTAGGTGCGCGCGAGGACGATCCCGGAGAGCAGGCCAGCCATCACCGCCGCGACCGAGCGTGCGCGACGAGCCGGCTCGGCTGCCGCAGCTGCGTAGGTCACCGCGAGCTGGGCCACCGACGAGAAGACCCCAAGTCCGAGCAGGCCGATGGCGAACACGACGACGTTGCCGGCGAAGGCGACCAGGAGATCGAACGCGGCGCTGACGACGATCGTGATCAGCATGAGCCTGCGACGATCGAAGCGATCCCCGAGTGGGAGGAGCGTGCCAAGCCCGATGACGTAGCCGGCCTGCGTGACGGTGACGAGCAGCCCCGGGCTCCCGCCGCGAAGACCGAAGGTGTCCGCGATCACGTGCAGCAACGGCTGCAGGTAGTACGTGTTCGCGACCGTGACGCCCGCGACGAGGGCGAGCAGGACGAGCGGAAGCCGAGGAGCGCGTTGCCGTGGAATAGTTGCAGTCTACGAGGACTTCATCGCCCTCCGGAGGTCTCTACACTGAGGTGGCCCGAGCTTGGAGGTGTCCATGGACGCACTGCACTGCGTGATCGAGATCCCGCGTCACTCCCGCAACAAGTACGAGGTCGACCATGAGACGGGGACCGTCTGGCTCGATCGCACGCTGTTCACGCCGATGGGCTACCCGCTTGACTACGGCTACATCGATTCGACATTGGGCGAGGACGGTGACCCACTCGACGTGCTGCTGTATCTGGATGTGCCGACGTTTCCAGGGTGCCATGTGAAGGGTCGTCCGGTTGCTGCGTTCGTGATGAGCGACGAGGCCGGTCGCGACGTCAAGATCCTCTGCGTGCCCCATGGGGATCCTCGCTACGACCACATTCGTGACCTCGGCGACGTCCACACGCACCTCCAACGGGAAGTCGCTCACTTCTTCGAGCACTACAAGGACCTCGAACCGGGCAAGTCGGTCGCGATCGAAGGGTGGGCCCCCCTCGAGCAAGCCCAGCGTGAGATCGATGCAGCGCTGGCGCGCTTCGAGCACGCCCACGGCAACGCCTCGCCGAGCCACTAGCCTGGCAGGTGACGTCCACCCACTGGTCGCGCCAGCGACCGCGAGCTGGGAAGGAGGCCTGCCCATGGACTCGCCGAACGACGAACGCGATCCCGAGGCCGTCCGCGACCTGATCGAGCAGCTGCGGCCGGCGGTACAGTACGACGGTGGCGATCTCGAACTCGTCGACGTGAACACCGAGACCGGCGTGGTTCGCGTCAGGCTGACCGGCGCCTGCTCGAGCTGCGCCATCTCGACGTCGACGATTCAACTCGGTGTCGAGCGGATCGTCAAGGGTCGCTTCTCGTGGGTCACCGCGGTGGAGGGCGAACTCGACGAGGAGTTCGACTTCGCCGCCTCGGCAGCCCTCGGACGCGGCGGCTGGGTACCGCTTCGGCCCCCCACCACCGCGTGAGGTGCACGCCCACTCCTCGCACTCGGTGACGCGCGAGGCGTCGGCCGCGCTGGTAGAGATCACGCGGCCCGAGCGCGCCAATGCGTTACGCGTCGACGACGCCGAGGCGCTCGCCGCGACCCTGGTCGCACTCGACGACGACCCCGGCGTTCGGGCCATCATCCTCCTCGGATCTCCCAGGTACTTTTCGGCCGGCGCGGACCTCGCAGACCTCGCAGACGAGGATGCACTCGCCCATATCGACCGCATCCACCGCCTGCTTCGACAGGTTCTCGCACTGCGGACCCCGACGATCGCCGCCGTACGGGGCGCAGCCGTGGGCGCCGGACTGAACCTGGCCCTTGCGTGCGACCTCGTCGTCGCCGGCACCAGCACGCGCGCGAGCGAGATGTTCATCCACCGAGGCCTCACGCTCGACTTTGCCGGCTCCGCCATCTTGAGCGCGCGGATCGGTCCGCATCGGGCCAAGGCGCTCGCCTTCTTCGGCGGCACGCTGACCCTCGACGAGCTCGCCATGCTCGTCAATCGCGTCGTGCCCGACGACGAGGTGCTCGACGTGGCCCGTGGCTGGGCTCACGATCTCGCCGAGCGCTCGCCACGCGCCCTGACCTTGAGCAAGCGCCTCATCGACCAAGCCGCGCCGTCACTCGGATCGGCGCTCGATCGCGAGATCATCGCCCAGCTCGCCGCAGCCAGCGATCCAGCAACACGCGCAGAGCTCGAGCGATGGCGCTAGCCCCACGTTGGATCGAAGACCCGCTGACAGGCCTCGAGGCCGAGCTCACGGTCGTCCAGCCGTACCAGGCCCACAAGTGGTATCGCTGCCCGGGATGCAACGGCGACATCGCACCGGGAACCGGACACCTCGTGGTCGTCCCGACCGACGCAAACGACCTGCGCCGTCATTGGCACCGCAGCTGCCTCGACTGGGAGCTCCGCCACGGCCATCGCCGCCGGCACCGACGAACGTGAGCAGTGTCCTCCTAGAGACCCGCTCTCGTGAGCGCTCGGTCGAGATCGCCCCAGAGATCCTCGACGTCCTCGAGACCGACCGACAGTCGCACGAGGCCCTCTCCGATACGGTCCTCTCCGGGGTAGCGTCCCCGGCGCTCGGCCAGGCTCTCGACACCCCCCAACGACGTCGCGTGGTGGAAGAGGCTCAGACCATCGAGCATGGCGTCGGCTTGCTGGGCACTCTCGAGTTCGAGGGCCACCAACGCCCCACCAGCCGACTGCTGCCGTCCGGGGCCGACGAGCTCGGAGTCGAAGCCGGGATAGCGCACCGTGTCGCCAAGGCGATCGCGAAGCCGCATCGCCAAGGTGGTCGCCGTCGCGCTGGCTCGTTCCACTCGCACGGCAAGGGTGCGCAGACCCCGGAAACACAGGTACGCCTCCACGGGACCGATGATGGCCCCCGTGAGCTCGCGCACCTCTCCCACGCGCGCAACGAGGTCCTCGTCGCTCGCCACGAGCACACCTCCGAGGACATCGGAATGGCCCGAGAGGAACTTCGATGCCGAGTGCACCACGACGTCGGCACCCAGCGTGAGCGGCCGCTGCAGCACCGGCGTCGCGAGGGTCGAGTCCACGGCGAGCAGACCTCCGCGCTCATGGATCCGCTTCGCGAGCGTCGCGATGGGATAGGTCACCAGGAGCGGGTTCGATGGCGTCTCGATCAGCACCACCGAGCCGGGAGCAAGGCGATCCAGGTGCGCATCGAGGTCGGAGGGCTCAACGAGCTCGATGCCCGGGATACGCGCACCGAGCCACCTGGCGAGCTGTCGCGTTCCCATGTACGAGTCGGCCACGACGAGGGCCCTCGGACCAAGGGCGAGCAGCAACGCGAACGTTGCGGCCGCACCCGAACCGAAGGCCACTGCGGTACCACCCTCGAGCTCACCGATCAGGGCTTCGAAGGCCTCCCAGGTCGGGTTCGTGTGGCGCCCGTAAGCAGAACGCTGGCCCTCGTAGTAGGTGGCATTGAGCGAGACCGAAGGATTCGGCCCGAAGAGACGGTCCTCGCTCGGCGGCAACTGCAAGAGGGTCGCGATCGAACGCCGTTCGACCACGTCGTCCTCCGGAGTGGCCATGCTCAGCTGGGATCCCGTCGAGGAAGCTCCTCGACGTTCACGTCTCGAAACGACACCACCCGCACATGATCGACGAAGCGCACTGGACGGTACATGTCCCACACCCAGGCGTCGTGCAGTTCGATCTCGACAAAGCTCAATCCGGCCTCCGCCTTCGGCTGCACAACGACCGAGTTCGCCAGATAGAAGCGGCGCTCGGTCTCAACCACAAAGCGAAACAGCGGGAGTACCGCCTTGTATTCCTGGTAGAGACCCAGCTCGACCTCGGTCTCGTACCGCTCGAGATCCTCAGCACTCATCGAGCAACGCCGTCACGCTGGCGGTCAGCGCTTCTCCTTGACCTTCGCGGCGCGACCGACGCGCCCGCGAAGGTAGTACAGCTTGGCACGACGCACGTCGCCCCGGGTCACCACTTCGATCTTGGCGATCGTGGGTGCGTGCACGGGGAAGATGCGCTCGACACCGATGCCGAAGCTCAGCTTTCGGACCGTAAAGGTCTCCTGCGCGCCCGACCCGTTTCGGCCGATGACGATGCCCTGGAACACCTGTACCCGCTCGCGAGATCCTTCCACGACCCGCACGTGCACCTTGACGGTGTCACCCGGGGCGAACTCGGGAACGTCCTCACGTAGCGAATCAGCATCGACGAGATCCGTGGCCTTCATCTTCGACCCTCTTGCTCCTTGACCCAGCGTGCAACCAGGTCAGCATAGCCGTAGCGCTCGAGGAGCGAGACCTCTTCGTCGGCGAGTCCGCCCCGTGCGACGATCAGATCTGGACGATGTCGTAACGTTCGAGCGAGCGCAGCGGCTCGCCGCCAACGAGCCACCTCCTGGTGGTCGCCACTGAGCAGCACCGGGGGGACCTCGAGGCCCTCGAACGAACGCGGCCTCGTGTACTGGGGATATTCGAGGAGCCCCTCGGCGCCGAAACTCTCCTCGACCGCCGAGGCCGTGTTGCCGAGCACGTGTGGCACCAGGCGCACGACCGCTTCGATGACCAGCAGCGCCGCGAGCTCACCGCCTTGGAGGACGACGTCGCCCACCGAGAGCAGCTCGTCGAAGACGCTGTCCTCGAGGCGCGCATCGAAGCCCTCGTAGCGCCCGCACACCAACGTGAATGCATCGAGGTCGGCGAGACGCTCGGCCTCGCGCTGCGTGAATCTCCGCCCAGCAGGAGACATCCCGATCCAGGGATGGGGGGCGTCAGCCACACGCAGAGCCGCCGCGAAGGGCTCGGGCTTCAGCACCATCCCCGCCCCCCCGCCAAAGGGAGTGTCGTCGACGGATCGGCGAGGATCGTCCGCGAAGCGACGCACGTCGATCACCTCGTAGTGGACCGCTTCGTCACGTGCTGCCCGCCCGAGGATCGACTGCGTCAAGACCCCCTCGACGAGCGCCGGGAAGATCGTCACGACCGCGATGCGCATGGCCGTGCTCAGTCGTCCAGGAGCCCGGGCGGAAGGTCGGCGACCACGTAGCCGTCGGCGACCTGCGTGATGAAGATGGAGGGGACCAAACCACCTCCTTCGAGGACCAGCAACTCGCTGGCCGGGTTCGCCTCGACCGCAACGATGCGGCCTCGATCGACGCCATCGGCGTCGACGAGTCGCGCACCCACGAGATCCGGAACGATCACCATGCCGTCCGGCAGTGCGACACGCTCCGCCCACAGGGAGTGCCCTCGGAGCTCCTCCGCGGCTTCTCGGCTCTCCACGCCTCGAAGGCGCACGATAGGCCGGTCGGGTTGGCCCCGCACCTCAGTGATCACCATAGCGACCTCGTCATCGAGCCACACGTGGGCGTCGGCGACGAATCGTCCTGGGACATCCGAGACGTGGTGAAGCGTCACAGCGCCCTTCACGCCGTGCGGGCGCCCGATGACCCCAATGCGGACCCTCGAACTCACCCGCGGCCGCGACGCCCTCCGGATCGGCCCCGAGGCCCACCTCGCCGAGGTCGATCGTGACCATCGGAGAACGACACCCGCGTCGACAGACCAGACCGCTGCGCAAGCGCCGCGACCACCGTGCGCACCGCCGTCGCGGTACGACCACCGCGACCAATGACTCGACCGAGCGCTTCCGTGGGAACCGTCACCGAGAGCGACAGCTCACCATCGCGCACCGGCTCGTGGCGCACGACGACGCGCTCGGCAACCTCCGGCGCGAGTGATCTCGTGAGGTACAGGACGAGCGACGACGCTCGCTCGATTGCGAGCCCCTGCGTCGGCGAGATCGACGGCTCGCTCGTCGCGGGCACGTTCGCGGAGTCGTCCACTACTCGGCCGCCTGCGCTCGCGCGAGCTCCAACAGCTTCGCAACGCGCTCCGATGGGGTCGCCCCCTTCGCGATCCACGACTCGGCCTTCGCCAGATCGATCGAGAAGCTCGACGGCTCCTGGCGTGGCTGGTACCAACCAAGGATCTCCAGGAACCGACCATCGCGAGGGGTCCGCGCATCGGCAGCGACGATGCGATACTGCGGCTGCTTCTTCTTGCCGGTACGAGTGAGGCGTAGCCGCACTGCCATCGAGAGGGACTCCTTCCGTTCCAGGTGCGCCAACTCGGGCGCTCGGTCGAACAGTCTAGACGCACCGACCTCGCCGTTACTTCCGCTTGCGCCGAGGAGGCTTGCGTCGCTTGGTCGCACTCGGCGCGCCAACACCCGCTTGGCGGAGCACCTTGTGCACGTCGCGAAACTGCTTGAGCAGCGCGGCGACCTGCGCTGGTTGTGTGCCCGAGCCACGCGCGATCCGAGCTCGCCTCGATGCATCGATCATGGTCGGATTGCTCCGCTCTTCCCTCGTCATCGACGAGATCATCGCCTCGATGCGTGTGAGCTCCGCATCATCGATGTCCTGGTTGCGCAACTCCTTGGGAACTCCGGGCAGCATGGCCAGTACCCCCTTCAGGGGCCCGAGCCGACGGACCTGGCGCATCTGCTCGAGCAGATCGTTGAGGTCGAAGCGGCCCTGGCGGAGACGATCCACTCCTCGCTGGGCTACCTCGTGATCCATCGTCGACTCGGCCCGCTCGATGAGTGAGAGCACATCGCCCATACCCAGGATGCGCGATGCCATGCGATCGGGGTAGAACGGCTCGAAGTCTTCGAGCTTCTCTCCCACCGAAGCAAAGGCGATCGGCTTGCCAACCACCTCGCGCACCGAGAGCGCAGCGCCCCCTCGTGCGTCGCCATCGAGCTTGGTGAGGATCACGGCCGAGATCGAGAGGCGCTCGTCGAACGCCTGAGCCACTCGTACCGATTCTTGACCCACCATCGCGTCGACGACCAGGAAGCGATAGTGCGGATCGATAGCCTCCGACACCATCTGCACTTCGCGCATGAGGGCTTCGTCGATGGCCAGGCGACCCGCTGTGTCGACGATGACGACGTCGCGCCCAAGTCGTCGCGCCTCGGCGACACCGTGACGAGCGACCGTCACGGGATCGTCCCCGTCGCTCACGACGGCGACGCCGGCTCGCTCGCCCAAGATCCGTAGCTGCTCGATCGCACCAGGGCGCTGCAGGTCGGCCGCGACCAGCAACGGCGACCGTCCCTCCCGTAGCTGCGCGAGCGCGAGCTTCGCAGCTGCGGTGGTCTTGCCGACGCCCTGGAGGCCGGCCAGGAGGATCACGGTCGGGGGTGTCGAGGCGTAGCGGAGACGGAAGGGCTCGCCGCCGAGCACCCGGAGGAGCTCATCGTGAACCGCCTTCACGACCTGCTGCCCGGGGGTCAGCGATGCCGACGCCATCGCACCGACAGCCGCCTCTTCGACGCGGGCGAGGATCGTGTCGACCACACGCACCGCGACGTCCGCCTCGAGCAGCGCGACTCGGATCTCGGCGAGCGCTTCGTCGACGTCGCGCTGGGTCAGTCGACTCTTGCGGCGAAGACGACCCAGCGCTCCGTCCAACCTGCCACTCAGCGTCTCAAACATCGGCCTCGTCTCCTCGCATGGAATCGGGTCCCGCCTCCGATCCACTCATGTCGAGCAAGGCATCGACGAAGTCATCAGGATCAAACGGTTGAAGGTCCTCGAGGGCCTCTCCCACCCCAACGAGCTTCACCGGCACCTTGAACTCGTGCTCGATCGCGAGCGCGATACCGCCCTTGGCTGATCCGTCGAGCTTGGTGAGGACGACCCCGGTGAGCCCAGTCACCTCGCCGAACACGCGGGCCTGACTCAACCCGTTCTGTCCCGTCGTCGCGTCGACCACCAACAAGACCTCGTCGACGTGGCCGGCCGCCTTCTCGGCGACCCGGCGGACCTTGCCAAGCTCCGCCATCAAGTTCGCCTTGTTCTGGAGACGCCCTGCGGTGTCACACACGACGACCGCGGCGCCACGCGCCTTGGCTGCGTCGACCGCATCGAACACAACGGCACCGGGATCGGCACCCTGCTGGCCCGCCACCAGCCGAACCCCGGAACGCTCCGCCCAGACCGCGACTTGTTCCGTTGCGGCCGCTCGGAAGGTGTCCGCAGCAGCGATCACCACATCTCCCCGCTCGCGCAAGCGCGCTGCGAGCTTGCCGACGGTCGTCGTCTTGCCTGCCCCGTTGACGCCGACCACGAGTATCACGGTCGGTAGCTCTGCCGCTACCGCAAGCGATCGGTCGCCACTCAGGAGGCGAGCACGCAGGGCTCTCCGGAGAGCCTGCCAGAGGTCATCTGCCGACGCGCCGCGTCCCGTCTCACGTCGAACCTCATCGAGGACCGCCGCCGTCAACGTGGGGCCGAGATCACTCTCGAGCAGGACCTCCTCCATCGTCTGGAAGAGCGCGTCCCGATCGAGCCCGCCGATTCGCCGACGCAGGTCCCGGAACCGACCCGATGAGCGTCGCATCGCACCCTCGAGGGTGCGCGGACGAGACTGACCGATGACCGCTGCGGCTTCGTCCGGCGCTGCCGATTCGCTCGCCGGAATCGACTCTTCGCGCGCATGCGGGCCCACGCGTGGACGACGACGAACAAGCAGTGCCGCCGTGGCAATCGCGAACACGAGAACGACCAGCAATACGATGTCCAAGACCATCGCCAAAGAGCGTAGGCGACCGGCACAGGAGCGTCGCCGACCAGGCAGACGCCGTGCTGGCCGCGACGTCAATCACCATTGGTCGGTCGGGCAGCGCCAGGACCATCGCTACGAATTCTTCCTCGGCAACTGCAACGCTGGGCTCAGTCGTAGCGATTGCCCCTGTTGCCGCCACAGGGGCGCGGCCCTAGGACAAGGAGGAACTATGGCACTCGGAGTCGGCTCACTGAGCAAGCTACTCAGCATGCTCTCGGCAAAGGCCGCCATCGCGACCGCATCCGCCGTCGTTGCGACAGGCACGGTGGCAGCAGCGGCCACTGGAAACCTTCCCGCATCAGCCCAGAACGTAGCGTCACAGCTCGCGGCGTCAGTGGGCATCACGATCCCAACAGCCACGGCAGTAGCCCCGACCGCGTCAGCGACGCCAGCCACTCCGGCGACGCCAGCCACTCCGGCGACTCCGGCAACGCCAGCCACTCCGGCGACTCCGGCAACGCCAGCCACTCCGGCGACTCCGGCAACGCCAGCCACTCCGGCGACGCCGGCCACTCCGGCGACTCCGGCAACGCCAGCCACTCCGGCGACGCCGGCGAGTCACGACAACTCCCCTGACACCGCACAGCAAGAGCTCCAGTCTTCCAACGACCATCAGCAGAGCACGGATCAGCAGAGCACGGATCAGCAGAGCACGGATCAGCAGGTCGCCAATCCCGGGACCACGCTGACCTCTCCTGCTGGGACAACGAGCCAGGACGGCTCGAGCAGCGACTCTCAGGCGAGTTCAAGCACGCAGAGCAGTTCATCCGACAACTAACCGAGCGGACGCTGCACGCGCCACACCACACCATCGCAGCGTGCAGGCCCAGTGGAACGAGGAGCGAACATGCCGGAGGCGGCGATGTCGACCGACGACGCGCAACGCGAGTCCGTCGACATCGATCGCCTCCGTACAGGCGACCCGGACGAATTCGGGCGATGGGTACGTCACGTTGGCCCGGCCCTACGAGGATTCCTCCGCGCCTCAGGAGTTGCAGACGTCGACGACATCCTGCAGGATGTGTGGCTTCGGCTGGTCCGTTCTCTCAGTCGCTTCGACGGCGACGAAGACGGTTTACGCCGCCTGACGTTCACGATCGCCTATCGATCGCGTGCGGATGCACTACGCGCGCTTGGACGGCGCCGCGAGGTCGCTTTCGATCCTGCCGAACTCCCACATCCGACGTTGTCGCCGGAGGACATCGATGACGGCACCGTCACAGCCCTCCTCAGACGGCTACCGGAGCAGCAAGCGCTCGTGATCGGCCTTCGTGTCTTCGGCGGCTTCGCTGCCACTGAGGTAAGCGACATGCTCGGGATACCCGATGCGACCGTACGGAGCCTCGCACATCGGGGACTCAAGGCCATGGCACGGCTCCTCGAGCAACAATCCCCGTCGTCGCTGGAGGCACCCTCGTGAGCACTTCCACCACTTTCACCGACCGCCTCACGGCGCTTGCGAGCGAGGTCGCGCTCGAGACCAGGGAACAAGAGCTACTGGCGACGGTCTGCGCACGGTCGTCTGCTTGGCCGACGGAACTCCCCGACAGCTACGTTCGCAACGTCACGGAGCTGGTCACAGCAGAGTTCCGCAATCTCGCAGCATCCACCACCAGCCAGCGTCGTGCCACACATGCGTGGGCCTCGTGGTTCCGCTCTCGCTGGCTCATCGTCGCGGCGGTCCTGAGTGCCGCAAGTGGGGGCGTCGCGTTCTCCGGTGCCCTCGCCCACGCTCTCCACCGTGTGGAGTCGATCGTCCTCGCCCCGACGCCAAGCACCCACCAAGGGACGCTGAACGGTTCGCAACCAGCCATTGGCTCATCGGCCGGCATACCACCGTCGGGTCTTCGCGAACAGGGGGGCCAACAGTCCTCTGGCTCCGCGACAGCGACGGCAACCCCAGCGCAGAGCCGCGACACCGGCGACGAACACCACCCGCTTGGAACGGTACGATCAATCCCTTCGTCATCGCCACCGGTCGAATCGCCTACGCCGAACGACCAAGCACCCCCATCCGACATCAGCCAGCAAGCTGGCGACGCTTCCTCGTCGCCTGCTCCATCGGACCACACGGACAGCTCCTCGAGCCCCTCCGACCAGTCGACCAGTACGACCGGGTCATCGAACCAGTCAAACACGACATCCACGTCGCAGGACCAGTCGAGCAGTGCGACCGGGTCATCGGACCAGTCGAACACGACATCCACGTCGCAGGACCAGTCGAGCGCCGCTACGTCCAGCGCCAGCAGCTCGAACCCAGACAACTAGGCGACGAAGACCCGTCGGAGTCCGCGAGCGACACGGGACGTCGCGTGGCTAGTCCGTCGCGACCTGAACGCCCTCAAGGCCCGCCTCGCCAAGGTCATGACGCACGACCGTCGATACTCCGCTCGGCGCAATCGAGACACCAAGCAGCACATCGGCGGCCTCCATGGTCCGTCGCTGGTGGGTCACCACGAGCACCTGGCTCGAGCGTCCCACCCGGCGCAGCAGTTCGACCAGACGAGTCAGATTGCGCTCGTCGAGCGCGGCGTCGGCTTCGTCGAGCACGAGAAACGGTACGGGTCGAACCTCCAGCATGGCGAACAACAGCGCGAGCCCCACGAGCGAGCGCTCGCCGCCCGACAGCAACGCCAACCGACGCACGCGCTTGGTTGGCAGATCGACATCGACACGAACCGTCGCCGCCAGCGGATCGGCACCAGCCTCGAGCTCGACCGAACCGCCTCCGCCAGGGAAGAGCTCCCCAATGATGCTCCGAAACGCCGACCCGACCTCCTCGACCGTGGTCAGCACGCGGCGGCGCATCTCCTCCTCGAGCCGCTCGAGTCCCTCACTGATGACAGCCCGCACCCCACGGGCCTCCGCAAGCACCGCGCCGAGCTCCTCTCGTCGAGCGTCGAGCTCGCGCAACTGGACACTCGCGAGACCGTTCACCTCGCCGAAGGTCCCCAAGGCATCTTCGACCTCGTGCAACGTCCGCTCAACGTCGTTCGGTGCGACATCCGAGGGCAGGCGGGCACCTTCGATGTCAGCGAGCTCGACGTGGAGGCGAAGGCACCACATCTCTTGCTCGGCGGCGAGCCGGGCTCGAGCTCGCTCGGCGCGCCCCATCGCCTCGAGCAATCGCTCACGCGCCGTCACGAGCGCTGCCTCGGCCGACCGACGTTGCATCCGCAGCCGCTCGGCCTCGGCACGGTGCCGCGACTCCCAAGCAAGCAGCAGCTGCAGCTGCTCGTCAAGACCGCGCAGCGTGAGGGCAACTGCGTTCGCCAAAGCGTGGGCACGCTCCACGAGCTCACGTGGTACTGGCGTCGCACGAACCCTGGCCTCGTCAAGGCGCGCACGTTCGCGCTCGAGCTGATCGAGGCGCTCCCGAGCCGCCAACGCCCGCTGCTGCTCTCGAGTCGCATCCAGTCGCACGCCGACGAGCTGCTCATCAAGCGCTTGCCGAGCCCGCTCTGCGGCCTGGCCAGCTTCGATGGCCATCGCCAGTCGGTCGGCCGCCGCCGCCTCTCGCGCTTGAAGTTCGGCGGCGCGACGTCCGACATCCTCGTCGACGTCCTCGATGTCGACAGTCGGGAGCTCTGTCGCGAGGCGCGCGACGACCGTCGCGCGATCGCGATCGATCCGCGCCTGCTCGGTCCTGATCCGCTCGAGATCCCGGCGCCTCGCTTCACGACGGTTGAGCTCCTCGACATGCGTGCTGCGACATCGCTCGACAACGGCTCGCGCCTCCCGAAGCGCCGCATCAACGGCCGCGAGCTCCTCGCCGACGCCCTGGAGCTCCGCGGCGATCGTCACCGCCTCATCCTCGAGCTGACGCCGTCGTAGCCGCAGCAACGCACGAATGCTGCGACCCCGCCGAATCCACCCATCGTCGCTCACCCAGCCGGCAGCGTCGACGAGGAGACCGTGCGCTCGGCCGACACGCACCTCCTCGAGCACGCTCTCGACGACTCTCGCCTGTGCGAGTCGCGCACCCAGTGGTCCGGGCGCCCAACCCACCGCCGCACTCCCGTGCTCCCCTTCGACCTCCTCGATGACGACGGCGCTTTCCACCTCGACCGTCGGGTCGAGCTCGCCGACCGACTGAACGATCCGCGCCTCGGCGAGCTCGCCGAGCGCAGCAAGCGCGACGTCAATGCCAGCTGTCCCCGAACGCACGACATCGATCGTCAGTCGGCCCTGCCCCTCGTCCCCGACGGCCTCGAGCACGCTCCGCAGCTCAACATCGATGCGACGTGCTTCGGCCGTCAAACTGCTGTGTCGTTCGGCAAGGACTGCACGATCTCGCTGAACACGCTCGACCAGCTCCCCGGCCTCGGCGAGCTCGCGGGCTGCGTCCGCGAGCGCCTCCTCGGCCTCGGCCAACGCTGCCTCGGCCGCCGCACGCTCGGCGGCCAACGCCGCATCTCGGTCGTTCAAGTGGCGCTCGAGCTCGCGGTCACGCGCCCGTTCGAGCCGCACCCGCTCCGCCTGCGCGCGCGCACGCTCCGCGGCCCGCTCGCGCTCCTGGAGAAGCGTCTCGAGACGCACGCGCTCGCGACGCACCTGATCGAGCTCTGCCCGCAGCGGCTCGACGTCGACGGTCTCGATCGCGGCTCGTTCCTGCTCGAGACGCTCGCGCATCAGCGCGAGTGCGCGTGCGCGCTCCTCGAGTCCGGTCAGGGTCGCGACCACCTCATCATGCTCCTCCGCGATCGCCCGCCGTCGCTGGTCGCGAGCACGCTCGGCATCGACGAGGCGCTGGTGCTCATCGATCGACGCGATCGCCCGTGTCAAGCGCACCTCGAGCTCGCGAAGACGCCGCGCACCCTCTGCGACCGGCTCCGGGTCCACACGAGGCGCATCGTCGACCTCCCCCTCGAGGAGTACGAGTGCCGCCTCGGCATCGGCAACGTCGCGACTGCACGACTCAACGTCACGCTCCGCAGCCGCAAGCTCTTCGGCACGGCGCTCGAGCGCTCGACGAGCCGCCGCGAGCGCGAGTACCTGCCATCGGGCCTCGAGCGCGCGACGTGCCTCCGCGCGCTCGACCTGCGCGACCAGCGGTCGACGTTGGCGTCGAAGGTCTCGGTCCTCGCGCTCGAGCTCCGCCAGCGCCTCCTCCGCACGCCGGAGTTGCTCGAGGGTCACCTGCCGTTGGCGCCGGAGCAGCGTGACCCTCGATGCGTCCTCCAGCATGGTGCGCAGGACGTCACCGGACGCCCCAGCGAGGGCATCGATCTCGCCCTGGGAGACGACGACGTGTTGGCTCCGACCGATGTTCGCCCCTTGGAGGACCTCCACCACGTCCTGGAGACGCGCCGCACGGCCGTTGATTCGATAGCTCGCCTCTCCCCCACGCTCGACTCGCCGGGTCAGAGCGATCTCCGCGACACCAAGTCCGCTCTCGTCGTCTGGGTCGTCCAAGGTGAGTTCGACCTCGGCCCGACCGAGCGCAGGACGGTGCGCGCTGCCCTGGAAGATCACCTCGTCCATGCGAGCGAGTCGGAGCATCCTGGGACTCTGGGTGCCGAGCACCCAGGTCAGAGCATCGACGACGTTCGACTTCCCGGATCCATTGGGCCCGACGATCGCGTTGATCCCCGATCCGAATCGCACCGTGACCGGATCCGCGAACGACTTGAAACCGCGCATCGTGAGCGCACGTAGTCGCACTCAGCCCCCTCCCTGCTGGCACCGCGGGCACCAGTGCGCTGATCGGCCCTGCAAGACCCTCCGGACGATCGACGTAGCGCACCTGGGGCACGGACTGCCCGCACGTTGGTAGACGGCGAGGCGCGCGCCAAAGGCGCCAGGCCGATCGAGCGGGTCGCGATAGGCCCGATCCGCGAAGGTCGTACCGCCCGCTGCGAGCGCCTCCCGGGCGACATCGCCCGCAGCCTCGGCGATCGCCACGAGGCGTCGCCCCAGCACGTTCATCGGGGTGCTCGGATGGACACCGACACGAAAGAGGGTCTCGTCAGCGTACATGTTGCCAAGACCCGCCACCACGCGCTGATCCAGGAGCGCCGTCTTGATCGCACGCCGAGACCTCGCAGCGTGCCGTTCGAGGCTCGCTGCGATCTCCTCCTCGGGACCGAACACGTCGGGACCGAGCCCCGCGAGCCGACGCGGCCGCCCGTCGGTGCCGAGGACGTCAACGAAGGCCTCGGAGAACGTGCGCGGATCGACCAGTGTGATGACGGCGCGACGGAAGTCGAGAACGAGCTGGACGTGGGTCGCCGTCGCCGAGGCGTCCGAGACGACGAGACGTCCAGCCATGCCGAGGTGCACGACCAGCGCGTCGGTGCCGAGATCGAACACCAGGAACTTGCCGATGCGTCGCATCGACACGATCGGGCGCCCCGACACCGTCGCCAAGAGCTCCGGGTCGTGCCGGCGCACGAGGCGCCGTCCAACCATGCGGATCCCCTCGAGCGTCGCCCCCTCGACACGTGCGGCCAGCACCTCGCGCACCCGCTCGACCTCAGGCGCCTCCGGCACGCTCCGGCTCCGATGGGCGTGGCGAGGCGCGGCGGCTACTGCGACGCCGCGGGGGTCGCGAGGGAGCCTCCGTCGTTGCCTGAGCGAGGCCGGCAGCTTCTGCCCGACGGTTCGCCTCGAGGATCGCAAGGCGGCACGCCTCCTGCTCCGCCTCCTTGCGCGACGCCCCTTCGCCGGCTGCCTCGAAGCCTCCAGGAAGCTGCACGACGACCCGATAGCGACGGTCGTGATCGGGCCCGGACCACGAGACTTTGTAGCGGGGTGGCTGGTGGTGCAGCTTGGCGAGCGCTTGATGGAGCAGGGACTTGTAGTCACCGAGCACCAGGTCGCCATCGACGCGCTCCAGCGAGGGCCCGAGGATCGCGAGGACGAACGCGACCGAGAGCTGGAATCCTCCGGCGAGATAGACAGCACCAGCGAGCGCCTCGACCGCGTTGGCCGCCAGGACAGGGCCAAGAGCATCTGCTTGGCCGACCGTGATCGCCTCGAGCAGCCCGCCTTGGACCCCGACGGAGCCGAGCGAGCGTCGAGAGACGAGAGCTGAGCGCACCTGGGTCAGGCGACCCTCATCGACGTCCGGATAGCGCCGATAGAGATAGTCGGAGACCACGAGCTCGATCACCGCGTCGCCGAGGAACTCCAACCGCTCGTTGGAGTCCAGCGGATCGCGGCTCGCTGACTTGTGGACGAGCGCTTGACGTACGACCGGATGGTCGCGGAGCGCAGCGGGAATGAGCTCGAGGATCGACCGCTCCCGCCGCTTCGCTCGGCTCACGCCTCTCGGGTCACGCCGAGCACCTCGGCGACGTAGTCAACGGCGTCACGCAACGTACGGAGATCCTCGAGATCCTCGTCCTCGATCCGGAAGGTGTGATCGCCTTGGGAGAACTCGGACTCGATGGCCTCCACCAGCTCGATCAACGCCAGTGAATCGGCGTCGAGGTCGTCGACGAACGACGAACTCTCGCTGATGCGCCCTTCGTCGATCTCCAAGATGTCCGCGAGCTGCTTGCGAATGACCTCGTAGATCGCGGCTCGAGTCAGTTCCTCAGGCACGGTTCGACTCCTTCGCTTCGTAGTGTCGAATGGTCGAGACGACGTCTCCCTCTGCGAGCTGGACCGCGTTGCGAATCGCACTCGCGACTGCCCGCTCGTTCGAGGCGCCATGGCCGATCAGCACCAGGCCGTCGACACCGAGCAGCGCCGCCGCGCCCGTGGCATCGGGCGTCAGCTCGTTCCACAGCGGGAGCAGTCGCTCGATCGCGGCGTCGGCGACCGCATCGCTCTCCCCTGCTGGTGCCAACGCCGACAGCACCGCATGCGCAAAGGTGCGGGCCGCGCCCTCGAGCGCCTTCAGCACCACGTTGCCGGTGAAACCGTCCGTGACGACGACGTCGACGCGGTCGCTCATGACGTCACGCCCCTCGACGTTGCCGAGGAAGGTGATCCGCGCATCGCCCTCGAGGCGCGCGAAGGTCTCCTTGACGAGCGACGTCCCCTTCCCGGGCTCCTCGCCGATCGACAACAGGCCGACGCGCGGCGCCTCCAGCCCGAGACGCGCTCGAGCGTACACCGTCCCCATCAAGGCGAAATCGTGCAGCCACGCCGCTTGGACCTCGGTGTTGGCGCCCGCATCCAACAGCACCGTCGGGGTCGCGCCTGGCACCGGCAACTCGACCGTAATGGCCGGTCGCGCCACGCCCTTGATCCGACCCAACTTGAGCAACGCGGTCGCCATCGCGGCGCCAGAGTTGCCGAAGGTCACCGCCGCACCGGCGCGACCTTGCTTCACGAGCTCGGTCGCGACCACCATCGAGGCGTCGCGCTTACGCCGAGGCGCGCTCGCAGGGTCGTCGGTCATCTCGATGACCTCGCTCGCCACCACACGCTCGACGCCGCTCGGCAACGCCGCGAGTGCCTCGGCGGTGCCGACCGCGATCACGGCGGCTCCCTCAGCCCGCGCGATGCCCTCCGCGACCACCGCTGAGCCGAGGTCGGTCCCCATCAGGTCGACCGCAATCGGCAGCACGAGCCCCTAGCCCTGGATCTCGACCGCGGGACGACCGCGATAGTAGCCACACTGCGGACAGACGGCATGGGAGCGCTTCGCCGCACCGCAACTCGGGCAACTGGCCGCGCCGGCGACCACGAGGCGCCACGCCGATGCGCGGCGAGACCGGGACTTCGCCTTGGAAGTCTTCTTCTTAGGAACAGCCATCGTCTCTCACTCTTCCTTGCCACCGGGACCGGGGGATCATGCTAGCGCCCCGAGCCACCCTCACCTTGCGACTGTCCCAGCTCGTCGAGGATCGCGAAGGGACCGTCGACCTCGGGTTGGCACTCGCACGGACCCTCGTTCAGGTCCGCACCGCAGCGCGCACACAGCCCACGGCACTCATCGCGACACAGAGGCAGAACGGGGAGCTCGAGCACCAGCGCATCGTGCACGAACTCCGACACGTCGAGGACGTCGCCGTGGTAACCATACGCATCGTCGGTGGTGGGGCCCTCGCGATAGAGCTCTCGCCCTTCGACGACGAGTGGCCCTTCGGCTGGTGCCAGGCATCGCACGCACTCGCCTCGCCACCGTGTGGTTGCACGGAGGGTCACCAGCATGCCTTCGCCAACCGCCTCGACGTGACCGGCCACCTCGATGGGCTCCGTCGGCTCCACGCGCGACGACGTCACCGCGATGTCATCCAAGCTGCCGACGAATCCGAAGCGCTCCAAGGCGGCGCTCCCGTGTCGCAGCGCGACCACCGACACCGCGAACTCACGCATCGCCGACCTCCTCATCCAGCGCCTCTCCCGACGCCAGCGCACTCGGCACCGTACCGGAGCCCGCCGCTTGGAGCCGCTCGCGGCCGCGCCGGGTCGCGGTCAAGAGCTCGTCGAGCGCGATCTCCACCGCTGCCAGACGGCGATCCAGGAAGTCCTCGGTCTGCAACCGGAGCCGCGCAGCACGCTCCTTGGCATCGAGCACGATGCGCGCGGCTTCGTGTTCGGCCGCTCGAACGATCTCCGTGTGCGACACGAGCGCCTCGGCCTGCTGACGTGCTGCGTCGAGGATCGCCTCAGCCTCGAGCGAGGCTCGCGCAAGGAACTGCTCCCGCTCGCGCAGCAGCCATCGTGCCTCGCGCAGCTCCTCGGGCAACGACTCCATCGCTTCGTCGATGAGCGCAAGGACGTCATCACGTACCACGATCACCGACGCCGAGAGGGGCACCCCGCGCGCCTCGCTCACGAGGGTACGAAGCTCCTGGAGCGCCGCGAGCGTCGTGCTGCCGTCGGAGCCAACCGCCGTCAAGGCCGACCCCCGAGGCGGCCATCGAGCGCCTTGGCAACGACGACGGGCACGAACGAGGTCACGTCGCCGCCGTAGGCTGCGATCTCCCTGATCAACTTCGACGACAAGAACGAGTGTTCGGACGATGTCGGGACGAAGAGGGTGTCCACGCCGGACAGCGTGCGATTCATCTGCGCCATCTGGAGTTCGATCTCGAAGTCGCTGACCGCACGCAGACCGCGCACGATCACCGTTGCGTCCACTGCCCGTGCCAGATCGACGACCAAGCTCGACAACGCTACCACCCGAACGTTCTCGAGGTCATCGACCGCCGCAGCGATCAACGCCATGCGCTCATCGAGCGAGAACAGCTGCGACGCCTTCTGCGGGTTACGCATCGCCGCAACCACCACCTCGTCGAAGAGCGCACTCGCTCGCTCGACGACCTCCCGGTGCCCGTTGTGGAACGGGTCAAACGAACCCGGGAATAACGCGCGCCTCACTGTGCCTCCCGCGCTCGGCTCGTCTGGTAGGCCCGAGCGGCTCACGGCGCCGGAACGAAGAGCCCGACCTGGGTACCACCATAGCGCCGCCAGCGCTCCGCTCGCCAACGCTCGCCGAGTTCCACCGGAGAGGCTGCCTCGACGACGACCCAACGAGCGTTCGGGAGCTGGGGGCCGAGGTCCTCGAAGGAGCGCCGGACGTAGGGCGGATCCACGAACACCACGTCGACGTCCATCGAACGCCCCTCGGACGCGAGGAACCGCTCGACGCTCGTCGGACGAACGCTGAGACGGGAGGCGACCTCGAGTGCGTCGGCGGCACGCCGCACGTCGGCTGCGAGTCGCGCATCACGATCGACCCACACGACGCAGGCGGCACCGCGCGAGAGCGCTTCGAACGTGAGGCCACCGGCCCCGGCGAAGAGGTCGACGACTCGCGCACCCTCGAGGTCGACCCGCGCCTCCACCATCGCAAAGATCGCCTCGCGCACGCGAGCTGCGGTCGGGCGCGTGCCGCTCGGCACCCGCACCGGGACGACCCGACCACCGAGGGATCCGCCGATGATACGCAGCACGCCTAGCTCCGGAGCAGGTATGCCAGCTGGTCGGGGTCGGCGACCAGTGCGAGTTCCCGCGCGAGCCTCGGATGCTCGCGGAGGCTCGGGTCGACCTCGAGCAATCGGGTGGCGTGGTGGCGTGCCGCCTCGACCAAGGGGCGATCGCGCACGACCGAGGCGAGCTTGAGGTCGCTCCTGCCCGATTGACGCGCACCGAGGACCGTGCCCTCGCCGCGCAGCACGAGGTCGACCTCGGCGAGCTCGAAGCCGTCCGTCGTACGTTCGAGAGCCTCCAGGCGCGCCGCCGTCGGGCCCTGGTCGGTCTCGGCGAGAAGGAAGCACGCCGACGCGTGCTCGCCACGGCCCACCCGACCGCGCAGCTGATGCAGCTGGGCGATGCCGAAGCGGTCGGCGTCTTCGATGATCATCACGGTCGCGTTTGGCACGTCCACGCCGACCTCGATCACGGTCGTCGCGACGAGCACGTCGATGATGCCCGCTCGAAACGCCGCCATCTGCCGGTCCTTCTCGCGCGCCGGCATGCGGCCATGGAGCAGTCCGAGCCGGAGTCCGGCGAGCTCCGAGTTGCCGAGCCTGGCGAACTCTTCCTCGGCCGAGCGCGCCTGGAGCCGTTCGCTCTCTTCGACGAGAGCGCAGACGACGTAACCCTGCCGACCTCGGCCGACCTCTGCCCGCAGGTAGTCGAAGGCCTCGACGTAGGCGCTCCGTTCACGCAGCCACTTCGTGCGGATCGGCGTCCGCCCCGGTGGGAGTTCGTCGATCACGGAGAGGTCGAGATCGCCGTAGACCGTCATCGCCGCAGTTCGAGGTATCGGTGTGGCTGTCATGACGAGCGTGTCCGCCACACGCCCGGCGATCTCCGCATGACGATCGCGCAACAACGAACGCTGCTCCACGCCGAAGCGATGCTGCTCGTCGACCACGACGAGCCCAAGCGAAGCGAGGTTGACTCCCTCGGTGAGCAGGGCATGGGTCCCGACGACCAGATCGATCGTTCCGCGGGCCAACCCCTCGACGATGTCGGCTCGGCGCTTCGAGGCCACAGTCCCCGTGAGGAGGGCGACCTCGATCGGCGCTACCTCGTCATCGAAGAGGCCCGGTGTGCGCTCCCGAGCCTCACGAGCAGTGCCAAGCAGCGACAGGATCGTGCGGAAGTGCTGTTCAGCGAGCACCTCTGTGGGCGCGAGCAACGCGGCTTGATGGCCGCCTTGGATCGCGAACAGCGCAGCAATCAGCGCGACGAGCGTCTTGCCGGCTCCGACGTCGCCCTGGAGGAGCCGATGCATGGGCCGGTCCCGCTGCATGTCACCGGCGATATCGGTGACCACTCGGCGCTGGGCAGCCGTGAGTGAGAACGGGAGTCGGGCGAGCAGTTCTGCCACGCGCCGACCGGTCCCAGGCCCGAACGGAGCAACGTCGTGGGCGAAGCCACGCTGGTGAGCATCGCGCTCCCGTCGTACGAGACCGAGCATGACCTGGATGCGAAAGAGTTCCTCGAAGGCGATGCGGCGTCGAGCTTCGAGTCGCTGCTCGAGCGTGGCCGGCGCATGGATGGCGCGGAGCGCTTCCTCGCGCCCGAGCAGACCCAGCGCATCTCGCACCGCCCTCGGGATCGTCTCCGCGATCGGGGAGAAGCGCTCGAGGAGTCCGAGAACCGCACTCGCGATGGCACCAGAGTCGATCCCGGCCCCGTCGCGCAGCGGATAGAGCGGCACGATCCGACCCGTACGGTCGCCGATGGGGTCGACGAGCGGGTTGACGAGCTGACGCTCCTTGCGAAAGAGTTCGACCTTGCCGAACACGGCGATGTCGCCGTGGAGCCGTCCGAGCTGCTTCGCACGCCACGGCTGGCGGAAGAAGCGCAGCCCGACCGACCCCGTCTCGTCGACCAGCCGCGCCTCCACCAGCGTCATGGAGCGCTTGCGCGTCGGCACGACACGGACGCTGGCGATGCGTCCGATCAGCACGACCTCTTCGCCCGGAACCGCGTCGGCGATCATGACGTGGCGGGTGCGATCGACGTAGCGCCGGGGATAGTAGGTCACAAGGTCGTAGGCCGTCACGACGTCGAGCGCCTCGAGACCCTTCACGACCTTCGGTGACAGCCACGCAAGGTCCGCAAGCGCCGTCGCTGCGAGATCCTCGAGTCCGACGCCACTCATTCCACGCCAAGCAGGTAGGGATAGAGCGGCTGCCCTCCCTCGATCACCTCGAGTTCGACACCGTGATGGCGATCGAACACGCCCGCAAGGGCCGCCTCCACGCGTTCACGATGACCCCGCTCCCCGACGATCACGGTCACGATCTCGCCTCCGGGCTCGAGCAAGCGCTCGCACAGGCCGACGAGCACGGCCTCCGGGTCCGGTCCCACCGACACGATGCCTTGATCGCTGATACCGATCGCAGAACCGGCACCGAACACCCCGCCCTGCCAGGATCCATCGCGGACGGCAACGGTGACCTCGCCCCAGCGAACCCGTCGCGCGGCCTCGGTCATGCGCCGCTCGTTCTCTGAGAGCCCCGACTCTGGGTCGTAGGCCATGAGCGCGGCGAAGCCCTGCACGAGGTGGACGGTCGGCACGATCGCGACCTCAGCGTCGACGAGTCCGATCATTGCCGAGGCCGCAGCGAGGATGTTGGCGTTGTTGGGCAGGACGATGACCTGCTTGGCGTGCGTGGAGCGCACGGCATCGACGAGTTCTGCGATCGACGGGTTGGCGCCTTGGCCCCCTGCAACGATGCTGGCGACACCGAAGGACCGAAACAGCCGCGCGATCCCGCTCCCCGTGCCGACGGCAACGACCGCGGTCGCCGGAGGCGACGGCTCGGCTGCTGGCGGCGCGTCGCGCACCCAGGCGACTTCGCCGGTCTGCTCACGCAGATCGGTGACGGAGAGATCGCGTACCCGACCCGCGTCGATGCCGCCTTGGATGGCGGCAGCGATGTCGTTCGTGTGGACGTGGCAACGCCAGACGGTGCCATCACCGACGATCACGATGGAGTCGCCGAGGCCGGCCCAGACCACCCGGAGCGCGTCCACCTGGC
Source organism: Acidimicrobium ferrooxidans DSM 10331 (assembly GCF_000023265.1). GTDB lineage: Bacteria > Actinomycetota > Acidimicrobiia > Acidimicrobiales > Acidimicrobiaceae > Acidimicrobium > Acidimicrobium ferrooxidans. Next base: position 1,583,895 of record NC_013124.1, read on the forward strand.
GCTCGGGTGCCTCCAGGGAGAACATCACCTCGTAGCGCAGCTCGTCCTCGCGATCGGACGCCACCAGCTCGGCCGCCGACAGATCACGGACGCTCGCGACCGGGACCGCGATGTCGTCGAGCCATGGATAGGGACCGACGCTCGTCGTGAGTCCGAGCGCAGCGCTCATCGCCTCGAGGACGACGACCAAGCCCGCGCCGCCCGAGTCCACGACGCCAGCGGCTGCCAGCACCGCGAGCTGGGTAGGGGTGCGCTCCTCGGCGGCTCGAGCAGCGTCGATCGCCGCGGCGGGGTCACTGGCCCCAGCGGCGGCGTCGATGACGCTGAGCATCGTGCCGGGCTTCGGGTCCAGCACCGCCGCGCGAGCGCTCGCCGACGCCGCCTCGAGCCCACGCATCCATCCGCGCGCTCGATCAGGGTCGCTGGCGAGTTCTCGTACGAGCGAGCCCAGGATCTGGGCCAGGATGACCCCAGAGTTCCCACGCGCCGCGAGCAGAGCGCCACGAGCGACGGAACCGGCGAACGCCGCGCAGTCGTCGGTATCGCCTCGGCGAGCAGCCTCGGCCATGCCCTCGAGCGTTCGGAGCATGTTCGAACCGGTGTCCCCATCCGGGACCGGGAACACGTTGAGCCGATCGACCGCATCACGCACCGACGCCAACCCGGCGACGGCAGCCTCGATCGCCTGCGTGAGCTGTGCGCAGGCACTCTGACGTTCTGCCACCGCCCGCATGCTAGCCTCGAAGGCCCGAGACGTCGCCGAGCCTCGTCGCTCGCGCCGTCCTCACGATCGTAAAGGAGACCGAATGGCGAGCGTCTGCGAGATCTGCGGCAAGGGGCCGCGCGTGGGCATGAAGCTGTCACATTCCCACCGGCGCACCAAGCGTCGCTTCCTCCCGAACGTCCAGCGCGTGCGCGTCCTCGAAGGAGCCACGACCCGTCGGCGGTTCGTCTGCACGTCGTGCCTCCGAGCCAACAAGGTCGTCAAGCCATAGCCACGATGGGCCCGACGCGAGCGCTGCTCTGGCTCTCGTTTGGATCACCCGAGCGGCCGGAGGACATCTGGCCGTTCCTCGAGCGCGTGGTCGCTGGGCGGGGTGTCCCGCGCGACCGTCTGGCGATCGTGCACGACCAATACCTCGCCACTGGAGGCTCGAGCCCCCTCAACGCACTCAACCGCACGTTGATCGAACGCACCCGAGCAGCGTTCGACGCAGCCGACATCGACCTGCCGATCGTGTTCGGCAACCGAAACTGGGATCCACTGGTCGACGAGGCGGTCAAGGAGCTAGGGAGGCTCGGTGCGACCGACGTCCTCGTGTTCGCGACCTCGGCGTACGGCTCCTACTCGGGGTGTCGGCAGTACCGCGAGGACGTCGAACGGACGAATCCCCCATTCACCTGGACGAAGGTGCCACCGTTCGCTGGCCATCCCCGCTTCCTGGCAGCCCAACGCGAGATCCTCGCGTCGTTCCTTGCGACCCACGATCTCGACCCCGAGCACACCTTCGTCGTCGCCACGGCGCACTCGATCCCGGTCGCCATGGCCGCCAACAGTCAGTACCAGCGCCAGCTTGCCGAGGTTCGAGCAGCGCTCAACCAGGTTGCTCGCACCTACGGCCTCGTCGTCGAGGAGGCCTACCAGAGTCGCTCTGGCGATCCGCGCACGCCGTGGCTCGAGCCTGACGTCGGCGATGCGATCGACCGCGCCGCCAGCGAGCGCACGCTCGCCGACGTCGTGTGCATCCCCATCGGGTTTCTCTCGGACCATCAAGAGGTTCGCTACGACCTCGACATCCTTGCCCGCGAACGCGCAGAAGCCCGCGGCGCGAGGTTCTGGCGCCTCGAGACCATCGGCGAACACGGGCCGATCCCCGAGATCGTCACCGACTTCACCCAGGCCTGGCTCGAGGGGCGAGACCTCAGATCGCTCCTCCCGTCTGAGCCGGCCCTGTGCACCGGCACCTGCTGCCAGCCCCTGCACGCTCGACCCAGCAGGAGTGTGTCGGGCGCGTAACGACTCGATGACACCTCCGGCCGACGGCGCGGGATCGTTGCGGGTCGAGTTGCTCGTGGCCTACCATGGTCGCACGACATGAAGAGTGCGAACGAAGTGGGGGCATCGTGGTTCAGCGACGTCGAAGTCGGGTCCTGACCGTACTGGCAGGCGCAGCCCTGTTGGCGGCGTGCGGCAGCACTGCCCAGAGCGGTTCATCGAGCACGTCGAGTTCGTCCGCCGCGAACGGCATCATCACCTTCGCCGAACAACCCGGTGCGAGCCCGAACTGGATCTTCTGGCTCACGCCCGGATCCGACTTCACCGTTGCGAACAACGATCAGTTCCAGTATCTGCTGTGGCGTCCGCTCTACGTGTTCGGCAATGGAGCAAAGGCCGAGATCAACTACGCGCTGTCCATCGGGAATGCGCCGGTGTACTCCGATCACGACCGCGTCGTCACGATCACGCTCAAGCATTGGATGTTCTCCGACGGCCAGCCCATCACCGCACGAAGCGTGGTCTTCTGGATGAATCTCCTCAAGGCCAACAAGGCCGACTGGGGCGGCTACGTACCTGGTCAGTTCCCCGACAACGTCGCATCCGTCACCGCGGTCAACGCATCGACGGTCCGCTTCGACCTCACCGGCTCGTTCAATCCGACCTGGTTCACCTACAACGAACTCAGCCAGGTCGTTCCGCTTCCGATGGCGTGGGACCGCACCTCGCTCGGCGCCCCAGCCCCGACCGCCTCGACCCCGAACCTCCCCGACACCACGACCCAAGGCGCCCAAGCGGTCTACTCGTTCCTCGCCGGCCAGTCGAAGGATCTCGCCACGTACGCATCGAGCCCGATCTGGTCGATCGTCGACGGCCCTTGGCGCTTGAAGGCCTTCACCACGGACGGTCAAGCGACCTTCGTCCCCAATCCGGCCTACTCGGGGCCGATCAAGCCGACCGCGAAGGAGTTCATCGAGCTGCCGTTCACCTCCGACAGCGCCGAGTACAACGTCCTCGCGAGCGGCCAAGGGCAGATCAGCTACGGCTACATCCCGAGTACCGACGTCGAGCAGACCGCGCACATCACCCAGCTCGGCTACCACGTCTCGCCCTGGACGGTGTTCGGCTTCAACTACATCCCGATGAACTACCACAACCCGACCTACGGCGCTGTCTTCGGGCAGCTGTACTTCCGCCAAGCGCTCGAACACCTCATCGACGAACCAGCGTGGATCTCGACCTTCCTCCACGGTGACGGAACGCCGACCTACAGCCCAGTGCCGGTCAGCCCCGCCAATCCGTTCATCGATACCACGACCCGCCGTCCGGCCTACCCATATTCGCCGGCTGCGGCACGCTCCCTTCTCGAGTCCCACGGGTGGCGGCTCGTCAACGGCATCATGACGTGCGAGTCGCCCGGCACCGCTGCCAACGAGTGCGGCAACGGCGTCGCCAAGGGGACGAGCCTCTCGTCGGTTTCGCTCGCCTACGCGAGCGGCGTGCCATCGCTCGCCCAGGAGATGGAGGCGTTCGCCTCCGCAGCCCACAGCATCGGCGTCAACATCGTGCTGTCCTCGAAGCCCTTCGACACCCTCCTCGGAGGACTCGGTGCATGCTCACCCTCGCAAGCACTGTGCTCATGGCAGATGGTGAACTGGGGCGGCGGCTGGACGTACGGTCCGGACTACCTGCCCACGGGCGGCGAGTTCTACCTGCCAGGAGCAGGAGCCAACCCGGAGAGCTTCGCAGACCCCACCGCGACCTCGCTCATCGACGCCACCCACACCGCCACGAACCTCACCCCGGCCCTTGATGCCTACCAGAACTACATCGCCAAGACCCTGCCGGTGCTCTACCAGCCCTTCCCGGCCTACCAAGTCTCGGCGATCTCGACGTCGCTCCACGGCGTCGTCCAGAACCCGTACGGGATCTTGTATCCGGAGGAGTGGCGCCAGTCCTAAGCGCCGAGCCACGGATCGCGAAATCCGCGGTGGCCGCGCGTGAGGGCGACGACACCGTCCGGCCCCCAGGATCCCCGACGATACGGGACAACCGGGTTGGGATGCGCGAGGATCGGATCGACGATCCGCCAGGCCTCCTCGACGACGTCCTCCCGGGCAAAACGTGCTCGGTCGCCTTCGAGGGCAGCGAGGAAGAGCACTTCGTACGGCTCTGGCGACCGACCGAGTTCTGCCCGGAACGAGAGGTCGAGATGCACCGGCGCGAGATGGCGCTCCTCAGCGTCGAGCGACTGCAAGGTCACACGCAGCGCCGAATCAGGATCGATCCGGAGGATGATCTCGTTGGCCTCGAGGTGCTCGGGCAGCCCCAAGGCCCCGAGACGTGGAGGGCGCCGCAGGACGAGGCGGACCTCGGTCGCGGTCACCGGCAAAGCCTTCCCCGCTCGGACCACGACCGGTACGCCATCCCACCGCCATGAATGCACGCCGAGCGCGAGCGCAATGAAGGTCTCGGTCGTCGAGTCGGCCCCGACTCCCGGGATGGACCGGTAACCCTCGTACTGACCCCGCACGACGCGACTCGGCTCGATGAGGTCCATCTCTCGCAGGACCGCCACGCGTGCGTCCCACAGTCCATCGGCACCAGGCCGACTCGGCGGCTCCATGAGCACGAGCGCCAAGAGCTGCAACAGGTGGTTGACGACCACATCGCGAAGAGCTCCAACTGGGTCGTAGAAGCTGCCTCGGTCCTCGACTCCGAAGTCTTCTGCCATCGTCACCTGGATCTCCTCGACGTGTTCTCGACGCCACAACGGCTCGAGGACCTCGTTCGCAAAGCGAAGGTGGACGAGGTCCGCGAGCGGTTGCTTGCCGAGAAAATGGTCGATCCGCAGGATGGATTGCTCATCGACCACGCGGTGGAGTCGTTCATTGAGAGCCTGCGCTGAGGCGAGGTCATGGCCGAAAGGCTTCTCGATCAGGTAGGTGACCTCGCTCGCGATCGGCTCGCGCTGGAGATTCTCGATGACCGGCGCGAACAGAGCAGGGGGGATCTCGAGGTAGACGAGAGCCTGGTGGACCCGTCCCACGGCCGAACGCAGCGCATCGACCGTGTCTCGACTCGTGAAGTCTCCACGCACGTAGCGCAAGCGTCGCCCGAGCCGGTCGACGACCGAGGGCTTGGCGTCCGCGATCTGCGAGCTGACGGACTCGCGCATCCTCGTCTCGAGATCGCCCGTGCTCCAGTCGTCCAGCGCGACGCCGACGATCGGAAAGTCGAGCGCCCCACGCTCCTCGAGACGATAGAGCGAGGGGAAGGTCATCTTACGAGCGAGATCACCGCTCACCCCAAAGATCACGAAGACATCCACGAACGAGCCTCCTCCTAGGGGCGCAGCTGCGCCCCCCACGTCGCCTCCAGACCTTCGCCGGCCGTGAGCTGCCAGATATCGTTGCCCGTAGCGAGCGCGTTCGGCGGCGCGGTCATCGGCTCGACGGCAAGCCCGCACCGACGGCGCTCCGACGCGAGCGTGTCGCCGCTGAAGAGCTGAAGGTATCGATACGGCGGTGCAGCCCATAGTGCAGCCACCGCACCGTCGACGCCGGTGAGCAAGGCCCACGCCCGATCCGCGCCGAGAAGATCGAGCCGGATGGTGTGGTCGAGCCGCCGACCAGCGAGCGCGATGCCCGAGCCGACGTCTGCAAGTTCTCGGTCCTCGCTCAACGCAGAAGGCACCTGAAGCCACGCGCCATCGATGGAACCTGCGCCCGGAGAGAGGTACGGGTGATGTCCGATCGCGACAGGAGCCGACTCCGATCCTTCGTTCTCGACGATGGTTCTCACGACGAGTCCCGCGTCACGGAGCTGGTAGTGCACCGTCACGGCGAGGTCGAAGGGATACCCCGGTGTTGGCGGGATCCGGGTCGCGAGCACCACTTCGTTCGTTCGCGCGTGCTCCAACGTGAAGGGTCGCCACCGAACGAGCCCGTGGATCGCGTTGCCCGCCGACGGCTCGGTGAGGTCGAGCTGGAATTCGGACGTGGCCACTCGGTAACGACCGCCCAGCACGCGATTCGGCCACGGAACCAGCACGGCACCGTGCGCGCCATCGCAGACGGAGTCCTCCTCGTACGGATCGAGCACCGCTCGATTGCCGCGCGTGAGGACCCGAATACCCGCTCCGACCTCGACGACGACCGCACGGTACTCGCCGCTCACCAGCACGAACTGGCTGCCGGACGGTGGTCGATGCTGGGTCCCTCGCACGCGCCCACCCTACATCGGTCGCCACCCGACCTCCAAGTGCCGCGCATCGAAGCGCCCTGCTGTCGCCCAGGACATCGCTCGACACCCTCGGCCGGGCCGAGCACCTCGGTCACGACAGCCGACAGCGTGAGAGCAGCGTTGACCCTCACGACGGCCACGAGTACCAGACTGCGCAGCCGATCTCATCGTCTCGCCGAACTCGCACCGAGCAACTTCGGAGCTCCGCGATGGACGAGGCTCCTCCGACAGCGCGGTGGCCCTCTGCCCGATCCATGACGTTCGGCAGGCGGAACCGACATACCCGGGAGCACGCAGCGATGGCACCTTGTCCGCGAGCCGGTGTGACGAATCGCGGGCCCAGAGCCCGAGGCTCGGGGCGGTCGCACCCTCTTCGGCGATCACCCTCCCGATCCGCTCACTACAGTGGCTCCACAAGACGGCCCAGCGCGCGATCCACGTGCGACAACGGGATACTCGGGACCTCGACACACAGCAGAACTCTCGAGACACCGCAGAGCCGACGACTCGCAGCCGTGCCTGAGGGAAGAAGCCGCCCCTTCGGGAGTCAGAACGAGCAGCCCCAACGGGATTCGAACCCGTGTCTCCACCTTGAGAGGGTGGTGTCCTAGGCCTCTAGACGATGGGGCCAGAGTGCTCGAAGCAGCATAGCGGGCTCTGGCCCTGCGAGACGCTACTCGCAGGGCCAGAGGTGCAGAGCGAATCAGGACGACGGTCTAGCGGGAATCCGAAGCTCCACCCTGATTACTGATGCTTCGGTAGTACGAGCGCCAGATCGCACGGTAGAGCGGCACGTGCTCGGGGAGTCGACGCAACCCAGGGATGTAGGGCACGAACGCAAAGGCCAACGTGAGGACCGCCATGATCGCCATGACCTCGACGTCGGCGTTGGACGAACTCGCCATCGGGTTCACCTGATACCAGAACGTGTACAGCCACAGCCAGGACTGTCCCGGGAAGTTGCCGGTCTCGTTGGTCATGCCCCACTGCGGGGTCCCGAGGAGGTGTCGCTGGGCCCCGAGGTTGGCAAAGTACTGACCATCGGCGAGGAACATGAGCGGCTTCGTGTAGTTCGTTCCGTAGAAGGCGCTGTGCGATTCGAGGGCCGCGTCCAGCCCACCGCTCCGTGCGATGACGAGCAGGTCACTCAGGAGCGTCGGAATCGGCCCGTACGATCCTCGCGGCACGATGAGCCGTGAGCCCACGACACGTAGATGGGCATCGGCCTTCGCGAACGCGGCGTTCCAAGCGGCGCGCTGAGCGGCGGTCGCATCGTTGTACGTCGCCAAGGCTGGCGCAAGCCCAGGAGTCACGGCCTCAGCCAGGCGCAGCGGCTGGAGGACGAAGGTCTGTGCCGCATTGATCGGTTGGGTGACGCCCGCGAGCTTCTGGAGGGAGATCGGTCCGAGGTTCTGCACGAAGCCGGTCCCGTTGTTGTAGGGCGGACCGTAGGTGGCCGTCTCCGACGTACCCGCAAGCTCGGTCGCGGCGGTCTGCACGAAGTCCACCGGATCTGCCGTCGCCCACTGACGGATGGTCACCGCTGGATCATCCGGCGAGCCGAACACGATCGACAGGCCGAGCGTCAGCACTGCAACCACCACGAACGCAATGGTGGCCTCCTTCAGGATGTCGTACGGCCGCACGCGTCCGCGCCACGGCTTCGCCTCGGCCTCTCGCGGCACCGAGCCGATCGGTGGGACCACACCGCGATAACGAACCAGGAGGACGTGAATCGCCACGACGAGCACGACGAGCAGCGGCAGCAGCAAGATGTGCCACATGAACATCTGGCCAAAGTTCATGACGTTGAAGAAGGCCCCGATACCGGTGGCGTTCATGGCGTCCTTGGCCTGCGTCGAGATCCATTGTGAGTCGAAGTTCTGTTGGCTCAGATACCCGGTGAACGCTGCTCCGATGGACAGGAGGAACGCGAGCACGCCGGTGATCCACGTCATCGCGCGGCGCCCGCGCCACGCCGCCATGAAGAACTTCCCCCACAGATGCACGACCATGAAGAAGAAGAACAGTTCTACGCTCCACAAGTGGAGGGAATTGACGAAATGGCCTTCGGGACTCCCATGCCACCAGTCCGGGCCCTTGAGGGCGAGGATGGCACCAGAGATGGCGACCACGACCAGTGCGGACAACGTCAGGACGCCAAAGACATAGATCCAGCTTGCGACGTAGATCGGCTGTGTATCTGGCAGCAGCTTCTCAGGTGGCAGCTTCCCCGTCAGGGTCTGGCGAAGCCGATGGGTCCACTCCCTCGACAACGTCTCGGGCGCGACGCCGTCCTCGGTCGAGATCGGCTGGTCGGTCTTCATGACCGCCTCCGATCGTGCGACGGAAACGGCAGTGCGAGAGCCACGATGAACACGACGATCATCAACGCGATGATCACCGCGTTCGCCACCGTGATCTGGATCACGCCCCATTGGATGTAGTGCTGCTTGCCGTTGAGATTGATCAACGCGCCAAGCACGAGTGGCAACACCACCCCACCTCCTCATATTCGCATGCTGAGACCACCAGCACAGGACGGATAATAGGCGATGGCCTCGTCGATCAACAGGGTCCTAGGTCCCCGACAGACCGGGACCCTGGGCAGATCACGGCTACAGAGCGCTGGGGGGGCCGTACGCCGCAGCCCGTCGCGCATGGTCGATCACCGTCCGAAGGTCCGCGAACGCATATACCAGCTCTGCAGTAAGCCCGCGACCACGCCAGAGAGCTCGACGCGCTCGCTCCCACCCTGGCGCGTCAGCATATGCTCGCCCCGGTCCGTCGAACCAGTGCTCGAGCGCCAGCTTCTCGCGTGGCGCAATGCCCCGATGCCGTTCAGCCGCCGCAAGGGTCGAGAGCACGATCAGGTCGTCGACACGCCAGCGCGGAATGTCGATCGGTGTGAACCGAGTGGACTGGATGAGGGCCTGCACCGAGGCGAGCGAACCCGGGCGCGCATAGCGATAACCCTGCACACAACTACCACCGAGACGGAGCCACAGACCGATCTCCTCGTCGACCTCGACGCCCTCGGCAACCACGGACACGCTGCCCGTCTCCTCGAGCGTCGCGAGCGCAGCAAGCACCGAAAAGGCATGGTGGTCCTCACGCGCCCGTTGCACGAAGCTGCGGTCGACCTTCACCTCGTCCACCTGCAAGCGCGCCAGTGCCGACAGCGACGAAGCCGCAGTACCGAAGTCATCGAGGGACACTGCGATGCGACGAGCGCGCACCGCCGCCACTTGCGCCGCCGCAAGCTCGAGGTCTTCGAGAGCGACGTCCTCGGTAATCTCCACGACCAGTAGGGAGCCGCGAGGCACGAGCTCGTCCAGATCGTCGAGGAACTCACCGTGCAGAAAGTGTGATGGCGTGATGTTGACGGCAACGGGAACCCCGTTGAGCCTCTCGGAATAGTCCGCGCCGGTCCTGAGTGCAGCACGCCCGAGCGAGCGTGCAAGCTCCGGCGCGGCGCGAAGCTCCGCGACGACATCGACGGTCGCGATCTCGGGCCAGCGCAGGAGCAACTCGACACCGACCACGGTGCCGAGACGTGCATCGACCTTCGGCTGGCACGCGAAGGTGGCTGCGCCTGACGCCAGCGCATCGACCAGCCCATCACGCACCCGCCGACGCCGCTGGACCCGCTGCGAAACGTCGCCGCCGTAGCGAACCCACCGGGCCTTCCCCGCCGCCTTGGCCGCGTAGAGCGCCTCGTCGGCGGCCATCAGAAGCTCGCGAGTCGTGCGCACGTCGTCGGGCGCCAGTGCCCACCCGATCGACCCGGTGATGCGCCACCGCTGCCCGATCGTGCGTACCATCACGCTGATACGCTCTGCGATCTGATCTAGGCGGTGACGTGCCGATCCAACCAGTGCGACCGCGAACTCGTCGCCACCGAGGCGTGCTACGAACACGTCGGGGGCGGCGAGCCGAGCCAGCGCGCGCCCGAGCGCAGCGAGGAGTTCGTCACCCTTCGTATGGCCGAGCGAGTCATTGACGTCCTTGAAGCCGTCGAGATCCAAGAATCCGACCGCTACCGGCTCCTGCGCGACGAGTGCGTTCAATCGAACCTCGAAGGCGGAGCGATTCATGAGCCCCGTGAGCGTGTCAGTCTGAGCAAGTCGCTGCTGCAGCGCGCGCTCTCGGTCGAGTCGATCACGAAGCGCGACCTCCGCCATACCGAGGCCGAGGAGTTGGGCACCGGTGCCGATGACCGAGGCCAGCCGCAGCTCGTCGACGCCAGCGTGAGCCAGGCCGACTCCGAGCGTGTCGTGGGGCCCATCGGCCGAGCCACTCGTCGGAACCTGAACGAGTACCGCGTGGCGCCACCCGCATTCGGTGACTGCCGCGCCAGCACCCTGCTCGACGGCGACGAGCTGCCCGTGGGCAAGATCACGGACTCGACCCAACGTGTCGACCACGATTCCCTGCGATGGCCCCACGGCGCGGGTGAGTGCGGTCGCAGCACCCGGCGGCACGCGCAGCGCTCGCACGATCTCGCTCGCACCTGCGCGAGCATCCCAGCGAGAGAGCCATGCCCCCGCCACCACCCCAGAGTTCGCGAGCGCCCGCAGCACGGCCTCCTGGACGTCCTCGGGTGCGCCCGCAGCCACCACAGCAGCACTGGCATCGAGGAGTGATCGCGATACCTGCGCGACCGCCTCAGTGGTACGCAATCCCTGATTGCGCTCGAGGCGAGCTCCCGCAGCGCCAATCACGTCACCGAGCTGGTCGAAGAGCGCATCGGTGAGCGGTCCATGCTGCTCGTCGGCGACGCTCACCATCACCACGCCCATGAGCTCGCCTTGGCTGACGACGGGATAGCGGACCACCACCTGCCCATGGGCGAGGCGCCCAGCGGTGCGATCGAGACGATATCCAGCCCAGCTGGCGGCGACGCCAGCGGTGAGAACGCGTTCGCGATGCACCGCAGCAGCGATCAGCGGCGCCTCCGCTGCGCGCGCGGGGTCGACCACGACCTCGACGACCTCGAGCTCGCGACGAACGTCGTCTTCCGCCTCGACGTGGACGAGTCGAAGGACCTCGAGGCCGTCCTGGCGACCCGCGTGCTCGTAGAACGCAGCCCGGTCGACCGCACCGCAGCCGACCAGCGACGCCGTCACCTTGGCAAAGAACTCACGCGACGAGGACTCCGCACTCTGGAGGATCGTCGCTCGCACCTGGTCGAGCGCCTGGCGCCGACGCTCGAGTCGCGCCATCGCACGGGCGCGAAACAGCCGTGAGAGCTCGTGACCGAGTGCCGCGGCGATGTCCTCGACGTCGTCGGGAAGCTCCGCTCCCCGTGGACGATAGAGCGCAATGACACCCGATCGGTGCAGTGAGATCGACACCGGGGCCACGACTGCGGAGCCGAGTCCCCACGCGTCAGCCATCCCGCGCCAAAGTGCAAAGCGCGCGTCGTGCGGCAATCCGGACACGGTGACGCGCCCGGTCCGCAGTGCACGCCCAACCGGCCCCTGACCAGCAGGCAGTTGCTCATCGGTCGAGAGCGTCAGGCCTAGGGCATAGGGCGTCGCGACCCCCGCTGCCGCCCGTACCACCACGCCGGGTCCGAGACCACTGTGAGGGGTCCCCTCTGCTTCGGCCCAGTACACGAGCGGGAGACCGGTGACACGAACCACCAGATCACAGATGCGCTCGATGGCGTCTTGCTCGGGGAGGCCCACGAACTCGTCGAAACTGTTCGCGAGCTCCACGATCGCGCGCTCGAGCGCATCGCGCGCCTCGAGTCGCTCTTCGGCGAGCATGCGCATCGAGCGAGAGAGTGCGCGCTCGTGCGCGACGACGAGGAGCGCCTCGGTGCCGAGTCCCTGCTCGACGAGTACCTGCTCCAGCAGTGCGTAGATCTGGGCCGCCCGATCGAACTCGACACCGATACGGTGATGCATGCGCGCGATCTGCGCAACACGCTCGTCATCGACGTGCCCTCGCTCGAGGGTCGAGGCGATCTCATCGAGGACTGCGTCGGTCAACCCGGCGACGTCGACGACGTTCTCGTCGTCGAGCTCGAGCGCCGAATGGACGAGCCGATCGAGCTCGGCACGAACCGTAGCGCGCACGGCAGCGAGCACCGCTGCGATCCGTGCCTGCCCCATCAGCTCGCTTCTCCTACGCGTCACCTTGCGACGAGCCGCCCGACATCAACGCCCGTGGAGTCGGGCACCATGGCGAAGCGTAGTGCGGGCTCACCGACTCGACTGAGCTATCGGCTCGAACCGCCCGTTCCTTAGACGGCTGCTCGATGGCGGCCTCTCGGTCTCAAGTGGCACCCCCACCCGAGACCGAGCAGAATGTGGGTATGACTGCCTTCGAGCTCTCGCAAGAGCAAGACGCCTTTCGTGCCGTCGTGCGTGCCGTCGCGGAAGAGCGGATCGCCCCGCACGCCGCCGACGCCGACCGTTCTGCTTCATTCCCATGGGAGAGCTTCAAAGCTGCTCGCGAACTCGAGCTGCCCGCACTCGGCATCCCCCAGGCCTACGGCGGCCAGGGAGCCGACCACGTCACCCAGGCGGTCATGATCGAGGAGATCGCGCGGGTGTGCGCGTCGACCTCGCTCGCGCTCCTCATCTCCAAGCTCGGCATGACCCCGGTGATGGTCTGGGGTTCTGAGGACCTGAAGCGACGCTACCTGCCGCGCGTCGCCAGTGGCGAGGCCCAGGCGTCCTACTGCCTCTCCGAGCCAGACGCTGGATCCGACGTCGCCTCGATGACCACCCGTGCGGTCCGCGACGGCGACAGCTACGTCCTGAGCGGCACGAAGGCCTGGATCACGAACGCCGGCATCTCCGACACCTACACCGTGTTCGCCAAGACGGACCCCAGCGCTGGCCATCGCGGCATCTCTGCCTTCGTCGTCGAGGCCGACTGGGGCGTGCAGGTGGCCAAGCTCGAACACAAGCTCGGTGTTCGCGGTTCTCCGACGGGCCAAATCGTCCTCGACGAGGTACGCGTACCGGTCGCCAATCGGATCGGTGAGGAAGGTCAAGGGTTCTACATCGCGATGGGCACCTTGGATCGCTCCCGTCCGATGATCGGAGCGCAAGCCGTCGGCATCGCGCAGGGCGCGCTCGACGCAGCGGTCGCCTATGGCAAGGAACGGCGTCAGTTCGGTCGCCCCATCACCGACAACCAGGGCATCCAGTTCACCATCGCCGACCTCGCCACGCAGATCGAGGCCGCCCGGGGTCTCGTCTATCGGGCCTGCGCTCGGATCGACGCCGACGAGCCCGGAACCGAGCTGACTCGCCTCGGCGCCATGGCCAAGCTCTTCGCATCCGACACCGCCATGCGAGTCACCACGGACGCCCTTCAGCTCCTCGGCGGCTATGGCTACACCATGGACTTCCCGCTCGAGCGCATGTTCCGCGACGCGAAGATCACGCAAATCTACGAAGGCACCAACCAAATCCAACGCATCGTGATCGCGCGCCAGGTCCTGAAGGAGGTCGGAGCATGACCGTCACACAGCTCGGCGTCGTCGGTGGTGGCCTCATGGGATCGGGCATCGCCGAGGTTGCTGCACGACGAGGCATCGACGTGGTAGTCGTCGAGGCCACGGACGACGCGGCCAAGGCGGCACTCGGGCGCATCGAGCGCTCCATCGCCCGCGGACTACGCTCGTCCAAACTCTCCGAGGCAGAGGCCGAGGCAGCCCTTGGGCGCATCAGCGTGACCTCCGACCTCGAGGCGCTCGGCGATCGCGACGCCGTCATCGAAGCGGTGATCGAGGACGAAGCCACCAAGCTCGCGGTCTTCGCCAAGCTCGACCACGTCGTCACCCGCGCCGATGCGCTGCTCGCATCCAACACGTCGTCGATCCCGATCATGAAGCTCGCGATGGCGACCCAACGACCCGAGTACGTCATCGGCATTCACTTCTTCAACCCGGTTCCGGTGATGCCCCTCGTCGAGCTGGTTCCGTCACTGCTCACCTCAGAGGCAACCCAGGAGCGCGCTCACGCCTTCGCGGCCGATCAGCTGGGCAAGCACGTCATCAAAGCCAAGGACCGCGCCGGCTTCATCGTCAACGCACTGTTGATTCCCTACATTTTGTCGGCGGTCAGGATGCTCGAGTCGGGGTTCGCGACCGCAGAAGACATCGATACCGGCATGGTCGATGGGTGCGCACACCCCATGGGCCCCCTCGCGCTCGCCGACCTGATCGGCCTCGACACGACCATGGCAGTCGCCGAATCGCTCTACGAGGAGTTCAAGGAGCCCCTCTTCGCGCCGCCGCCCCTCCTCTCGAGGATGTGCGAGGCCGGGCTGCTCGGCCGCAAGAGCGGCCGTGGCTTCTATCGCTACGACGAGCCGAGCGCACCGAAGGGAGGCTCCTAGACTCGTCCTCCGCGCCCTACCCAAGGCCGAGGAGGTGTCATGGCCCCTGAGCGCGTACGCTTCGCGCCATCACCGACGGGCATGTTCCACGTCGGGTCAGCACGCACTGCCCTGTACAACTGGCTCATCGCGCGCCAGAGCGGAGGTACGTTCATCCTGCGGATCGACGACACCGACGAGGAGCGCAATCGCGAGGCCTGGGTCGACGGCATCCTGCGCGCCATGGAGTGGCTCGGCCTCGACTGGGACGAAGGTCCGCTCCGGCAGTCGTCGAGGGCCGAGCGCTACCGTGCCGTCGCCGAACGGCTGGTGAGCGAGGGGCACGCCTATTGGTGCGATTGCACGCGAGAGCGCGTCGAGGCCCGCAAGCAACCCGGCGAAGCGCCAGGCTACGATGGCTTCTGCCGTCACCGAGGGCTCGGGCCCGGCCCGGGGCGCGCGCTCCGCTTTCGTGTCCCCGACCATGACGTGGTCGTGACGGACCTCGTCCGAGGGGAGGTGCGTTTCCCGGCCGGCTCCATCGAGGACTTCGTCATCGTCAAGTCCACCGGTCAGCCGCTCTACGTCCTCGCCAACGTCGTCGACGACATCGACCTCGCCATCACGCTCGTCCTGCGCGCGGAGGAGCACCTCCCCACGACGCCGAAGGCGGTGTTGCTGCACGAAGCGCTGGCAGCGCCGCCGCCGCGCTTCGCCCACCTCTCTTTTCTCGTGAACGACCAGCGTCGCAAGCTCTCCAAGCGCCGCGATCGAGTTGCGGTGGAGGACTACCGTCAGATGGGCATCCTCCCCTGGGCGCTGCTCAACTACGTGGCGCTCCTCGGATGGAGCCCAGGCACCGACGAGGAGTTCTTCAGCCGTGAGGAGCTCATCGCTCGCTTCGACCTCGCTCGAGTCCAGCACTCTCCCGCCTTCTTCGACGAGCGCAAACTCCTGGCGTTCAATCAGCACTACCTCCAGGCACTGCCACTTGCCGAGCTCCTCGAGCAAGGCCACGACCACTTCGCCTCGATCGGCGCGTTCGCCACCCAACAGGCAACCGAGCTGCTCACTCAGCTCCTTCCACTCGTCGTGCCTCGAGCACGAACACTGTCCGAGGCAGCAGCGATGAGTGCCTTTCTCTTTGCGGACCCACCCATCGCCCCGAACGAGATCGAGGCACTCCGGTCGGAGTCCGCGTCGTGGCTCGGGGCGATCGCCGCACGTCTCGGGGAGCTCGAGCGCTTCGATGCCCCCTCGATCGAAGCAGCCCTTCGGGCGCTCGCCGACGAGCTCGGGACGTCGCTGCGCCATCTCCAAGCACCGCTGCGCGTCGCCGTCACCGGCAGTCGTGTCGGACCCCCGCTGTTCGAGTCGCTCGCACTCGTCGGGCCCGAGGCCACGCTACGACGCATCCATGCTCTCCGCGTGACCCTCGAGGACCGGACCCAAGCACACGCCGGGTAAGCTCAGCTCTGCCCTTCGGGGGTGGTGTAATTGGCAACACAGCAGGTTCTGGCCCTGCCATTGGGGGTTCGAGTCCTCCCCCCCGAGCCGAAGGCTGCGCACGCTCCCCGCGAGCACGCTCCGAACTGCGCGTGCCGCTGGTCGAGCGTGCGGGCCACCGAATGGCGTCTGGCCGAGGCGATCGATCTGGCAAAGGTGGGCAACTCGGCCACGCCATCGATGACGACCGTGTAGAACGTCGCGTCCACTGTCGTCGCTCGTGTGCCCTGACGCCTCCGTGCTGCGACCGCGTGGAACGGGTGAGCCGACGCACGCGCCGCTTCTGCGAGCCTCGCGTCGAGGCACACCCGCACCGCGCCTCTCGGCCACGAGCTCTCATGAGCCAGGAGCTGGTCGATGACGACGGGGACAGGTGAGACAACGGGAGCGCCAGCTCGACGCGGACTCGCGACGAGCTGGCGCCGACACCCTCGATCCCCCGACGCTCAGGGCGTCTCGCGGTTCGATGCCTTCTCGCGCACCCGCGCTGCTCGATTGAGCGCATTCAAGAGCGCACGCGCAGAGGCCTCGACGATGTCCGTCGACACGCCACGCCCACTCACCTCGTGCCCACCGACGTCGACGGTCACCGCGACCGATCCCAGCGCATCGGCCCCGCCCGTCACCGACGTCACCGAGAAGCCGGTGAGCCGTGCCTCGAGGGCCGTCGCCTCGGCGAGCACCCGACCGAGCGCGTCGACCATGCCGTTGCCGGAGGCCGAGGCCTCGACCGGGGTCCCATCGACGAGCACGGTGGCCGACGCCACGGCCTCGCGACCCGTTCCCGCCTCGACCCGAAAGCTCACGAGCTCGAACCGATCGGCGAGCGTCGTGCCGAGCTCTTCGGCAACGATCGCCTCGAGATCGGCCTCCGACAACTCGACCTTGCGGTCAGCGAGCTCCTTGAAGCGCTGGAAGGTCGCGTTGAGCGCATCACCCTCGAGCGCGATCCCCATGCGCGCCAACGCTTCTTGGAAGGCGTGCCGACCAGAATGCTTCCCGAGCACGATTTGGGCTGCCTCCTGGCCGACGCTGGCAGCGTCGATCACCTCATAGGTGGAGCGATCGGTGAGGACACCGTGCTGATGGATGCCCGACTCGTGCGCGAAGGCATTCCGGCCAACGACCGCCTTGTTGTACTGCACCGGATAGCCGGTGAGCCGCGAGACGAGTCGAGAGGTTCGCGCGAGCTCGCGCGTGTCGATCCCGGTTGTGACGTCGCCGATCACATCCGAACGGATCGCAAGCCCCATCACGACCTCTTCGAGTGCGGCGTTCCCTGCACGCTCCCCGATCCCGTTGATGCAGCACTCAACCTGGCGTGCACCCGCGGCCACGGCGGCCAGGGAGTTGGCCGTCGCGAGACCAAGGTCGTTGTGACAGTGACACGAGATCACGTAGGAACCGGCGACCTCCCGGCGCACCGACTCGACCATGCGCGCGAAATCCCAGGGAATGCCGTAGCCAACGGTGTCGGGGATGTTGAGCGTGCTCGCGCCCTCGTCGACGGCGACCTGGAGCACGCGGTAGAGGAACGGCAGCGGCGTGCGCGTTGCGTCCTGCGGAGAGAACTCGACGTCGTCGACGAGCTCACGTGCGCGAGCGATCGCGCGACGCACGGCCTCGACCACCTGATCCTCGCTCATGCGCAACATGTGCTCGAGGTGACTCGGCGACGTCGAGATGAAGACGTGGATGCGGTGGTGCTCCGCATCGCGGACCGCTTCGTAGCAGCGCTCGATGTCCGCCACGTGGGTCCTCGACAGGCCGCAGATCACAGGGCCGTGCACCTGGCGCGCGATCTGGCGGACCGCGTCGAAGTCGCCCTGGCTCGCGACCGGGAATCCCGCCTCGATGATGTCCACGCCGAGTCGAGCAAGCTGCTCAGCGATCTCGAGCTTCTCCAAAGGATCGAGCGAGATGCCGGGCGCCTGCTCACCGTCGCGCAGGGTCGTATCGAAGATCCGAATCCGCTCTTGCGTTCCTACCTCGTCCACCATGTTCCTCCCCAACGTCGATCACCCAATCGTCTGTGCGTTGCCGCTCGGAGCCTCGCTCCCCCAGCGCTCCGAGCGGCCAGTGTTGCCCGAATACGAGACGACCCTCCTGCCGGAGGCAAGGAGGGTCGGGCCAGCCGCGATCGCGGCTGGCCTAGGTAAGGAGCTGCTCGCTACGACGCGCACGCACGCACGACACCCTAGAGGCCAGCGACGGCACACGTGACCGTCCGGGCATAAATGATGCCGTCGGTGGCATCCAGCTCGGTCAACACCTCGTCCGGGATCGGGCCGTCGACGCCGAGCACCATCAGCGCAGTGCCATCGTCGGTGCGCGGCGAGACCGCCATGGCGTCGATGGAGCGACCGGCCTGCCCGAGGAGCGAGCCCACGACCCCAACCATCCCAGGTCGGTCGACATTGCGAACCACCAGCATCCATCGCGACGGAGGAACCTCGACCCAGTGGCCATCGACAAGGACGACCCGTGGCTCGCTCGCCCGCTGACCCGCGAGCGTCCCCCCCACCACGTGCGCACCAGAGCGCACGACGAGGAGAGAGTGATAGTTCGCCGAGGCGACTTGCGTCGACTCTCGTACCGACAGCCCACGTTCGGCCGCGAGCTGCGGCGCGTTGACGTAGGACACGGGCTCTTCGACCGCACCGGAGAGGATCCCACGCAAGACAGCGAGCGACGCGAGTCGCGTGTCCTCCGAGGCCAACTCGCCCTCGTAGGCGATCTCGAGCTGCTCGGGAAGCTTGCCCTCGATCGCCCCGAGCAATACACCGAGCGCCTCGGCGAGCGGGAGGAACGAGCGAACGAGCTCGGATGCTTCGCCCGCATTGACGTTGACCGCGAAGGGGACGAACTCGTTCGCGAGCGCGAGCAGGACCTGTTCGGCGATCGTGACGCCGGCCTTGGACTGCGCCTCTGCGGTGGAGGCTCCGAGATGCGGGGTGAGCACGACCTGATCGAGCCCCACGATCGGCGAGTTGGTCGGCGGCTCCTCGGCGAACACGTCGAGTGCTGCGCCCGCGACGTGCCCACGGGCGATGGCCTCGGCGAGCGCTGCCTCGTCGATGATCCCTCCACGAGAAGCGTTCACGATCCGGATGCCGGGCTTGGCCTTGGCAAGCAGCGCCGCGCCGACGAGCCCCACGGTCTCCTTCGACTTCGGCAGATGGATGGTGACGATGTCGGACGTCGCCATGAGTTCGTCGAGGTCCAGCAGGGTCACGCCCATCTTGCGCGCGCGCTCCTGCGAGATGTAGGGGTCATAGGCAACGAGCCGCATGCCGAACGCGTTGGCGCGCTGGGCGACCAACGCCCCGATCCGCCCCAGGCCGATGATGCCGAGCGTCTTGCCGTAGAGCTCGACACCCTGAAAGGCGCTGCGCCGCCACTCACCGCGCTGCACCGACGCGTGGGCCTGCGGGACGTGTCTCGCCAGCGCCAGCAGGAGCGCCAGCGTGTGCTCGGCGGCCGACACGATGTTCGACTGCGGGGCGTTGACCACCATCACCCCGCGCTTGGTCGCCGTCTCGACGTCGACGTTGTCGAGTCCGATGCCGGCACGACCTACCACCACGAGGTGGTGAGCCGCCTCGAGCACGTCGGCGGTGACCTTGGTCGCAGAGCGAATGATCAGCGCGTCGGCGTCGGCCACCGCCTCGAGGAGGCCATCGTGGTCGAGCCCGGTGCGGACCACCACCTCGTGACCCGCGTCAGAGAGCAGCTGGAGGCCCTCCTCAGCGATCGTCTCCGTCACCAACACTCTCGCCATCGCGCGCTCCTTCTCCCTGCTCAGCCCTAAAGCCTACCAATGAACTCAGCAATTCGGCGAACCCCCTCCTCCAGGGCATCGTCGCCGAGTGCGTAGGAGAGTCGCCACGCCCCAGGGCCGTCGAAGGCTTCGCCGGGCACGACCGCGACGTGCGCCTCCTCGAGGAGCCGAGTAGCGAGCTCGAGCGCGCTGCTGCTTGGCATCTGCACCTCGAGGACGCGCGCGAGCGACGGGAAGACGTAGAACGCCCCGTCGGGCCACAGCACGTCCAACCCTTCGATGCCAGCAAGAGCGCTCACGATCGTCGTGCGCCGGCGCGCGAACGCATCGCGCATGGGCGCCGTCGCCTCGAGCGGGGCCTCGAGAGCGGCGATCGCCGCACGCTGGGACACGTTGGCGACGTTGGACGACAGCTGGCTCTGCAGGTTCGCCACCGCGGACGCCACCGGTGCCGGGGCCACGATCCAACCGACGCGCCAACCCGTCATCGCAAAGGTCTTCGCAACGCCGTTGACTTGGATGAGCCTCGCCTCGAGGGCCTCGGTGCCCACCTCCGCGAGCGACGTCGCGCGCTGCCCCGTGTAGGTCAGGTGCTGGTAGATCTCGTCGGTGAGCACCCAGATCCCGGCCCGCTCGAGAACCTCGGCCAGCGCTCGGGACTCGTCTCGGCTGTAGACCGCCCCAGTCGGGTTCGAGGGCGAGACGTGGATGAACGCAACGGTGCGATCGGTGATCGCCGCCTCGACCTGCTCGGGGGTCACCTTGAACCCGTTCGCGAGGGTGGTCGGCACTGCAACGGGCACGCCCCCAAAGAGTCGCACGATCTCGGGGTAGGACACCCAGTAGGGCGCGGGGATCAGCACCTCGTCGCCGGGCTCGACGATAGCGGCCATGGCCTCGTAGATGGCGTGCTTGCCGCCGTTCGTGACGACCACGTTCGAAGGACTCACCACCCGTCCGCTGTCACGCTTGGTGACCTCGACGATGAGCTCTCGAAGCTCGCCCAACCCAGCCGCTGGCGTGTAGCGGTGGTTCCGAGGATCACGTGCGGCTGCGGTGGCGGCCTCCACGATGAAGTCGGGGGTCGGAAAGTCCGGTTCGCCGGCCGCGAAGCTCACGACATCGATGCCCGACGCCACCATGGCCTTGGCTCGCTGGTCGATCGCCAGTGTGGCCGACGGTGAGAGCTCGGTGAGTCTGGTGGCGATACGACCTCGTGGCATGGACCTCGGCCTCCTCACGCCCCGTGAAGGGAATCCGGACGGTTACAGTGTCCCTTGCCAGGCACCAAGCGAGCCTCGAGGCAGCGAAGGTGACCAAGGGCCACACGAAGGAGGAGCACCCATGCCCGACGCGGACGCCATCAGACTACCCAGCAACCTGCTGCCCAGCGACGGCCGCTTCGGATCTGGCCCGTCACGCATTCCTCCGTCCCACCTCGAGGCGCTCGCCGCGACCGGCACGACGCTCATGGGCACGAGCCATCGACGGCCTACCGTCCGCGGCCTCGTCGCGTCCGTTCAAGAGGGCCTGGCCGAGCTCTTCAGCGCCCCAGAAGGCTACGAGATCATCCTCGGCAACGGTGGCGCGACCTTGTTCTGGGACGCCGCCGCGTACTCCATGATCGAGCACAAGAGCCAGCACCTCGCCTTCGGGGAGTTCTCCTCGAAGTTCGCCAGCGTGGTCGCCGCGACGCCCCACCTCGACGAACCGGACGTGCGCCGAGCCGAGGCCGGCTCGGCACCCGCCGCCGAGCCCAACCCTGCCGTCGACACCTACGCGCTCACCCAGAACGAGACCTCGACCGGCGTCACGACCCAGGTGACCCGCCCCAGCGAGGACGGGCTCGTCCTCGTGGACGCGACCTCGGCGGCGGGTGCGATCGTCTTCGATCCCTCCCAGGTCGACGCCTACTACTTCTCACCACAGAAGGCCTTCGCCTCCGATGGCGGCCTCTTCGTGGCGATGCTCTCGCCTCGGGCGATCGAGCGGATCGAGCGGATCGCCGCCAGCGGCCGAGCGATCCCGGCCACGCTCTCGCTCCTGACCGCACTCGAGAACGCGCGGCTCAACCAGACCTACAACACCCCGGCGATCGCAACCTTGTTCCTCATGGATCTCCAGATCAAGGCGCTGCTCGAGCTCGGCGGCCTCAAGGGGGCCAACGAACGCTCGCGCCAAGCCTCCGACGTGCTCTATGCGTGGGCAACCACGCACGCGCACGCGACACCGTTCGTGGCCGACCCCGCACTGCGCTCGCCCGTGACCGTCACGATCGACTTCGACGACACCGTCGACGCCAAGGCGCTCGCTGCGGTACTGCGCTCGAACGGCATCGTCGACGTCGAGCCCTATCGGAAGCTCGGCCGCAACCAGCTGCGTATCGCAACGTTTCCCGCGACACCGGTGGCGGACGTCGAACGGCTGCGCGACGCCATCGACTGGGTCATCGAGCGCCTCGCCGACGACGCTCGAGCCCCCCAGACGGCCTAGGCGAAGGCCCTACGCCGACGCGGAGCCTTCGAGGCGAGGCAGCCAGGACGGTCGTCGTGCCTCGAAGGCTTCGATCTCGGCCTCGTGCTGCAGGCTGATGCCGATGTCATCGAGGCCGTGGATGAACCGGTGCCGAACCGCCGGGTCGAGGGCGAAGGATGCCTCAAGGCCAAGTTCTGGCACCTCGAAGCGACCCGAGACCACGTCGACCCTCGCCACGATCGTCGGATCGGACGCGCTCGCCTCGAGGAGGCGCTCGACGATCGCCGTGTCCAGCACGACCGGGAGGAGCCCGTTCTTGGTGGCGTTCTGACGAAAGATATCCCCGAACCGGGGCGAGACGACGACCCGAAACCCGTAATCGGTGAGCGCCCACACGGCGTGCTCCCTCGAGGACCCGACGCCGAAGTTCTCCCGTGCCACCAGGATCGTCGCACCGGCCATGCGCGGGTCGTTCAGCACGAACGTCGGATCCTCGCGCCACTCGGAGAACAGTCCCTCGCCGAATCCGGTGCGCGAGATGCGCTTGAGCCACTCGCTCGGGATGATCTGGTCGGTGTCCACATCGCTGCGCCCGAGCGGCACCATCCGCCCGGCCCACTCACGCATGGGTTCCATGCTCAGCCCTCCACGTCCGCCGGTGTGGCAAAGTGGCCCGCCAGTGCCGTCGCAGCCGCCACGGCAGGCGACACGAGATGGGTTCGTCCGCCGCGACCCTGGCGGCCCTCGAAGTTGCGGTTCGAGGTCGACGCAGAGCGCTGACCAGGCCGGAGCTGATCGGGGTTCATCCCAAGACACATCGAGCAGCCTGGTTCGCGCCACTCGAAACCAGCAGCGACCAAGACGCGGTCGATGCCTTCGGCCTCGGCCGCCTCCTTGACGCGCCGTGACCCCGGCACCACGAGCGCCTGCACGCCCGGGGCGACCCGTCGTCCACGCGCCACGCTCGCGACGACC
The DNA here is from genome assembly GCF_000023265.1 of Acidimicrobium ferrooxidans DSM 10331. Taxonomy (GTDB): domain Bacteria; phylum Actinomycetota; class Acidimicrobiia; order Acidimicrobiales; family Acidimicrobiaceae; genus Acidimicrobium; species Acidimicrobium ferrooxidans. The sequence goes on from NC_013124.1 coordinate 1,607,216, forward strand.
CGGAGGTCCTCGAGACGGGCGTTCGTGCACGAGCCGATGAAGACGACGTCGACGGGCACCTCTCGCATCGGCGTCCCGGGCTCGAGCCCCATGTAGGCGAGCGCTCGCTCGGCTGCTTGGCGCTCGTGCTCGGTCGTGAACGACGAAGGGTCGGGAACGACGTCATCGACACCGATGACCTGCGAGGGGTTCGTGCCCCAGCTCACTCGAGGGGTGAGCGTCGAGGCGTCGATGCGAACGACGCGATCGAAGACCGCGTCCGGATCCGTCGCGAGCGCTCGCCATGCAGACACGGCCTCGTCGAAGGCCCGGCCACGCGGGGCGTACGGGCGACCTTCGAGATACGCGAAGGTCACATCGTCCGGGGCGATCAGGCCCGCACGCGCACCGGCCTCGATGGTCATGTTGCAGACCGTCATGCGAGCCTCCATCGACAGCCGACGGATCGCCTCACCGCGATATTCGATGACGTGTCCGATCCCTCCGCCGGTACCGATCTGGCCGATCACCGCGAGGATGAGGTCCTTCGCACTCGCCGACTCGGCCAAGGTGCCCTCGACCTCGATCGCGAGTGTGCGCGGTCGACGTTGCGGGAGCGTCTGCGTGGCGAGGACGTGCTCGACTTCGCTGGTGCCGATACCGAAGGCGAGCGCGCCGAAGGCACCGTGGGTCGCGGTGTGCGAGTCGCCGCACACGATGGTCATCCCTGGCTGCGTCAGTCCCAATTCCGGACCGATGACGTGCACGATGCCCTGGTTCTGGGACCCCATCGGGAAGTACGAGATCCCGAACTCGGCACAGTTCGTCGCGAGTGCATCCAGCTGCGCCGCCGAGATCGGGTCGGCGATCGGCTGGTCGATGCCGACCGTCGGCACGTTGTGGTCCGCCGTCGCGACCGTGAGGTCAGGGCGTCGTACCCGACGACCCGCAGCGCGCAGCCCGTCGAAGGCCTGCGGCGAGGTGACCTCGTGCACGAGGTGCAGGTCGACGTAGAGCAGGTCCGGTTCGTCCTCGGTTCCCTGGGCGACGACATGCGCATCCCAAATCTTGTCGACGAGCGTTGTGCTCATCGGCTGCTACCCCCCTCCCGTCGGCCGCTAGCGAGCGGTCTTGAGCGGCCCGATCTCGACGACCTGGACCTTCAGGGTACCGCGTGGCGCCTCGTACTCCACCCAGGCACCGACGCGCGCCCCGAGCAGTGCCTCACCGAGTGGCGAGGTCGGCGAGACAACCTCAAGCCCCGGGTGCCGCTCCTCGATGGAGCCGACGAGATAGTGCTCGACATCGTCTTCACCCTCATAGCGAAGGCCCACGACCACACCCGGGCGCACCTCGTCCGTCGGAAGGTCCGCCGACACCACCCGAGCGCTCTGGAGGATCTGCTGGATCTGGCGTATCCGCGCCTCCATCTTGCCCTGGGCGTCCTTCGCGGCGTGGTAGTCGCCGTTCTCGCTGAGATCGCCGAGCGCACGGGCAGCCTCGATCGCCTTGGCGATCTCGATGCGCCCCTGGGTTGTCAGCTCCTCGAGCTCCTGAACCAGGGCGTCGTACGTCGCCTGTGAGATCTCTACCTCGCTCATTGACGACGATCCTAGCGGCCGGCGCCGAGACGCCGAGGCTTGAGCCGACCAGCATCCGAGGGTACACTGAGCTGCCAGCAGGCCGATCGACGCATCGGTAGCACCAGCATCGTCCGACGGAGCACCACCGGTGCGACGACTGATCGAGAAGCGACCGACCTAGAAGGGAGCAACGTGGGCCACCGCGTAGCGGTCATCGGCGGCGACGGCATCGGCCCCGAGGTCATCCGAGAAGCGCTGAAGGTGGTCGAGGCGACGGGCGTCGTCCTCGAAACCCGAGCAGTGGAGCTCGGTGCGGCGCACTATCTCGCAACGGGCGAGGTCCTCGACGACGCCACACTCGAGTTCCTCCGCTCCCACGACGCCATCTTGCTCGGCGCCATCGGACCGGCGATCGGCTCGACGGAGGTCCCGCCTGGCGTGCTCGAACGTGGCCTGCTCCTGCGCCTACGCTTCGAACTCGATCTGTACGTGAACGAGCGTCCGTTTCGCACCATCGACCCCTCGGTCACCGTCACGCGGCGCGAGGCAGACTTCGTCGTCATTCGCGAGAACACCGAGGGGCCCTACGCGGGCGAAGGCGGCTTTCTCTATCGCGGAACGGCCCACGAGGTTGCCCAACAGGGATCGCTCAACACTCGTCACGGCGTGGAGCGCGTCGTGCGCTACGCCTTCGAGCGAGCGCGCTCCCGACCACGCAAGCATCTGACGCTCGTCCACAAGACCAACGTCCTCACCTACGCTGGCGACCTCTGGAGCAGGACTTTTGCAGAGGTCGCGGCCGAATATCCCGACGTCATGACGGCCTACAACCATGTCGACGCGGCGTCGATCTACCTCGTCGAGGATCCGGGGCGCTACGACGTGATCGTCACTGACAACCTCTTCGGCGACATCTTGACCGACCTTGCCGCTGCGGTCACGCAGGGCATCGGCTACGCAGCCTCTGCCAACCTCAATCCGGCGCGCACCGGACCCTCGCTGTTCGAGCCCGTCCACGGTGCCGCTCACGACCGCGTCGGCACCAACACCGCCAACCCATGGGCGGCCATTCGGTCGGCGGGAGCCATGCTCGAGTTCCTCGGCGAGCACGAGGCCGCGTCGCGTATCGAAGCAGCGCTGTCGGTCCTCCCGCCCCCGTCGGCAACGACAACGCAGATCGGTGACTTCTATGCAGAAAGGGTGCGTCATGGCGATCGCTGAGGGCAAGGTCATCTGGATGGACGGCGAGGTGGTCCCGTGGGGCGAGGCGAAGGTTCACGTGCTCACCCACGCGCTCCACTACGGCTACGGCGTCTTCGAGGGCATCCGTGCCTACGATACGCCACGCGGCTCCGCCGTGTTCCGACTGCGAGAGCACCTCGTCCGGCTGCATCGCTCGGCGCGCATGCTGCTGATGGAGATCCCCTTCAGCGTCGACGAGCTCATCGAGGCGACGAGGACGGTCGTCGCGGCCAACGGAGAACCGGCGTGCTACATCCGGCCCGTCGCCTTCACCGCCTACGGCGAGATGGGCCTGTCGCCCCTGTCCTCGTCGATTTCGGTGTCGATCGCGACGTGGCCGTGGGGGGCCTACCTGGGCGACGAGGGGATCGCCAAGGGGGTGCGTGCGAAGGTGTCGTCGTGGCGCCGACACGACCCGAACGTGATCCCTCCGGCCGCCAAGGTGACCGGAGGCTACGTCAACTCGGCGCTCGCCAAGGCCGAGGCGATCAAGGCCGGCTACGACGAAGCCATTCTCCTCTCCCCGCAAGGCTACGTCTCCGAGTGCACAGGGGAGAACCTGTTCGCGGTGTTCGACGGCGCGATCGTGACGCCACCGATCGCGGCGGGGGCGCTCGCGGGCATCACGCGACAGACCATCATGACGCTGGCGGCCGACGCCGGGATCCCGGTGCGCGAGGCCAACTTGCTCCGGTCCGATCTCTACATCGCCGACGAGGTCTTCTTGTCGGGCACCGCCGCCGAAGTCGTACCGATCGCCTCCGTCGACGATCGGCCCGTCGGTACCGGAGAACCCGGTCCACTCGCCCGAGAGCTGCAACGGCGCTACTACGCGGCGGTGCACGGCGAAGATCCGCAGCACGAGTCCTGGCTCACCTATGTCCACGGCTGACGTCCTATGAGCGCAGGGTTCCCCGCAGAGGTCGAGATCTACGACACGACCCTGCGCGACGGTTCCCAGCAGGAGGGGATCTCGCTCTCGGTCGACGACAAGCTGAAGGTTGCGCGCCAGCTCGACGCCCTCGGTGTTCACTACATCGAGGGAGGGTGGCCCGGCGCGAACCCGAAGGACGCAGCGTTCTTCGCCAGGGCTCGCGACGAACTCGCGCTCCACACCGCACAGCTCGTCGCCTTCGGATCCACCCGACGAGCCTCGACGACCGCGGAGAGCGACCCCAACCTGGCTGCACTCACCAATGCCGGCGTCGGCCTGGCCTGCATCGTGGCCAAGGCGTGGGACGTTCACGTCATCCATGCGCTCCGCACCTCCCTGCCAGAAGCGGTCGCCATGGTTGCGGACTCGGTTCGCTGGCTCGTCGACCACGGGATCCGCGTCATGCTGGACGCAGAGCACTTCTTCGACGGTTGGCGTCACGACCGGTCCTTTGCCCTCGACGTCCTCGCCGCAGCCGCCGACGCCGGAGCCGAACGCTTGGTCTTGTGCGACACCAACGGCGGCACGCTGCCTGATGACGTCGGACCCATCGTCGACGACGTACGAGCTGCCGTCGCAACACCGCTCGGGGTCCACTTCCACAACGACTCGGGGTGCGCGGTCGCCAACTCGCTCCTCGCGGTGGCCCACGGCGTGATCCAGGTGCAAGGGTGCATGAACGGCTATGGCGAGCGCACGGGCAACGCGAACCTCGTACCCGTGATCGCGGGGCTCAGCCTCAAGCGATCGGTACGCACGATTCCGCCGGAGAACCTCGAGCTGCTCACGACCGTATCGCGCCACATCGCCGAGCTCACCAATCAACCCCTGCCGCCACAGAGCCCCTACGTTGGGGCCTCGGCCTTCACGCACAAGGCGGGCCTCCACGTCAGCGCGATCGCACGTCGTCGCGACGCCTACGAGCACATCGATCCCACACTCGTCGGCAACACCACGAGGTTCGTCGTCTCCGAGATGGCCGGACGCCAGAGCATTCAGCTCAAAGCCACGCAACTCGGGATCGACCTCGGCGAGGACGACATCGCCGAGGTGCTCCGCCGTCTCAAGGATCTCGAGCATCGTGGCTACCACTTCGAAGCCGCCGACGGCTCGCTCGAGCTCCTGCTGCGACGCGCGAGCGGCTGGACGCTCGACGACGTCGCCGTCGAGTCCTATCGCACGATCTCCGACTGCATGACCGACGGACCCCGGGCCACCGAAGCCACCGTCAAGCTCACGGTGAACGATCGGCGTGTCATCGCGACCGCCGAGGGCAACGGTCCGGTGAACGCCCTCGATGAAGCCTTACGCGCAGCCCTCGACCCCGCCTTCCCCCTCCTCAAGACGGTCAAGCTGACGGACTTCAAAGTACGTGTCCTCGACTCAGACCAGGGCACGGACGCCACCGTCCGTGTCCTCATCGACTTCCAAGACCCAGAAGACACCTGGACGACGACCGGCGTCTCGACCAACGTCATCGACGCTTCGTTCGAAGCCCTCCTCGACGGCCTCATCGTGGCGATCGCTCGCGCCCGCGACCGAGGCGAGGAATGGTAGAGCAGGAGGAACCATGGCCCAACCAGACCCCACCATCGTCCCCGAGCGCGACGTCGCACCCGCCTTCTGGGCCGAGGAGGTCGATCGCGCCCCGCTGGCTCGCCCCGCGGCGCTGCGTGGACGTCGACTCGACACCGGGCCCGCTCGCGGGCGACCGGGCCCCGATCAAGGGTGGGGCTACCATCTGTTGACCCTGGTCGAAGGCGAGCTCGATCTCGTCGCTGGCGAACAGCACCAGGACATCACGGCTGGGGTCGCCGCCATTGCTGCAGCCCTCGCCGCGCTCGAAGGCCGCGCGCCCGTCCTCGCCGACGTCACCCGAGTCATCGACGCCTACCATCTCCGCGGAGGCGCCTCCTCGGACGACCTGCGCAAGCGAGGGCGCTTCCGCGGCGTCGCCCACGACGCGCTCCGTCGACGCCTCCTCGTCGACGCGACCCTCGCCGAGCTCAGCGCCGTCCCCACGGCGCGTTAGACCGCGGCCTCCGCGACCGGTCGGCCGGCACTCGCTGCGTGACGGCCCCTCAGCCAGGCTGCGCCCGCGACCACTCCCCAAGCGATCTCGAGCGCGAGCAGTAGGTCCGCGGCCACCCGAACACGAAGGACCCATGAGCGAGCCGTCGCGATCCGCCGCTGCACGGATGACACCTCTGCTTCGAAGACGACGACACGCCCCTCGACCGACGCGAGGGTCCGACCACCGGCCGCGACCTCCGACGCGACAGGGCCGAGGCCACGGCACAGCGAACCTGCCTGCGGCACCAGCTGCTGGACGAGCCCGCCGACACCACTTGCGCACGCCGCCTCGGCAACACTGACCTCGTGCTCAGCACTCCCGACCGCGACACGCAGTCCGCGCGCACCGTTGCTCACGCGCTCGAGGACCCCAGCCACGCGCACCAGCTCACCGTGCCCGTGATCCAGTTCGCGAACTACCGACCCCAGCACCGGCGACGGACCCACCACGATCAAGCCGAGCCCGATGAGCGTCACGAAGACCACCCCGAGCACCCGCTGTAGCACGCGCATCGCAACCTCCGAATCCGGGCCAGACACAGTCCCAACGCCTCGACACAGCCCCAACGCACGACGAGCCGGGATCCCGAAGGATCCCGGCTCGTCACGAAAGCCCGGTCGGCGGCGCCCTACTCTCCCAGGGGGTCTCCCCCCAAGTACCATCGGCGCTGGTGGGCTTAACGGCCGTGTTCGGAATGGGAACGGGTGTTTCCCCACCGCCATGGCCACCGCCCGGACGATCTGCGGCGTCGAGCGCTCCAGAGCGAGCACGAGGAGCTCCAAGTCCTCGGCCGATTAGTACCGGTCGGCTGAACACGTTGCCGTGCGTACACCTCCGGCCTATCAACGTGGTCGTCTACCACGGGCCTTACCAGGTTGACCCTGTGGGAAACCTCATCTTGAGACGAGCTTCGCGCTTATATGCTTTCAGCGCTTATCCCTTCCGTAGGTCGCTAACCAGCCGTGCCCTTGGCAGGACAACTGGCACACGAGCGCTACGTCCGTCCCGGTCCTCTCGTACTAGGGACAGCCTCTCTCAAGTTTCCTACGGCTGCATCGGATAGGGACCGAACTGTCTCACGACGTTCTAAACCCAGCTCGCGTACCGCTTTAATGGGCGAACAGCCCAACCCTTGGGACCGACTTCAGCCCCAGGATGCGACGAGCCGACATCGAGGTGCCAAACCTTGCCGTCGATATGGACTCTTGGGCAAGATGAGCCTGTTATCCCCGGGGTACCTTTTATCCGTTGAGCGACGGCGCTTCCACATGCGACCGCCGGATCACTATGCCCTGCTTTCGCACCTGCTCGACATGTGGGTCTCGCAGTCAAGCTCCCTTGTGCCATTGCACTCGACGACTGATTGCCAACCAGTCTGAGGGAACCTTTGGGCGCCTCCGTTACTCTTTAGGAGGCGACCGCCCCAGTCAAACTGCCCACCTGACGCGGTCCCGGACCCGGATTCACGGGTCGCGGTTAGAGCTCCAGCACCGACAGGGTGGTATTTCAAGGACGCCTCCAGGGAAGCTAGCGCTCCCCTTTCGCAGGCTCCCACCTATCCTACACAATCGGAACCAAAGCTCAACATCAAGCTACAGTAAAGGTCCACGGGGTCTTTCCGTCCTGATGCAGCTAACGAGCATCTTTACTCGTACTTCAATTTCGCCGGGTCTGTGGTTGAGACAGTGGGGAAGTCGTTACGCCATTCGTGCGGGTCGGAACTTACCCGACAAGGAATTTCGCTACCTTAGCACCGTTATAGTTACGGCGGCCGTTTACCGGGGCTTAGGTTCAGAGCTTCGCCCTTGCGGGCTAACCCCTCCCCGTAACCTTCCGGCACCGGGCAGGCGTCACAGCGTATACATCGTCTTGGCGACTTGGCACGCTGCTGTGTTTTTAGTAAACAGTCGCTTCCCCCTGGTTTGTGACACCCCCTCGGGCTCCGGGCGCGAGGCCCTTCACCCTACCGAGGTCTTCCTTATCCCGAAGTTACGGAAGTAATTTGCCGAGTTCCTTAACCACAGTTCTCCCGCTCGCCTTGGTATTCTCTACCTGCCTACCTGTGTCGGTTTGGGGTACGGGCGCCTCGATCACTCGCTAGAAGCTTTTCTCGGCAGCATGGGATCAGTGACTTCGCCCGAAGTGGGCTCGGAGTCGCGTCTCAGGCTTCGTGAGGTCCGGATTTGCCTGGCCCTCGCCCTACACGCTTTCCCCAGGAACGACCAACGCCTGGGATCACCTACCCTCCTGCGTCCCTCCATCGCTCAAACGCGATCGGGGCGGTACCGGAATATGAACCGGTTGTGCATCGACTACGCCTTGCGGCCTCGCCTTAGCTCCCGACTCACCCTGGGTGGACGAGCCTTGCCCAGGAACCCTGAGGCATTCGGCGGAGGGGATTCTCACCCCTCGTTCGCTACTCATGCCAGCATTCTCACTCGAGCGCGCTCCAGCTCGGCTCACGCCTCACCTTCACGGCACGCTCGACGCTCCCCTACCGCCCGGTGACGTACGTCACCGGACCCGCAGCTTCGGTGACCGGCTTAGCCCCGTTACATTATCCGCGCGGAACCACTCGACCAGTGAGCTATTACGCACTCTTTGAAGGGTGGCTGCTTCTAAGCCAACCTCCTGGCTGTCTGGGCGGTTCCACATCGTTTTCCACTTAGCCGGTACTTTGGGACCTTAGCTGGCGGTCTGGGCTGTTTCCCTCTCGACCACGAAGCTCATCCCCCGTGGTCTCACTGCCAGGCTCTGGAGCATCGGCATTCGGAGTTTGGTTGGGATCAGTAAGGCTGTGGGCCCCCATAGCCCATCCAGTGCTCTACCTCCGATGCTGAACACCTGACGCTGCACCTCAATGCATTTCGGGGAGAACCAGCTATCACCGAGTTTGATTGGCCTTTCACCCCTATCCACAGGTCATCCCCCCTGTTTTCAACCAGGGTGGGTTCGGCCCTCCACGGGATCTTACCCCCGCTTCAGCCTGCCCATGGATAGATCACTCGGCTTCGGGTCTACCGCAGGCAACTCTCGTCGCCCTGTTCAGACTCGCTTTCGCTTCGGCTCCCCCACGCATGGGTTAACCTCGCTACCTACGGTAACTCGCTGGCTCATTCTTCAAAAGGCACGCCATCGCCCTCGCGGGCTCTGACTGCTTGTAGACCAACGGTTTCAGGATCTGTTTCACTCCCCTCTCGGGGTGCTTTTCACCTTTCCCTCACGGTACTAGTTCGCTATCGGTCGCCTGGGAGTACTTAGCCTTACGAGGTGGTCCTCGCAGATTCACACGGGCTTTCCCGGATCCCGCGCTACTTGGGTGGCGACGGGGAGGCAGCTCGCTTCGCCTACGGGGCTGTCACCCCCTGTGGCGCGACGTTCCAGTCGCTTCGGCTCACGCGCTGCTTGGTAACTCCCTGGAGGGGCTGGCGCACCCTCCTCGTCGCTCCCGCTACCCCCGGACGGCAACGCCGCCAGGCTTGACACCGCCCGGGTTTGGGCTGATCCCCGTTCGCTCGCCGCTACTAGGGGAGTCGCGGTTGCTTTCCTCTCCTGGGGGTACTGAGATGTTTCAATTCCCCCCGTTCCCTCCTCCTGCCCTATGTGTTCAGGCAGGGGTGACGTGGCATTCCCCACGCCGGGTTTCCCCATTCGGACATCCATGGATCAACGCTTGGTCGACAGCTCCCCATGGCTTATCGCAGTCGCCCACGTCCTTCATCGGCTCCAGGCGCCAAGGCATTCACCGTTGGCCCTTCGTACCTTGGAGTTGTGATACTCGTGCTCGCTCTGGAGTTCTCAAGCTGCCGCGCAGCAGGTGCTTCGCGAAGAGGGAGCCAGTGCTTCGACTGGGTGCGGCCACTCGTTGTGGCCACTCCTTAGAAAGGAGGTGATCCAGCCGCACCTTCCGGTACGGCTACCTTGTTACGACTTCACCCCAATCGCCGACCCCACCTTCGACGGCTCCCTCCCTTGCGGGTTGGGCCACCGGCTTCGGGTGTTGCCGACTTTCGTGGTGTGACGGGCGGTGTGTACAAGGCCCGGGAACGTATTCACCCCGGCGTGCTGATCCGGGATTACTAGCGACTCCGACTTCACGCAGTCGAGTTGCAGACTGCGATCCGAACTGAGACCGGTTTTTTGGGATTGGCTCCCCCTCGCGGGTTGGCGACCCTTTGTACCGGCCATTGTAGCATGCGTGCAGCCCTGGACGTAAGGGGCATGATGACTTGACGTCGTCCCCACCTTCCTCCGAATTAACTCCGGCAGTCCCCTACGAGTCCCCGGCATGACCCGCTGGCAACATAGGGCAAGGGTTGCGCTCGTTGCGGGACTTAACCCAACATCTCACGACACGAGCTGACGACAGCCATGCACCACCTGTGAAGGGCCCCGAAGGACACCGCATCTCTGCGGCTTTTCCCTCCATGTCAAGCCCAGGTGAGGTTCTTCGCGTTGCATCGAATTAAGCCGCATGCTCCGCCGCTTGTGCGGGCCCCCGTCAATTCCTTTGAGTTTTAGCCTTGCGGCCGTACTCCCCAGGCGGGGCACTTAATGCGTTAGCGTCGGCACGGAGCCCGTCGAATGAGGCCCCACACCTAGTGCCCAACGTTTAGGGCGTGGACTACCAGGGTATCTAATCCTGTTCGCTCCCCACGCTTTCGCTCCTCAGCGTCAGTACCGGCCCAGATCGCTGCCTTCGCCATTGGTGTTCCTCCTGATATCTGCGCATTTCACCGCTACACCAGGAATTCCACGATCCTCTACCGGACTCAAGCCATGGCAGTATCGGATGGCGACACCAGGTTGAGCCTGGTGATTTCACATCCGACTTGCCAAGCCGCCTACGAGCTCTTTACGCCCAGTAAATCCGGACAACGCTCGCCCCCTACGTCTTACCGCGGCTGCTGGCACGTAGTTAGCCGGGGCTTCTTCTGCAGGTACCGTCAGTTTCGTCCCTGCTGAAAGGAGTTTACAACCCGAAGGCCTTCGTCCTCCACGCGGCGTTGCTGCGTCAGGCTTTCGCCCATTGCGCAATATTCCCCACTGCTGCCTCCCGTAGGAGTCTGGGCCGTGTCTCAGTCCCAGTGTGGCTGATCGTCCTCTCAGACCAGCTACCCGTCGTCGCCTTGGTGGGCCGTTACCCCACCAACAAGCTGATAGGCCGCGAGGCCGTCCCGTCGCGCCCGAAGGCTTTGCTCCCTCGACCATGCGGTCAGGGGAGCACATGCGGTATTAGCACCGGTTTCCCGGTGTTATCCCCCACGTCGGGGTGGGTTCCTCACGTGTTACGCACCCGTTCGCCACTCGGTGGCAAGCCACCGCGTACGACTTGCATGTGTTAGGCACGCCGCCAGCGTTCGTCCTGAGCCAGGATCAAACTCTCCATTGGAGATCGTTCCGAGGGTGGAGTCCACCCTCGCTCGCCTCGCCCCGGGACACGTGGGTCTCGGGTGGGGGAGAGTCGATCATGGTTGGTGGGTTTGGTCCCACCGTTTGTGTTGTCGGGGTGACACCGAGCTTGTGCTCGGGTCGCCCGCACTGGCTTGTCTTCCCTCTTCGCGATGTCAACCTGCGCCCCTGTCGGGGCTCTGCCACGAGGGCACCCGAAGCTGCTCGTCGTGGCTGGTGGGTTGCCCCACCCCCAGCGGTGCTCTTGGAGCACGTGGGATTCATCAGTGTAGCGGGGTCGGAACGGGTCGTGCACGGTTGGGGGGCAAAAAATCGCCACGGACCCTGTGCGAAGTCCGGCAACGCGGCTCTCGCCGCTGGCGTCGCGCCCCCAATGCGAGCTTGGGTGACTCACCCGGCCACCTCGGTGGGCAGCACAGTGCTGTCACTCGCCCCGGGACCAGGCTCGTCGAGACCTCGATCCTCGCGGCCGAACCCACCAACTCCTTCAGGGAGATCGGCGTTCACGATCGAACTCGGCGCGACACACCAACACCTAGCCCTCGCCCCCCACACCACGCCAAGAGGGACGGCCCCGAGGCGACCGAAGCTGCGGCGTAGACGCCTGCAGTGCAATGCCATCCAGCACGTGGGCTGAAGGCACACACCCGGCGGCGGCATCCATCGGCCAGCGCGCGTCGGCGCGCACTCCGAACGCCATGGTCCGTTGGCTCGAGAACGTAGAAGCGCCCACGAAATGCCAGAAGGTGATGTCGCCACTCAGGGTCCCGGCGAGTCGCTCGTTCCCGGAGACGGGTCGCCTACCAGATCCAGCCGACACTGCGCGACATCGAGCCGCCCGCCTGGCGACGACCCCTCGTGCCCGGTGGGACGACGCTCTCAGTGCTCCATGACGACATGCAGGCAGCCCTGGGGTGGGCCGACGCCCACGTGCACGAGTTCGAGAACGATGGCGTGCGCTATGCGATGCCGGACATGGCTGACGACTGGGACACGGACCGCGGGTGGCCGATCGACGGGTTCGCCTCTCTCGGGTGGCCGGCGAGGACAGCCGGTTCCTCGACCGCTACGACTTCGGCGACGACTGGCGAGAGGATGTCCTCATCGAGAAGGGGTTCCCCGCCGAACCCGACAGGCGTTACCTTGCGAGCATCGACGGGCGCCGCGGCGGACAGCCCGAGGATTGCGGCGAGCCTCTCGGGTACGCGGAACACCTCGAGGTCCGAGCCGACCGCGCGGAACCTCGGCACCGTGAATACCGCGACTGGGTGGGCGACTTCTTCGATCCCGAGGCGTTCGACCCCGCGGACTTCGACGAGCACGTGCGGACGCTGCGCGCATTGCGCCAATGGTGAGACGACCCATTGCGTGGCGGGATAGCCAGGTCGAGAGATAGGCGACCCACACCGCAGGCCTTCACGGGGCTGCCACAGGTTCGTGGAGGCCTGGCCAGCCTGACGGACGTCAACTCGCGCCACCGCCAACCACGCGTCTGGTGCGCTCCCACGCCAAGACTCGGCACGCTCGAAGCGACCGCACGTTCGATCCGTCGTGCTCCCGAGCCCACCACCGTTCAGGCGATCTTCAACCCACGACCGCGACAGGGCGCCCGGCGCGAGGCCACTCGTCGTCGCCGAACCGCTCAGCCGGATGCGTCCCCGACATCGGCGGTTCCTCGTCGCTAGTTCCCACGAGCGAGCTCGTTCCCTTCGATGCCGCCTTCGAGCTGCGGTCTAACCCCCCAGAATGACCCGCGGGCCCTTGCCCCACGACAGATAGTGCCACGACCAGTTCATGAGCACGGACGCCTTGTTCCTCGAACCAAGGAGAAAGGCGACGTGCAACAGCAGCCACGAGACCCATGCGGGGGTTCCGTGAAGCCGCACGCCTCCTGCAAGCTCCGCGACGGCAGCGCGGCGTCCGATCGTCGCCATGATGCCCTTGTCCCGGTAGCGGAACGGCTCCGTCTCGCTACCAGCGAGCAAGGCGAGGATCTGGCGTGCTGCGTGCTCGCCTCCTTGCAGGGCGGGCTGCGCGAGCTGGGGCAAGGGCGCGCCGTCACGATTCGTCGACAGCGCGACGTCCCCGACCGCGAAGATCCGATCCGATCCGACGACGCGCAGATCCGAGCCCACCATGATGCGCCCACCGCGGCCCGTGGGCAGACCGAGCTTCGACACCACCGGCGGAACGGCGATGCCTGCAGCCCACAGCACGAGCCCGTTGCGGATCTCACGTCCGCTCTTGAGGACGATCAAGCCCTCCTCAACCGACTCGACCGTCTCGTTCAGCAGCACCGTCACGCCACGCGCTCGCAGCTCTCGACGGGCGTACTCCGAGAGATCCTCGTGGAACGCCTCGAGGAGACGCCCACGCTGCTCGATCAGGACGACCTTCACGTCGTCCGGCCCCAGCATGGTGAAATCGGTGTAGAGCGCCCGATGTGCGAGTTCAGCGATCGCGCCTGCGAGCTCGACGCCGGTCGCGCCACCACCGACGACGACGAAGGTCAGCACGCCGTCGTGCACGCCGTGGCTCGCTGCATACTCGAAGCGCTGGAAGATATGGTTCCGAACGTCGACGGCGGCGTCCAGCGTGTAGATCGTGTGGGACCGTTCCTCCGCACCCGGGATGCCGAAGAACGATGCGCTCGCCCCGATCCCGAGAATGAGGTAGTCGTAGTCGACGATACGACCATCCTCGAGTCCGATGAAGCGACGCTTAGCGTCGACCTCGGCCAACGTCCCTTGGATGAAGTGCGCGTGACGCGCTCTGCGCAACACGGTGCGCAACGGATAGGCGACGTCACCGGCGTTCAGTCCCGCAGTCGCGACCTGGTAGAGCAACGGCTGGAACGTGGTGAAGTTGTGGCGATCCACGACGACCAGCTCGACCGGCGCATCCCGAAGGACCTCGATCGCGGCCAATCCCGCAAAGCCCGCACCCACCACGACCACCCGTGGACGAGAACCCTGGCGCAGGTCACCGGACTGTGATTGTGTCGACTGATCCTGATCCACGGTCTTGACCATCGCAACTCCTCACATCGTGCCCGCTCGCTGGAGAGTCTACGAGGAACCCCGCCCAGGTCGCGTGGCCCGAGTCAGCCGTGAGCCCTGAACCGCGAAGCGCACCGCTCCCGAAACCTCGACTGGACGTCGACCGACGACGAGGACTGCGCCCCCGATCGACTCGCGAAGGACGCGATCGAACACCTCCGGCACCACGTCTGCGTCCTCGACCCACAACAGCCTCGCGACCGCCGGGCGGACCAGGGCCATGGCCAGCTCGAGTCGCGCGCGCGCACGCGGTGAGAGATCGACCGCGACGGCGCCGTCTCGCCCCTCCAATCCGCTTGCCCGAAGCACGTCCGCGAACGAGGGAACCGGCGCCGAACCGACTCGGCGCGCGAGCCTGACGGCGAGCACGAGGTGCTCGGCGACCGTCAGGCCCTCCACCGGCTCGAAATCGCGAGCCGCGACCGCACCCATCGCGCGGCCTTCGAGCGTCCCAAGCCGCGCACCCCGCACACGAAGCGCCCCGCCGGCCTCCGTGTCACCACGAGCGAGCTCAAAGAACGCGCCGGGGTCTTCGAGCACAAGCACGGCCCGCTCCTTCCCCACGAGCGTCAGCTCCGTCAGTGACACCGGACCGCCAGGCTGCCAGAGCTGCCCCTCGCCCCAGAGGAGCGCATCACGCTCGCGAGTCACGGCCCCACCAACTCGCGAACGACACGCCCGCGAGACCGACGACCACACCAAACGAGGCCGCAGCGGCCACATCCTCGAGGATCAGCGCGTGCTGCGCGAGGCCGAGGTTGGCCTGCACGGCAGGGGCCGTCACGAACAGCGCGCCAGCGAGCATGGCGACGATCGGGATGACCGGGTTCCGAGTCCACACGTCGCGATCATGGAGCACCGCGATGACGCACGCGACACCGGTCGTGGCAGCAGCGATGCCGACGAGGCCGACCACGACCACCGACGACGCAAGCCCGAGCGGCACCGGAGCGAGCAGACCACCCGCTAGCACAGCGACGGCCAGGACGAGGAGGTCCGCTGCCGCACTCACCCGAACGACGCGCGATCGACGCACCGGCAGCAGGGCAACGAGCCCTCGCGAGTCGAGGAATCCCCCGAGCGGACGTCCAACGACGAGACCGAGCGCGAGGACCCCGACCACCACCGGCACCGCGCCCGCAGGGTCGCCACGTACGAGCGCCGCCAGCCCCGCAACGGTCGCGGTCCCCGCTAGGAGCAGCGCAACACCGGCCGCGGCACGACCGCGTCCGAGGCCGAGCCATGTACTCGTGGCGATCGGGGCACGCAGCAGGCCCGCCTCCACGACACCGTGCGGTCGATCGGCACCGCGACGTGGTCCCGACGGCCGCACGTCAAGGCGCCCGACGCCGATGCGCAACGCGAGCGCGAGGATCCCGAGGCCGACGACCGCCACGGCATCGGTGCGACCCAACAGCCATGCACCGACGCTCGCAGCGAGCGCACCGCTCGGGACGCGACCAGCCACCACGACAGCGATCACGAGCATGCCGACGATCACCGCACGACGCCGACTCCGCGCACCCCGGCGAACGATCCCGAGCACGGCGCCGAGCGAGACGCCAACCGCAATCCACGTCCCGCGAACCACGTCCGAGCGATGTCCATGGGCAAGCGGGAGCACGAGTGCGGCCCCCGCAACCACGCCAACGATCAGCTCCGCGGCGACCGAGCGCGCGCTGTCGTGCTCCGCGGCTGGCATCGCGATCCCGATCGCCACGAGCGCGATCACCGTCGCCGCGACGACTCGTGCCACCCAAGCCAGGCTGTCACCGCCGAGCAGGTGGAGATCACGCTCGAGAACGGCCTCCCCGACGACGAGCGTCACGAGCCCCCAGAGACCGGGGCGAACCAGTGCTCTCGGGCTCACCCACCCGAGACCTGGTCGAGCTTGGTCGCCGACGCCAGGAACGGCATCATTGCGCGCAGATCTCGACCAACCTGTTCGATCTGGGCCTCGCGCGCCTCACGCCGCAAGGCCTCGAAACGGGGGCGGCCTGCCGCGATCTCGTCGACCAGCTCGGAGGCGAACGCTCCGGAGCGAATCTCGTCGAGCACGCGACGCATCTCGGCTCTGGTCTCGTCGTTGACGATGCGCGGTCCGCGGGTCAGGCCGCCATACTCGGCGGTCTCTGACACCGAGAACCACATGCCAGACAAGCCGTGCTCATAGAGAAGATCGACAATGAGCTTGAGCTCGTGCAGGCACTCGAAGTAGGCACTCTCTGGCTGATACCCAGCCTCCACGAGCGTGTCGAACCCTGCGCGAACGAGTTGCGAGAGTCCACCGCACAGCACGACCTGCTCACCGAAGAGGTCGGTCTCGGTCTCCTCGGCAAAGGTGGTGTCGAGCACACCGGCACGCGTCGATCCGATCGCCCAGGCGTACGCGAGCGCCGTGTCGTGGGCGCGACCACTGGCGTCGTTGGCGACTGCAATGAGCGACGGGATCCCGCCGCCCTCCTCGTAGGTTCTGCGAAGCAAGTGGCCCGGACCCTTCGGGGCGATCATGATCACGTCGACGCTCGGATCGGGCTCGATCAATCCAAAGCGAATGTTGAAGCCGTGCGCGAACGCGACCGCGCTCCCGGGCTGGAGGTTGGGGGCAACCTGCTCGCGCCACAACGTCGGCGCCGTCGTGTCCGGGACGAGCAGCATGACGAGATCGGCCCAGCGAACGGCGTCGGCCACACTGGAGACCTCGAGTCCACTGGCACGGGCCTTGTCGGCCGACGCGGACCCTTCGCGGAGCCCCACACGTACCGGCACCCCCGAGTCGAGCAGGTTCAGCGCGTGCGCATGACCTTGGGACCCGTAGCCGATGATGGCGACGCGCCGGTCAGTGATGAGAGCGGGATTCGCGTCCTTGTCGTAGTACATCTGAGCCACGCGTCAGCTCACCTTTCCTCGTCGTGCCACTCGTCTGACTGGCTTGGGTAGTCTGGCCAGCGCAATCCTACCGCTGCGCTGCACCTCGACGATCCCGAACTCTCCAAGGAGCGCCTCGACGTCGTCAAGTGCCGACGGCGCGAGCGCGAACATCAAGGTCAGCCGTTCGGCGTTCACGTCGAGCACCTGGCCGCGGAACAACTCGGCGAGCTCGAGTGCTCGTGACCGGGACCCACCCTCGGCCACGATCGTCACCAACATGGACTCGACCTCGACGGCGTCCGACGGGTCGAGCTCGGTGATCTTGAGGACGTTGATGAGCTTGTGGAGCTGCTTCGTGATCTGCTCGAGCGGCGCGGTCTCGACGTCGACGACCATGGTGATCCGAGAGAAGCGCTCGTCGTCCGTGGGTGCGACCGCTAACGAGTAGATGTTGAACCCCCGTCGTGAGAACAGGAGCGCGACCCGAGCGAGCACCCCCGCCTTGTTCTCGACGAGGACCGAGAGAATATGGTGCCGCCCGTGGACGGGCTGGCGAATTGCGCCGATGGGGACCAGATTCGACGAGGCGCTCATCGACCATCCCCCACGAGGTGAGGCGGCAGCACGATGTCATCGTTCGATGCTCCGGCCGGCACCATCGGGTACACCTTCTCGAAGGTATCGACCCGAAAGTCGATGACGACGGGCCGGTCGTCCACCTCGTTGGCCTTCTCGATGGCAGCGTCGACCTCCTCGGGGGCGTCGACCCGCATGCCCACCGCCCCCATCGCCTCGGCCCAGCGCACGTAGTCGGGCAGGTCCGGCGAGAGATAGACCTCGCTGTAGCGCTCGTCGTAGAACATCTCCTGCCACTGACGGACCATGCCGAGATAGCCGTTGTTCAAGATGGCCACTTTGATCGGGATGCGCTCTGCCGATGCGGTGACGATCTCCTGCGCCGTCATCTGGAAGCTGCCATCACCATCGATCGCCCAGACCATCTGCCGAGGCCGGGCAGCCTTGGCGCCGACCGCCGCCGGCACGGCGAAACCCATCGTCCCGAGCCCACCCGAGTTGATCCACTGGCGTGGCGCACGGAACGTCCAGAACTGCGAGGCCCACATCTGATGCTGACCCACGCCAGCCACCAAAATCGTGTCGTCCGGCGTCAATGCTCGCAACCGCTCCACGACGAACTGGGGCTTCGTCGCAGAGCCTGGCTCGCTCGGGACGTACGACAGCGGATAGCGCTGCTGCCACTCGGCGATCGTCGCACGCCAGGCCCCAAGGTCGGCCGGCTCGGCCGGCAAGCGCCGAAGCAGCTCCGGCAAGACGTTGCGCAGGTCCCCGACGATCGGTACGTCGGCACGGCGCACCTTCCCCAACTCGGCCGGATCGACATCGACGTGGATGACCTTCGCCTCGGGAGCAAACGCGCTGACACGGCCGGTCACGCGATCGTCGAAGCGTGCTCCAAGGGTGATGAGCAGGTCAGCGCGCTGCATGGCCATGACGGCGGCATAGGTGCCGTGCATGCCAGGCATGCCGAGCGCGAGCGGATGGTCGTCGGGGATGATGCCCCGAGCGAGCAGGGTGGTCACCACCGGGATACCTGTGCGTTCCGCGAGCGCTCGGAGCTCTCGCTCGGCCCCCGCACGGACCAGGCCGCCCCCCGCATAGATGACCGGCCGCCGAGCCGCGGTGATGAGCGCCGCAGCCTGTTCGATCATCTTGGGGTGGCCCTTGGTCACGGGCTGATACCCGGGCAGGTCGAGACGGCGCGGCCAGTACCACTCGAGCTCGCCAGTTGAGACATCCTTCGGGAGGTCGATGAGCACGGGGCCCGGACGTCCAGTGGTGGCGACGTGGAACGCCTCCGCCACCACGCGCGGGATGTCTGCCGGGTCGGTCACGAGCCAGTTGTGCTTCGTGACCGACATGGTGATGCCGGTCGTGTCGACTTCTTGGAAGGCGTCAGAGCCGATCGCCCCGGTCGGGACCTGGCCGGTGATCACCACCATGGGCACGGAGTCGATCGCGGCGTCGGCGACCGCCGTCACGATGTTGGTCGCCGCCGGACCGCTCGTGACGATGGCGACGCCCGGACGACCGCTCGCCTGCGCATAGCCCTCCGCCATGTGGCCAGCACCTTGCTCGTGACGCACGAGCACATGCCGGATGGGGGAATCGAGCAACGGGTCGTAGACCGGAAGGATCGCGCCCCCCGGCAACCCGAAGACCACGTCGACGCCCTCCATCTCGAGGGCGCGCACCAGCGCCTGTGCTCCCGTCAACCGCATGTCGTGACCCCCTTGTGCTCGGCGCTCGCCGCCAACTCCTCCTCAGACCGTCTACCGCGACCCGGATAGCAAAAGACCTCCCGCAAGGGAGGTCCGATGGGCACGACGACGGAGGACGCCGTGCCCTAGCGAAGGAGTACGAGCGAATTCGTCGCCATGGCACCCAACCTAGCGCGAGTCGTCGTCGAATCCTGCCGAGGTCACCGCCCCAACATCGGCACCGCGCACGAGCGCCGCGAACTTCGCGAGCGCACCGCTCGTGTAGCGAGGGGGCAAGGGCGCGAACGACGCTCGTCGTCGCTCAAGCTCGTCCGGGGCGACGAGTAGATCGATCGCATGGTTCGGGACGTCGATGCGAATCCGGTCCCCGTCGCGCACGAGCGCGATCGGGCCGCCGTCGGCGGCCTCGGGAGCCACGTGACCGACGCACAGTCCATGGGTGCCCCCCGAAAAGCGACCGTCGGTGACGAGCGCCGCGTCCGAACCGCGTCCCGCCCCCTTCATCGCACCGGTCACGGCGAGCATCTCGCGCATGCCGGGCCCGCCCTTCGGGCCCTCGTAGCGGATCACGACGACGTCGCCAGCGCGGATCTCCCCGGCCAAGATGGCGGTCAGGGCAGCTTCCTCGCGGTCGAACACCCGGGCCGTCCCCTCGAAGACATCCTGGTCGATGCCGGCCACCTTCACGACCGATCCGCGCGGCGCGAGGCTTCCCGTCAGCACGGCGATACCCCCGACGGCATGAATCGGGTCGTCGAGACGGTGAATCACGACTCCATCGGCCGCTGGCGGATCATACGCATCGAGTTCATCACCGAGGGTTCGCCCCGTGGCCGTGAGTACGTCGGTGTGGACGAGACCCGCCTCGGCCAGCTCACGCAGCACGACCGGGACCCCGCCGACGCGGTCGATGTCGGTCATGTAGAACTTGCCGTGCGGCTTGGTGTCGGCGAGGTGCGGAACCCTCGCGGCGATCCGGTTGAAGTCATCGAGCCGCAGCTCGACACGGGCCTCGTTCGCGATCGCCATCAGGTGCAAGACGGCGTTCGTCGACCCGCCGAGCGCCATGACGGTTGCGATGGCGTTCTCGAAGGCCTCCTTGGTGAGGATGCGTCGCGCCGTGATCCCGAGCTCGAGCTGGCGCATGACGAGTTCGCCCGCCTCGAACGCCGCGTCTGCACGACGGCGATCCACCGCTGGCGCGGACGCCGACCCGAGCGGCGCCAAGCCCAGCGCTTCGGACACCGAGGCCATGGTGTTGGCGGTGTACATACCCGCGCACGAACCGGGCGTCGGGCACGCGTTGCGCTCGATCGCGCTCAGTTCGTCCTGGCTGATCTGTCCGGCAGCATATGCACCGACCGCCTCGAACACCGAGACGATGTCGAGCCGCTGATCCTTCAGATGACCCGGGAGGATGGAGCCGCCGTAGACGAACACGCTCGCTAGGTCCAGCCGTGCCGCGGCCATCATCATGCCGGGGAGCGACTTGTCGCACCCGGCAAGCGTCACGAGTCCGTCCATGCGCTCGGCGTGCACCATGAGCTCCACCGAATCCGCGATGACCTCGCGCGACACGAGGGACGAGTGCATCCCCTCATGACCCATGGAGATGCCGTCCGATACCGCGATGGTTGCGAACTCGAGCGGCACGCCGCCGGCTGACCGCACGCCAGCCTTGACCCGCTTGGCGAGCTCACCGAGCGGCAAATTACATGGTGTCACCTCGTTCCACGATGAGGCGACCGCAATCTGCGGCTTGTCGAAGTCCTCCTCGACCAGCCCAACCGCGCGAAGCATCGCGCGCGCTGGTGCTCGCGTCGGCCCCTCGGTGACGTCCCGGCTCCGAACCTTCAGCTGCCGCCGCTCCACGTTGACACCCCCTGCTCTGCGACGTCGGCGACAACGCCGACAGCTCGTTTGCCGTGCGGGCCCGCCCGAACCGCTTACCCTACGTCGAACTACGCTCCGACGAGGCGCGCTCGTCGAGCGCACGGCGGGCGAGCTGACCAGGGACCTTACCACCCGAACGGCGCACCACCTGTCCTACGAGGAACCCCGCGATCTTGGCGTCGCCCGCCACGAAGCGCCCCCACTCCTCGGGCGCCGACGCCGCGACCTCCTCTGCCAACCTCGCAGCCTCGGCTTCGAGCCCTTCCCGTCCGCCCGCCACGGCCGCGACGAGGGCCTCGATCGGATCCGAACGCTCGGCAGCGATACGCAGCACCTCTCGGACCTGCTGGGCGAGCAGCAGGCCGTCTGCCTCGGCCTTGAGGACCTCGACCACGCGCGCGGGATCGATCTCGACGCCCTGCGAGCGCACCTGCGCGATCTCGTTGGCGACTCGCCTCGCAACGAGTGTCGCTGGAAGTCCGGCGTCGAGCGCAACTCGGGTGTAGGCCCACAGCTCCTCCGACACCGCCGTCTCGCGCACGTCTGGGCTGACGGCCGCGTCGGCGAGGCGAGCACGGCGTGTGCGCGGCAGCGAGGCGACGAGTAGGTCCGACATCGCCTCGACGGCGGCCTGATCGACCACGAGTGGCGGGAGGTCCGGCTCGGGGAAGTAGCGATAGTCCTCGGCGGCCTCCTTGGTCCGCAAGCCGACGGTCGCACCGCGAGCCTCGTCCCAGTGGCGCGTTTGCTGCACCACGGGCTCACCGCGCTCATAGCTCTCGATCTGGCGCATCGCCTCGGCGGCGATGGCACGCTGCAACGAGCGCAACGAATTGAGGTTCTTCAGCTCGACACGGGTCCGCAGCTCCTCCGAACCGATCGGTCGGACGGAAACGTTCGCGTCGACACGCAGGGACCCCTCCTCCATGCGCCCGTCGCTCGCACCGACGGCGACCACGATCGCACGGAGCTCGCTGACGTAGGCGCGTACCTCGTCAGGGTCGCGCAGATCAGGGGCCGACACGATCTCGAGCAGCGGCACGCCCGCTCGGTTGTAGTCGATCAGGGTCCGCTCGGCCGACTCGATGCGGCCCCCTCCACCCACGTGTGTGAGCTTGCCGGTGTCCTCCTCCAGATGAGCCCGCTCGATGCGAATCCGTCGACCCCCATCGAGCTCGACCGCACCGCCCGCACAGATCGGCACGTCGTACTGCGAGATCTGGTAGTTCTTTGGCATGTCCGGGTAGAAGTAGTTCTTGCGGTGGAACTGGCTGCTCTGGACGCGCGATCCCAGGGCGGCTCCGACCGCCATGGCGATCTCGACGCAGCGCGCGTTCACGACCGGGAGGCTCCCCGGGAGGCCGAGACAGACCGGACACACGTTCGTGTTGGGTGCCTGCCCGAATGCGTTGGCACACCCACAGAACAGCTTCGTCGCGGTCCGCAGCTCCACATGGACCTCGAGGCCGATCACGAGCTCGAATCCGCGCTCGAGCCACGGCCACCTCATCGCTCGGCTCCCGCCTCGAGCGCTCGCGCCGCCACCAACATGCGCGCATCCTCCCACGCAGGTGCCATCACCTGGATCCCGATCGGCAAGCGATCAGCGTCGTAGCCGAAGGGCACTGACACCGCAGGCCCACCGACCAGGTTCGACGGCACCGTACAGACATCGGACCGGTACATGGCCACCGGATCGGCGACCCGCTCTCCCAGGCGGAACGCCGTCGTCGGCGACGTCGGGGTGATCAGCACGTCGACATCGGCAAAGGCACGAGCCAAGCCGGCAGCCAGCCACGTGCGCACGCGCTGAGCCTGGACATAGAGGGCGTCGCGATAGCCCGCCGACAGCGCGTAGGTGCCGAGCATGATGCGTCGCTTCACCTCGTCGCCGAAGCCTGCGGAACGTGTCGCCACCATCATCTCGTCAGTGGTGAGCGCCTCGACGCGGAGTCCGTAGCGGACGCCATCGAAGCGCGCGAGGTTCGACGACGCCTCAGCCGGGGCGACCACGTAGTACGCAGCGAGTGCGGCTGCCACCTCGGGGATCGACACGGAGACGACGCTCGCACCCAGGCGCTCGAGGTGGCGGGCGGCCGCCTCGAGCGCGGCCGCCACCGCCGGATCCGCGGTCTCGGCGAGCTCCGTCACCACGCCGACGGTCCAGCCAGCAACGTCGCGATCGGATGGATCGCTCACGATCGGGCCGCGGGGTGCACTCGTGGCGTCACGCGGGTCGTGCCCGCTCAGTACCGCCAGCAACGCCGCGGCGTCGTCCACCGTCGCCGCGAAGGGGCCGATCTGATCGAGGGATGAGGCGAAGGCGATCAAACCGTAGCGTGAGATCGCGCCGTAGGTCGGCTTCACGCCGACCACGCCACAGAGGGAGGCGGGCTGGCGAATGGATCCTCCGGTGTCAGAACCGAGCGCAAGCGCGCTGAAGCGGGCCGCCACCGCGGCCGCAGACCCGCCAGAGGAGCCTCCCGGAACACGGTCGAGATCGTGCGGGTTGCGAGTCGGCCCAAAGGCAGAGTTTTCGGTCGACGATCCCATGGCGAACTCGTCGAGATTGGTCTTGCCGACGATGACGCCGCCAGCGGCGAGCACCCGGTCGACGACCGTCGCACTGTAGGGCGACACCCACCCTTCCAGGATCCGCGAGCCCGCCGTGGTCGGGACTCCCTCTTGGACGATGTTGTCCTTGATCGCGATCGGTACACCGGCGAGCGGACCCGGATCATGACCGGCCCGCACGGCGGCGTCGACAGCCGCCGCCCGGCGGCGCGCCGCGTCGAAGTCGAGATGGAGGAAGGCATGGACCTCGGGCTCTTCGACCGCGACCTGCGCCTCGTAGGCCTCGAGCACCTCCTCGGCCCGCACAGCACCCTCGCGGACCGCACGAGCGATGTCGACCGCCCCCAGATCGAGAATCGCCTCCGAGTTCACGCGTCGAGCTCCACGATCGGCGGCACCACCAGCAGCTGCTCCTGGTTGAGGCGATCCCCGCTGGCCAACCCGGCGGGGCCGAGACTTGCCTGGACGACATCAGGGCGTAGCGACGACGACTCCGATGGGACGTGCTCCATCGGGGCCACGCCCGCAAGATCGAGCCGAGCGATCTCGTCGATCAGCGCCAACACCCCAGAGAGCTGGTCGCGGTAGTGCGCGAGTTCACCGTCATCGAGACGCAGCCGCGCGAGCCGGGCCACGTGGAGTACTTGCTCAGTGGAGATGCCGTCCTGCACGCGCGCCATCCTAGCGACGCGGCCACGACCGACTAAGACGTGATCGCACGCAGGATCGCCGTCACGCGCTCGTCCCGGGTCGCGAAGACCTGCGCCAGCCCGAGCAGCTTCGTGATGTCACCGTTCACGGTGACGCGGCCGGCGAGGAACGCCTCGACGGCTCGCTGGGGGTCCATGTCGACGAACATGGCCTTGGCGGTCTCGTAATCGATCGTGATGGTGAGATCCGCCTCGTCCACGAGGCCCAAGCCGATCTCCAAGATGCCCGAGGTGGTATCGATGTGAGCCGTGATCGGTTCGGGGCCGAACGGCGTCCCACTGATCAGCTGGTTCATCCGCAGCGGCACCGACACGCTGATGGGCTCGATACCGAGCCGACTCGTCAGGTTGTCGAACTCCTCGAGCCATGCCTGCGACAAGAACTCGTGTTTCGCAAGCCCCTCGAGGATTTCGGGATCGAACGACTCCATGCCCCACTTCCTGACCGGCGTTACTGCGTGCAGCCTACGAGTTCGGGGCGAGCACCAAGTTCACCGCGCTCCCGACCGGGACCTCGGTGCCAGCCGGCTCACCCTGGGCGACGACGACCGCCGAGGTGCCGAGGTAGGACGCAACGCCGTTCAACGACAGGCCGCCCGGCGTCGTGAGCTGGCCATAGGTCAGGTGATCCGCCTGGAGCGCAGCGACCGCTTGCGCAAAGGTGTCGTCGAAGAGGTTCGGGACCGCGACGTCGGGGGGACCTTGCGAGATCACGAGCGCCACAGTGCTGCCGAACGGAGCCACCGTGCCCGCACCCGGCGATTCGCTGACGACATCGCCCGATGGGACCGAGGTCGAGTACGCCTGCGACGTCGTGACGGCGAATCCAGCCGCGCGGAGGGCGGCTGCTGCAGTCGCCTCTGGCTCTCCCGCGACCGCCGGCACGGCGCGCGGCGGCGGTCCAGCGGACACGATCAGCACGACGACGCCGTGCCACCGGACGCGTTGGCCAGCCAGGGGCTCTCGGATCACGGTGCCGGCCGAGACGGTGGCCGAGTAGGCCCGATCGAGCCGCACACCAAGACCGACACGCGAGAGCGCGCGTCGAGCATCGGAGGCGATGAAGCCGACGACGTCAGGGGCGACCACCGGCGCATGGCCGCGTGACACGAGGATCTCGACGACCGCGAGCGGATGGAGGGCAACCCCTGCACCAGGCACGGTCCCCACGACGCGTCCGGGCGCGACCGTGGCGCTGTAGGTCTCGCCCGTCCGAATGCGGAAGAAGCCGAGCTCGGAGAGGCGTGCTCGTGCTGCGGCAGGTTCGAGGTCTGCCAGCCGCGGCACGCTCAGGCGTCGAACGGCAAGGTACCAGGTTGCACCCAGGGCGGCCACGACCACGATGACGAGCAGCATGAGCCACACACGCCGCCGACGTCGCGCTGGAGGGCGTGCCTCGATGCTCGTCAGCGACGCCGTGCGGCCCTGATCCGGGGGGACGAACGCGACCGACAACGAACTTGGGTCGAGGACGGCCTCAGGATCGTGCGCAGGATTTTCGAGCGGTAGCGGTGACGGCGCCGGGAGCGCGCGCACCAGTTCGTCGATGAGACGATGCAGCGTCTCATCGTCCGGTCGCTCGGCGGGATCCCGACGCGTCATGCGAACCACCACGTCGAGCAGCTGTCGTCCGGGCTCAGGGTTGACCACGTCCTTCGTGAGGCGTTGGCGCGCGACCTCCTCGATCGACCCGCCCTCGAACGGGAACGAGCCAGTGGCGAGCTCATAGAGCACGAGCCCGAGCGCGTAGGTGTCGGCCGGGGCCTCACTGCGAGACGCCAGCTCGTCGTGTGCACCCAGGGCCGAGCGCAGCTGTTCGGGCGCTGCGTATCTCGGTGTGCCGGCGTGGCGCCCACCGGAGGTCTCCGATGCGTGACGCACCAGCCCGAAGTCAGCCAGGCGCACGTGGCCCGTCTCGTCGAGCAAGATGTTCCCGGGCTTGACGTCCCGATGGGTCAGACCGTGCGCATGGGCGGCAGCCAGCGCGCTCGCGACCTCTTGGGCGATCCGGGCGACTTGCGCATCGTCGAGACGGCGACCACGGCGGACGAGATCCTTCAGCGATCCGTTCGGCATGTACTCCATCACGAGCACGAGCCCGATCGGCGGGCCAACGTCGAGGAGGTCGAGCACACGAACGACGTGGGGATGCTGCATCTGCGAGATGACCTGCGCTTCGCGCCGCAGCTCTCGAACAAAGGTGCCATCGGTGCGCAGCTCCGGCCGCAGCACCTTGAGCGCGACGGGCGCACCGAGTCGAAGGTCGAGCGCGACGTAGACGACACCGGCACCACCGGTGCCGAGGCGCCGCTGGACGACGTAGCGACCAACCAGGGTCCGACCTGTGATGTCATCCATCGGCGACGTCACGCTGACCAACGGGCTCCCACCTCGATCCCGCGATCGACGGTATCACGCATCCGACCCGCCTCGACGGTCGATGAGCTCTCGGAGCCCATCGAGGTCGATGACGGGGATCCCCCGAGCGCGGGCCTCGTCGAGCTTCGACCCCGGTGATGCCCCCGCCACCACGTAGCTCGTCCGCTGGCTCACCGACGTACGCACCTGGCCGCCGTGCTCCTCGATGAGCGCAGCGAGCTCCGCACGGCCAATGCCCGGCACGGTGCCCGTCAGCACGAAGCTGAGGCCCTCCAGGGGTCCACCGGCCGCGCGCGGGCGATCGGCTGAGGCTCCGACCCCAGCACGTTCGAGCTTGTCGAGGATCTCGCGCCCGAGGTCGCTGTCTCGAAACGCGACGACGCTCGCCGCAACGACCGGGCCGATCCCCTCGACGCGACAGAGCTCGTCCTCTGTCACGGTTCGAAGGCCACTGAGTGAGCCGACGACGTCAGCCACGAGCATGCCGACGTGCTGACCGACGTTGTCGATGGCGAGGGCGAAGATGACACGCCCGAGCGGGCGCGACCGCGACGCCTCGATGCCAGCTCGGAGGCGCTCGATGCTCCGGTGGCGCACCCCAGGGAGCCGTGCCAGGTCGTCGTCCGTGAGTCGGTACAGATCCGGCGGGACGACCACGAGCCCTGCCTCGACGAGCTGGCGCGCGCGTTGTTCTCCCAATCCATCGATATCCATGGCGTCGCGACTGGCGAAGTGGATGAGGCGCTGCACGAGCTGCTCGGGACAGCGACGGTTGGGACAGCGCCAGTCGACCTCGCCGCGATCGCGCACGAGGGGCGTATGACACACCGGGCAGGTCGTGGGGAAGACCCATGGCACCGCGTCGTCGGGACGCAGCTCGAGTACCGGACGAACCACCTCGGGAATCACCTCACCGGCTCGGCGAACGATCACGGTGTCGCCGACACGAACGTCGAGCCGTGCGATCTGGTCTGCGTTGTGCAGCGTCGCGCGACTGACGGTCGAGCCGCCGACCCGGACCGGATCGAGCACCGCGAACGGCGTCACCTTGCCCGACTTGCCCACCGACACCTCGATCCCCACGAGCCGGGTCGGACGCTCCTCGGCGGGGAACTTGTAGGCGATCATCCACCGTGGCGCGTGCGTCGTCGTGCCGAGACGCACGCGATCCTCGAGGCGGTCGACCTTGATGACCGCACCGTCGATGTCGTAGTCGAGCCCGTCACGAGCCTCGGCGAGCCACGCGAGCTTGTCGGCGAGCTCGTCGAGGCCGACCGGGGTGGCGTGTGCTTCGACCTGAAAACCAACCTCGCCGAGCCACTGGAGCGCTTCGTGGTGGTAGTCGAAGCTCGGCCCCTCTTCGAGCTGGTAGGCGAAGAAGGAGAGCCCGCGGTCGCGGGTGAGCGCCGGATCCTTCTGGCGAAGGCTCCCGGCAGCGGCGTTGCGAGGATTGGCGAACGGTCGCTCCACGCGCTCGTTCAGGGCCCGAAAGGCCGAGCGGGGCAGGAAGAGTTCGCCGCGCACCTCGACGAGCCCAGGTCCCGTGACGCCCTTGAGACGACGTGGGATCGCGTCGACGACGAGGGCGTTCGCCGTCACGTCCTCGCCCACCTCGCCGTCGCCGCGAGTGGCAGCTTGGGCCAGACGGCCATCTACATAGGTCAGCGAGAGCGCAAGGCCGTCGATCTTGAGCTCGAAGAAGAGCGCAGGGTCGTGGCCAAGACCGCGCCGCGTCCGCTCGACCCAGGCGTCGAGCTCGTCGGCGTCGAAGACGTTGTCCAGCGAGAGCATCGGCGTTCGATGGCGCACTGGAGCGAAGCTCGATCCGGGAGGCGCGCCTACCCTCTCGGTGGGCGAGTCCGGAGAACGGAGTTCGGGGTGGGCCGCTTCCAACGCCCGCAGCTCGAGGACCAGCCCGTCAAACTCATCGTCGCTCATGATCGGATCATCAGCGACGTAGTACGCCTCGCTCGCTCGCTGGATGAGCGAGCGCAGCGCGGCAACGCGGGCAGCGGCCGACTCAGTCATCGTCGACGACCCGTGCCGAGGCGAGTACCCGATCCTTGGCGTCGTAGAGGACGACTCGCTGCCCGGGAGCGACGCGACGAGCAGGCTCGTCGAAGGCGACCGCCGCCTCGGACAGCGACCCAGGAAGCGCGACGCCATGCGCTGCAGTTTGGACGAGGCCCCGAAGCGGCTCGCTCCGGGGCACGTAGGACACCAGATCCTCGATCGGCTGGGCTGCGACCAAGAGATCGCTCGCACTGCCGACGCGAACAGCCGTCCGAGACTTCGCGATCACGTAGCGCGGGGTGGACCCCGAGCGACCGGGTTCGCGAAGCCGCTGGCCCACGGTCGCCAGCTCGAACGGCAGCGTGACCCCGACCGGCTCACCCGCGACGTCGCGGACGGGTACATCGGTCAAGCCGACGGCCGCGGACACGAACGCCGCTCGCCCGTGGGGCACGAAACACACGTCCTGCGAATCGCGCTTGTCCCACACCGGCAATCCGGCCGCGTGGGCACGGGTGCGCACCTCGTCCTTGGAGAGCTCGCCGAGCGGCAGCCAGAGACGCGCGAGCACCTCCGGGGGCACGTCCGCCAACACGTACGACTGATCCTTACGCCGATCCCGCCCCCGAACGAGCATCGGCCGCGACCCATCGAGGACCGTCGCATAGTGACCGGTCACCAAGCGGGAGGCGCCGAGTCGCTGTGCCCAAGCCGCGAGGGCGGTGACCTTGACGTAGCGGTTGCACGACATGCATGGATTCGGTGTCCAGCCTCGCCGATGGGCGTCGAGATAGGGTTCGACCACGGCGCGGTGGAACTCCGCTCGCATGTCGGCCACGATGTGGTTGATGCCGAGCAGGGCTGCCACGGTGCGCGCGTCCTCGACGTCCCCAACCGAGCAGCAGCCGCGGTCACCTGCGGCTTCCGTCAGGCGCAAGGTGACGCCGATCACGTCGTGACCAGCCTCACGCGCCATGAGCGCCGCAACCGAGGAGTCGACGCCCCCGGACATCGCGACCACGACACGCGCCACCGACCCTCCCCTCGACGTGCCCCACGCTAGTGGCGTGCCTGCCGCGACGATCGACCGAGCGCGCGCGAGAGGAGCCCCGGGACGTCGGTGATGATGGCGTCGACACCAAGGCTGTCAAGGAACGTCGCCTCGGCGACATCGTTGATCGTCCACACCCACACCTCGCAACCGAGCGCGTGCGCGTCCCGAACGCGCCGCTCGGTGAGCAGTGGAACGCCACGATACGAACGCGGTACCGACAACACGCGCCAGGGGGGTCGACGCTGGCGCGAACCAGCGATCCAGGCTGCCACCTCACTGGGGGCAGCGGTGGTCCGCACGCCGGGCCAGCGCGACCTCACCCGCTCCAGAACCCCCCGATGAAAGCTGGCGACCACGCAGCGCTCGAGGGCCCCCGCATCCGTGAGCGTCGCGATGACGCGTGCCTCGAGGTCGCCCGAGGGCCCATCGTCGTCCTTGATGTCGATGGAACACGCGAGGCCCTCGGTCACCGCCAGCACCTCCTCGAGTCGAGCGAGCGATGCCTCGTGGGTGCCGCACGGGAGCCGAATCGTCGCGAGTTGCTCCCAGGTCGCCGATGCGATGGAGAGCGCCACACCAGCGGTCCGATCCAGCGTCGGGTCGTGATGGACCACCAGCACCCCATCGGCACTCTTGCGCACGTCGAGCTCGACCCCAGTAGCACCGCGCGCCGCTGCACTCGCAAAGGATTCGCGGGTCGACTCGCACGCCTCTCCCATGCCCCCGCGATGCGCCACGATGAGCGGCGTGCTGCGCCCGTCCACGCCCGCGGATCCTAACGACTAGGCTCGACGCCAAGGCATGCTCCACCACGTTCTCTTCGACCTCATCGGATCCCTGCGCGCAAGCCTCAAAGACGCCATGCTTGAGGGCGGCGGACTCGACGAGCAGCTTCACGTCGACATCCTGCTGGGGGACACAACCTACGAAACGTCGGCAAGCCTCCCGGGTGAGGAAGCGCCGCCACGTGTGCGCGCGGACATCTCGCTGGAGTGGTCGACCTGGGCTCAGAGTGCCTATCGATCCTGGACGCTCGGTGAGGGACTCGACGAACCCATCGACGTTGTCCTCGAGGTCGCGCTTCGCGTGTCGGGCCTTCGGGGCCCCGCCATGAGCGCCGCGGCGTTCCGGTCATCGCTGCCATCGCAGTCGCCTCCGCTCGTCAATCACGAGGTGCTCGAGCTGCGAACCGTCTCGGCCGAAACCACCATCGACCCCGACGAGGATCTCGAGGAACTCAGCCTCGAGGCGGTCTACGACGTGACCTTGTCCCTCGACGAGAACGAGCTCGAGCACCCCGACTCGCTCCACGAGGCCCTGCGGCGACTCTCGGGCTGGATCGCGAGCGCACTCGTCGCAGCGAGTGACCTCACGGCACGACACCGCGCACCCTGAGATCGCGTTGCGCGAGTCGACGTGCCATCCCGTAGGCTGACCACAGAGACGAGGGGGTGCCGTGAAGCCAATCCCGGTTGAGTTCCACCTGGGGCCGCTTGTGCTCCACACGTACGGATTCGGCCTCGGCGTCACCTTCTGGTTCGCCTACTGGTACCTCGGCAAGCGCTTCCGCCGGTTCGGTCTCTCGAGCACCTGGCTCGAGCGTGGTTTCATCCCTATCATCGTGATGGCCATCGTCGGTGCCCGCGTCGTGCACGTTGTCGCGAACATCGAGGCCTATCTCCACAACCCAATCGGGGTGTTCGAGGTGTGGCAAGGCGGTCTGTCGTCGTACGGGGGCCTCGCAGGCGGCATTCCGACCGCGTTGTGGTATCTCCACCGCGACATGCCGAACCTCCGTTTCCGCCGGGCCTTCGACATCGCAGCACCGGTCCTGCTCGCCTCGTGGTCCATGGGACGCCTTCTCGGTCCTCAGCTGATGTACGCCGGCGGTGGCCTGCCGACGAAGGCGTGGTACGGCATGTACTACACCGGCGAGATCGGCAAGCGCATTCCGGTGCCGATCTTTCAGTCGATCGAGGACTTCACCTGCTTCCTCCTCACGCTCTGGATCGCACGCCACTTTGCCCGCTGGCGCATGCCGGCAGGCTCCGTCGCGGTCGCCGCCCTCGGATTGTGGTCGATCGAGCGGTTCTTCGACGAGTTCCTGTGGCTCGCCCGTCCGCGGGTCTGGGATGCCGTCGAGGTCTTCGCGCTCATCTGTCTCGCCTTCTGCGCCGCCACGCTCGCCGTGCTGACGTCACGGCGAGGCCGTACGACCGAGGTGGTCGACCTCCCGAAGCTCGTGGCCACAGGACCAACCGCGTGAGCTCGACCGCGCTGCTCACCGACCGTTACGAGCTCACCATGCTCGAGACTGCGATCGCGAGCGGCCTTGCAGAGGTTCCGGCCACCTTCGAGGTCTTCGCACGCTCGCTCGGCGGTCGTGGCTTCGGTGTGGTCGGTGGCACCGGCCGGCTCGCCGAGGCGCTTCGAGCCTTTCGCTTCGACGACGAGATCGTGCGTTGGCTCGTCGACGAGCGCGTCATCGGGTCACCGACCGCTCGCTACCTCGAGCACTTTCGCTTCAGCGGCTCCATCGCCGCCTACCCCGACGGAGAGCTCTACTTCCCTGGTTCGCCGATCCTACGGGTCGACGCGCCGTTCGGCGAAGGCCTGCTCATCGAGACGCTCATCCTGTCGATTCTCAACTTCGACACGGCGGTCGCGACAGCTGCAGCTCGGTTACGGCTCGCGGCGGGCACGGCCACACTCATCGAGATGGGCTCTCGACGCGTCCACGAGCGCGCTGCGGTTGCCGCAGCACGTGCAGCATGGATCGCAGGCTTCGACTCCACCTCCAACCTCGCCGCGGGTCAACGCTACGGCGTTCCCACCGGTGGCACGATGGGGCATGCGTTGGTGCTTGCCCATCCGAGCGAGCGGGCCGCGTTCGAGGCTCAGGCCGCCGTGATCGGATCCTCGACCACCGCCCTCGTCGATACCTACGACATCGGGCACGGTATTCGCCAGGCGATCGAGGCGTTCGGCACCGATCTCGCGGCGATCCGCATCGACTCCGGCAACCCATTCGTCGAGGTACGGCGTGCTCGTACGCTGCTCGACGAGCTCGGAGCCACGAAGACGCGCATCCTGATCTCCGGGGACCTCGACGAGGGGCTCGTCAGGCGCCTGGTCGCTGAGCCGGTCGATGGATTCGGCGTCGGGACCAAGGTCGTCACCGGGGGTGGGGTGCCCACGGCACAACTCGTCTACAAGCTCGTCGCCGTCGAACGCAACGGCGTTGCGGAGCCCGTCGCCAAGCTCTCGGCGAACAAGGAGACGTCTGGAGGCCGCAAGGCTGGGTACCGACGCCTCCGCAACCATCGCATCGTCGAGGAGTTCTCGATCGACCCAGCCGTGACCGTCGAGCCGACCGACGACTCGACCCTGATGGCCCTCGAGGTCCCCGTCATGGTCGAGGGAGACATCCTCGATCCGGAGTCTGCGGCCCAGAGTCGTCAGAGGCTCGCCGACCGTCTCCCGACCCTCGGCGAGGACCTCGACGCGATCCTCGATGCAACGGAGCCCCTGTTCGTCTGCCACCACCTCGGTCCGTCGCTGCCACGTTCCGGGCACGGCCAGCACGACCAGTAGCGTGTCGAGATGGACACCACGTCGCTCACGCGAGCCCATCCGAGCAGCCTCGGCTTCGACGCGCACGTGCTCGAGCGCCTTCGGCGAACCCTCGACACCTGGATCGAAACCCAACGCCTCGCTGGCCTCGCGGTCGCCATCACTCGCGACGGTGAGGTCGCCTTCGAGCACTACACCGGATGGGCCGATCGAGCGCGCAACGTCCCGGTCACGCCGCAGACGCTCTTTCGGATCTACTCGATGACCAAACCCATCACCTCGATCGCGGCGCTCCAGCTGGTCGAGGAGGGACGGATCCGCCTCGACGATCCGATCGCAACGGTCTTGCCCGCCTTCGCCGAACCACGCGTACTCGTCTCTGGCGGTGCGCCAGGGGGCTACGCGCCAGCGGTGACGCGCGGGGCGATCGAACCCATTCGGCTCTGGCATCTGCTCACCCACACCGCCGGTCTCACCTACGACTTCCATCGCCAGAGCGCGGTGGACGCGATGTACCGCAAGCTCCAGCGCACCCTCGACGGCGCCGACCTTGGAGCCTGGGTCGACGCACACGCCGAGCTCCCGCTCCTGTTCGACCCGGGCACGCACTGGAACTACTCCATCGCCACCGACGTCGTCGGCCACCTGGTCGCGACGCTGCGAGGCGCACCGCTCGCCGACGTCCTCACAACCTTCGTCCTCTCGCCTCTCGGCATGCACGACACGACGTTCGAGGTTCCGGCCTCAGAGGCCGATCGCATCGCCGCGATCGTCACCCCTGGTGGCGACGGGACGCTCCATCGCCTCGGGCCCGTGCAGCCGGAGACCCGCGTGGCGCCGATCGACTCCGGTGGCGGCGGGTTGTTCTCGACCCTCGAGGACTACACACGCTTCAGCATCGCACTCGCCCTCGGTGGCCGCCTCGGGGACGCACGCCTGGTCGGACCGCTCACACTCGATGCGATGCGATCCAACCACCTTCCCGGAGGTTCGGACATCCCCACCATGGCGATCGCCAGGCCACAACCCGGCGACCGCCCAGGGACCGGCTTCGGCCTTGGCTTCTCGGTCGTCGATGATCCGATTGCCTCACACCGACTCGGTCCGCGAGGTTCCTACGGTTGGGGCGGCATGGCCTCGACGACCTTCTTCGTGTGGCCGGCTCAACGCGTGAGTGTCGTGTTCATGACACAGCTTGTGCCGTCGAACACGTACCCGCTCGCCGAGGAACTCGAGACGTTCGTCGCAGCAGCGCTCACGCGGCCCTGAGTCGCACGCCCGAGCCGGGCTCGCGTGTGGCGACCCGACGAGCCTCGCGGACTCAGGCCTGTCGGGCCTCAGCCGCCTGCGCCTCCGCGATCTGACGACGCACGTCGTCCATGTCGAGGGCAAGGACCTGCGAGATCAGGTCGTCGAGCGCCTCCTTCGGGAGCGCTCCAGGCTGGGAGTACAGCAAGATCTGCTCGCGGAAGATCATCAGCGTCGGGATCGACATGATCCCGAACGCCGCTGCGAGCTGCTGCTCGGCTTCGGTGTCGACTTTGCCGAAGACGATCTCCGGATGGACCTCGGACGCCTGCTCGTAGATGGGCGCAAACATCCTGCAGGGACCACACCACGCCGCCCAGAAATCGACGAAGACGATGTCGTTCTCCTGAATCGTCGCCTCGAAGTCGCTGAGCGTCAGATTGCGGGTCGCCATGATACCTCTTCCTCTCGATGAGTTCGCTCTGGCCTAACGCCAATACCCATAAGGGTATTCCGTGTGCCCGGAGCGGGAGTCGAACCCGCACGGCCAGCGGCCCGGAGGGTTTAAGCCCCCTGCGTCTACCGTTTCGCCATCCGGGCCTTGTCTCGACACCACGACCAGGCTAGCCCTCGGCGCCGCTCACGCCTCCACGTCGGTGAGCAGCTCGGCGAGCGACGGGTCGAGCGCGACCACGGCAGCAGCCGTCCACACCCCAACCGGCGAGAACCCCCCTGCCAGCCACAGTGCAAGGTGAGCATGCAGGCACTTCACGCCAGCGCGCGCACCAGCGATCCGTGGATGCGGGACGTGGCGTCGGGCAGAGGCATGGGCGTGTTGGGCCAACTCGAGTGCGCGAGGGTCGACGAGCTCCTCGGCCCTACGAACCCCTCGTCGAGCCTCGACTCGAGCAACCGCCTGCACGAGTCGGCGATCGACAAGCCAAAACCAGTTCGATTGAGGACGGCCCTGCCGGTCGTATTCGGCCAGTTCGATGACGATGGGCCAACCCTCGCGAGAGCGTGCGGCAACGGTGTAGGGAATGCTGGGCAGGCGACCAAGCTGGTCGGACACCCACGCCTCGTCCTCCTCACGCACCACGGCCACGGCGTCCTCGCCGGCGCAGCAGAATCGCGACGACCACCGCCACAGCGATCACGGGAGCGAGCGCCCGGCGAGCGAGCGGACGCCAGCCCACACCGAGCACGTCGAGCGGCGGGTTGTCGGCAGGCGTTCGAACGGCAGGCGCCGTCGTCGCATCGGACACGGGCTCTGCCTCGGTCGATGCGGAGTCGGTGGCCTCACCCGCCTCGTCGCTCGCCGACGACGCTTCGCTCCCGACCTCGCCGGGAGGCGTCTGCAAGAGGTCGGCGAGCCGATCGGCGAACTCACGCATGAGCTCGGCAGACACATCCGCAAGGACTCCACGACCGAACTGTGCGACGCGGCCAGCGATCTGCAGATCGACCACGACGTCCACGTGCGTTCCCTCGCCGTGCGGTGTCAGCGTCGCCGTCACCGTCGCCGATGCCCGTCCTTGTCCCCGCTGCTCTCGACCCTCGGCGCGAAGGACGGCAACGCCGTGCTCCTCGTCGAGCGAGACGAACGACGCCTCACCCTTGTACGAAGCGGTGATCGGTCCGACCTTGACCTTCACCGTGCCAAGGAAGCGATCTGCGTCGCGCCCGGTCAACGCCGCACCCGGCAGGCACGGAGCGATGCGTTCGAGATCGGTCAAGACGCTCCAAGCGACCGCCGGACTCGCCGGCACGTCGAACGCGTTTCGGATCTCCACCGCTATCCTCCCTCTCCCTCATCAGCTCGTTCCTCGGCGCGCGAGAGATCGTGCCTCGTATCGACGTCCATCGGGTCACCTTGACACGAGACCGACACCACCGTCAGGTCCCTTCGGGCGAAGAGTGCTCTCGCTCCGACGTCTCCTGAGACTGGGAGTGCACCGAAGAGGCGCCTCGCGATGCGCACGGGATTCGCTCGCGACCCAGCATACGTCGCCACCGCGAGATCGACCTCCTCGGGAGCCGCGGCCACGGCGTCCCACGCCTGCGCCGTGATGAACGGCTGATCTGCGAGCCCGACGACCATGCCACTCGCCCCGTCTGCCTCGGCCCACGCCGCCGCGAGCGCAAGCGAACTCGCAAGGCCGCGCTCGGGATGGGGATTCACGATCACCTCGAAACCGGTCGGCACGAGATCGTCGAAGCGATCCCGACCGACCACGACCGCGCGCGCGGCCAGCAGACGTGCGTCGGCACACGCGCTGAGCGCCCATGTCAACAAGGCGCGACCACCGAGAGGAGTCCGCAGCTTCGCACCCGGTGGATCGAATCTGGTCGCTCGACCTGCCGCGAGGACCGCTCCGACCCACCTCACCATGTGAACGCACCAGCGGCGTGAATGTCGCCGTCCGTCGCCGAGAGAGGCGTACCGCTCCTGCCCTCTCGACGAGCGATGATCTCGGCAACGATCGCGATCGCCGTCTCCTCCGGCGTCCTCGCGCCGAGGTCGAGCCCGATCGGCGCCGCCACTCTCGCATCGACCTCGTCGAGATCGACGCCCGCCTCCCGCAGACGCTCACGACGATCGCGCTGGGTCCGACGCGAGCCCATCACACCGATATAGCCAGCCCGCGTGGCAAGGGCAGCCTGGATGGCGGGCACGTCGAACTTCGGGTCATGCGTCAGCACGCAGATCGCATCGCGCGCCTGGATCTCGTCGCGATGCGCCTCCAACCACGCGTGAGGCCATGCGACCACGACCTCATCGGCCATGGGGAAGCGCTCTCTCGTCGCAAAGAGCGCACGCGCATCGACGACGAGCACGCGATA
The DNA here is from genome assembly GCF_000023265.1 of Acidimicrobium ferrooxidans DSM 10331. GTDB lineage: Bacteria > Actinomycetota > Acidimicrobiia > Acidimicrobiales > Acidimicrobiaceae > Acidimicrobium > Acidimicrobium ferrooxidans. Next base: position 1,644,958 of record NC_013124.1, read on the forward strand.
GCCGAGCAATCTGGCGGTTCGGGCAAGCGCATCGGCAAAGTCCACCGCGCCGAGTACCACCATGGTGGGGGGCGGCGCCTCAACGGCCAAGACCACCGAGACCTCGCGCGAGCGCGTCTCGCCGAGTCGACCGAGCTCGCGGCGCGTACCCCTCGCTGCGTCGATGGCCCCTGCCGCCTCTCTCGCGACGACCCGATCCAACGACTCGTTGCCGAGGCTACCGAAGCGTCGACCATCGCCGAGGACCGCCAACGTCGCGCCGACCTTGGGCATCGCGACGCCCACGTGGTCGGCGGCGAAGTAGTCATCGACTGACGAGTCCACCTGCCACACGAACGCGAGGCTCGCCGCGACACCGTGGCCGATGGCGTCGACGACCTCGTCCAAGAAGTCTGGCGGATCAGGATCGACGAGAATGTGGAACGTACCGCCACAGGTCAGACCGACGGCGATGGCCTCGTCGTCCGAGTAGCCAAAGGCGAGCGTGGCCGCCCCCCGCTCCACGGAGCCCGTGATGCCGATCGACGCAAGGACCGCTTCGGGGGCATCGAGCCGCGCGAGCGCCTCGGCAACGACGGCCCCCTCGACGCACCCACCCGACACCGACCCGACGACCTCAGCTCGCTCGGAGACCGCCATCATGGTGCCCGGTTCCCGCGGTCCTGATCCTTCGACCGCGACGACGGTGGCGAGCGCCGCGCGCACGCCAGCCCTTCGCCACGCGACGACCGCCTCGAGTGCCTCACGCACGGCCCGCCTCCTCCACGATCCTCACCGCTGCCCGCTCGAGCGACGCAACGCTCTCACCCGCGACCAAGGCATCCACGTACTCGAGTGCTGCCGCCATCCCGCGCGCGAGGGGCGCGTAGCCATCCAGGCCAGCCAGCGGATTCACCCACACGATCGCGGCGCTGCGCCGACGGAGCGAGGCCATCGCTCGGCGCATCTGCTCGGGATCGCCCCGGTCCCAACCATCAGAGCACACCACCACGACCGCTGAGCGCAAGCTGCGCCGCACGCCATGGACGAAGGCTTCGATCCCTGCACCGAGGCGTGTCCCGCCACCCCAGTCAGCGACCAGCGCGACCGCTTCCTCCACGGCGACGTCAGGATCCCGCCCACCGAGCGCTCGACTGATGCGGGTGGCACGGGTCCCGAGCGCCCACGCCTCGACCTTGGCGACAGCGGCGAACACCCACGCGAGACGGAGCATGGCCACGGCGTAGGGCTGCATCGAGCCGGAAACGTCCAGTAGAAAGACCACGGGACGCGGAACCGTCGTGGCTGCTCGATACCGACGCTCGATGGGTTCGAGGTCAGTCGCGAAGGCAGCGCGCATGGTCGCCCGCGCATCGAGCTGTCCGCGAGGTGCGGAACGGCGGCGCGCGCTCCGTCGCATCGGAGGGGCAAGACGAAGCGCCGCGAGCGCCTCCATCGCCTCGGCGCGCTCGGTGGCGTCGAGCGTGCCGAGGTCGGCCGAGTGCAGGCGCTCGACCGCCGAGTAGCGAACGACACGCTCCGCGCGACGCTCGGTCTCGTTCTCGCCGGCACCGTCGTCGCCGTCGTCGAGGGCCACCATGGTCGGCAGCACGACCTTCGACGCGTTCGGTGCGACGATCCCGAGATAGGAGGCCGCTAGCTCGAGGTAACGAGGGACGTCGTCAGCACGCTTGACGAACGTGGCGAGTCCGGTCTCGAGTACCACTCGCCGACTTCCAACGCCCACGACGTCCAAGGCTTGCTCGAAATCGATCGTACTCGAGGTCGAAACGCGCAATCCGCCGCTGCGGAGGTGATCGACGAACCCGACGACGAAGCGTTCAGCTCGACCCACCATCGCCGTCCACCACGCCAGCACGCTCGCGAATCGTCCGCACGCCGATCGCCTCGATGCGCTCGAGATCTTCTCGTCCCTTGACGACGAGTCCGAGCGTGGCATCGACGAGCTCATCGTCGAGGTCGTCGATGCCGAGGCGCACGAGCGCCTCCGCCCAATCGATCGTCTCGGAGATTCCGGGAGGCTTGAACAGGCCCTCTCGCCGAAGTGCCGCGACGACACGGGCGATCTCCGTGGCAAGCCGAGCGCTCACATCCGGGACGTGTCGACGCACGATCTCGGCCTCCAACGACGGACCGGGGGCGTCAACCCAGAGGTAGAGGCAGCGCCTCGCCAGGGCCTCGTGGAGTTCACGCGTCCGATTCGACGTGAGCACGACGATCGGGATCACCTGGGCCCCACGAGCGCCGAGCTCCGGAATGGTCACGGTCCAGGTGGAGAGCACTTCGAGCAGGTAGGCCTCGAACGCCTCGTCTGCACGGTCGACCTCATCGAGCAGCAGCACCGGTGGACGGGCAGGATCCTCGCCGCCGAGTGCCCGGAGTACCGCTCGCTCGACGAGGAACCGAGGTGAGAACAGCTCCGCCTCGATGTCATCGACCTCGCGACCGCGCAGAGCATCTCGCGCGAGCGCCTCGAGCGTGCGCACGTGCAAGAACTGGCGTCCCCAGTCCCAGTCGTAGACGGCCTGATGGACGTCGATTCCCTCGTAGCACTGCAGCCGCTCCAGCGACCCGCCGAAGACGCGCGCGAGCGCATAGGCAAGCTCGGTCTTGCCGACACCGGGCTCCCCCTCCAAGAGCAGCGGTCGCTGCAGCGAGACCGCGAGGAACCCAGACAGCGCCACCCGTGGCGAGGCCAGGTAGCCAACGGCGTCGAGTGCACGACGCAGATCCTCTGGTCGTTCGATGCCGTGCGCTCGAAGCGGCTCCGGAGACCTAGGCAAGCTCACGCAGTGCTCGTGCCACCAGGACCTCGGCAAGGTGACGGCGGTAGTCGGCAGACGCGTTGACGTCGCTCGGCGGTTCGAGCCCCTCGGCGGCACGTCGGGCTGCCTCGTCGACGCCAGCACCGCTCGCGAGCGCCTCCTCGACGCCCATCGCACGTACTGGCGTCGGTGCCATGTTGACGAACGCAACCCGCGTGCTCCCGTTGCGCACCGCGACGACTCCCACGATCGCCCAGTCCTGCGCCCGACGGTTGAGCTTCTGGAACGAGTAGTCCCGCACCGCCGGCACGCGGATCTCGGTGAGGACCTCGTCAGGCGCGAGTGCCGTCTCGAGGAAGCCCCGAAAGAAAGTGCTCGCCGGGATGCGCCGCTCGCCCCCGCCGCCGCGTGCCACCATCGTCGCCTCGAGCGCGAGCAGCGCAGCAGGCAGATCGGCAGCACCGTCACCGTGAGCGACGGAGCCACCGATCGTCCCGCGATGGCGTACGGACGGATCGCCAATCTGGCCCGCCACCGCAGCGAGAACCGGCACCCGACGCCGAAGCACCTCAGAGGTCGCGAGGTCATGATGACGAGTCAGGGCCCCGATCGCGACCTCGTCTCCATCGTCGCGCACGTACGAGAGGTCCGGGAGGTGGCCGATGTCCACGAGCAACGACGGTGAGGCCAGACGCAGCTTCATGAGTGGCAGCAGCGAGTGACCGCCAGCGAGGAACTTGGCGTCGTCGTGCTCGCCGACCAAGGCGATCGCCGCGTCGATCGACTGCGCTCGGTGGTAGTCAAAGGGCGCTGGAAACATGCATCCTCCCTGTCAGGCCCGATGGGCCGTTGCATCGGCGATCAGGCGCCAGACTCGTTCGGGGGTGGCCGGCATGGGCACATCGCGCACGCCGAGCGGAGCCAAGGCATCGACCACGGCATTGATCACCGCAGGTGCGGACCCGATCGTTCCGGCTTCGCCCACACCCTTGACGCCGAGCGGATTGGTCGGCGACGGCGTCACGGTCGATCCCATGGTGAAGCTCGGTACCTCGGCGGCTGACGGCACCAGGTAGTCGGCCAGCGACGCGGTCACGAGCGTGCCAGCCTCGTCGTACACCGCCTCCTCCCAGAGTGCCTGCGCGACACCTTGCACGATGCCCCCGTGCAGCTGGCCCTCGACGATCATTGGGTTCACCTGGTTCCCGCAGTCGTCGACCGCGATGTAGGAGACGAGATCGACCCGACCTGTCTCTTCGTCGACCTCGACCACGGCGATGTGGGTGCCGAACGGAAACGTAAAGTTCGGCGGATCCCACGTGACCTGGGCCTCGAGGTTCGGCTCCGTGCCGTCCGGCAGGTTGTGGGCGGTGAAGGCCTCGAACGCGATGGCGCCGAGAGGAAGCTCCTTGGTGGGCGAACCCTTGACACGGAAGGTCCCCTGGGCAAATTCGAGATCTTCCTCGGCTGCCTCGAGCTGGTGAGCCGCAATGCGCTTGGCCTTCTCGAGCACGCGTTCCGTGGCGAGGTAGACCGCGGTACCGCCGACCGAGAGCGACCGGCTCCCGTAGGTGTCCATGCCGAGTGGCGCGATCGCCGTGTCGGAGTGCAAGACATCGACGTCGGCGACGTCGATGCCGAGTCGATCCGCGACGATCTGGGACCAACTGGTTTCGTGACCCTGTCCGTGCGGCGCCGTGCCGGTGACCACCTGCACCTTGCCGGTCGGGAGAATGCGCACAGTGGCAGCCTCCCAGCCGCCCGCGCCGTAGCTCAACGACGCCAACACCCGCGACGGCGCAAGGCCGCACATCTCCACGTAGCACGACACGCCGATCCCGAGGAGCCGTCGCTCGCCAGCGGCACGCCGTCGCGTCTGCTCGAGACGCAGCTCGTCGTAGCGAGCCAGTGCCAGCGCCTTGGCGAGGTTGTCGTGGTAGTTACCCGAGTCGAACACGAGGCCAGGTGCCGAGCTGTAGGGGAACTGCTCGGCCTTGATGAAGTTCCGTCGACGCAGCTCGGCCGGGTCGAGGTCGAGTTCGCGCGCGAGCGCGTCCATGGCACGCTCGATGGCATAGGTCGCCTCCGGCCGGCCCGCCCCACGGTAGGCATCCGTCGGCGTCTTGTTCGTGAACAGTCCGGTGCACTCGAATGAGTAGGCAGGAACGTCGTAGACCCCGTGATAGAGGAAGGCACCGAGCAGGGGAACCCCCGGGGTGACGAGCTGGAGGTAGGCCCCCATGTCGGCGAGGAGACGCACCCGTATCGCCGTCACCCGTCCCTCGGCCGTCGCTGCCAGCTCGATGTACTGAACCTGTCCACGACCCTGAATCGTCGCTACCGTGTTCTCGCCGCGCTCCTCGGTCCACCTCACCGGCACGCCGAGACGTCGAGCGAGGACGAAACACACCAGCTCTTCGGAGTAGACGTCGAGCTTCGAGCCGAAACCCCCACCGACGGCGGGGGCAACCACTCGGACGTGGTGCTCCGGCACGCCCATCGTGAGCGCCAACATCAGCTTGAGGATGTGGGGGATCTGCGTCGCGGAGTACACCGTGAACGAGCCGTCGACCGGCGACGGCACGACGACCACGCCTCGCGGCTCCATGGCTGACGGAATGAGCCGCTGCTGCACGTAGCGCTCGCTCACGGTGACCGCCGCCTCGCGAAACGCGCGCTCGACCGCCTCCTCGTCCGGCTTCAACGACCAGACGAAGCTCACGTTCGACGCGAGGTCCTCGTGCGCTCGTGGTCCGCCCGCTGCGGCCGCCTCAAGATCGAGGACCGGATCGAGCTCGGCGAAGTCGAGCTCGACGGCCGCTGCCGCATCGACGGCCTGTTGGCGTGTCTCGGCGACGACCACCGCGACCGGTTCGCCCTGGTAGTGCACGGCGTCGATCGCCAGGGGATAGTGGGCAGGATTGACCATGTCCGGCGTGACCGGCCATGCACACGGCATGGGCGCGGCCCACTCGGATGCCAGGTCTGCCCCGGTCAGGACCGCACGCACGCCAGGCATCGCGGCCGCTTCCGTGGTCGACACCGACGTGATCCGACCATGGGCAATCGGCGAGCGCACGAGCACCGCCCAGAGCGCACCCGGAACGACGAGGTCATCGGTGAACCGCGCCTGGCCGGTCAGGAGGCGGGGATCCTCCTTGCGAAGAACCCGCTGCCCGATCACCCCGCCCGTTGCCTGCGGCTCCATCGTCGTGGTCATGCCTGGACCCCCATGCGCTCGTGCGCGGCGAGAACCGCGCGAACGATGTTGTGGTAACCCGTGCACCGACACAGGTTGCCCTCGAGCCCGAGTCGCACCGTTGCCTCGTCGAGCACCGGGTTCTCACGGATCAGCGACAGCGACGCCATCACCATCCCGGGCGTGCAGTAGCCGCACTGAAGTGCGTGATGCTCCATGAAGGCTGCCTGAACCGGATGAAGCGCTCCGTCGGGCCCGGCAAGACCCTCAATCGTGGTCACCTCCTCACCGGCAACCTGCGCGGCAAGGACGGTACAACTCTTCACCGACTCGCCGTTCACCAAGACCGTGCACGCACCGCACGACGAGGTGTCGCAGCCGATATTGGTCCCAGTCAGGCCCAGCGCATCGCGCAGGAACGAAACGAGCAGGGTTCGAGGCTCGACGTCAGCGTGTCGCCTTTGGCCGTTCACGGTCATCTCGATCAGCATGCGGGGCCTCCCTTGGCCTTCGATCAGATCGTCGGAGTCGGGCCCCGACGGGGGCACCGAGCGGACCTTACCACACGCCACCCAGCTCGTCACGGATCTCTCCTCCGCGAGCCCCGGCTCATGACCGTCAGAACGCCGACTTCGGTCCCCGAGGTCTCGCTTCGCCGTGGCGGACCGCGAGTGACCCCTTGCTCTTGCCGCCGAGTTGTCAATGTGCCGTAGGGCTACACTGGAAGCCGAGGAGGCACCATGCTCTTCGTCATGATCGCGTTCGTCGCAGCGGCCGCCCTCATCGCCGTGGCGATCCACTTTGGTCCGCATGGCTCCGTCGTCTCCGGTGTGATCGGGCTCGTCCTCGGTCTCGTCATCGCCTGGTCCGCGCAGGCAGCGATCAGCACGGTCGGCGCCTGGGCCCTCGGTGCTGGTGTCGTCGTCGTCGGCCTTGCGCTCGCCGGCATTGGCCTACGAGGGGTTCGAGGCCTCAACACTCGCGCTGCGATCGCCGCACCGTCACCGCTTGCACGCCTACTTGGTGAGGAAGCCGTCGTCGAACGCGATCTGAGTCCCATCGGCGCCATTCACGTCCATGGCGAGTCCTGGACCGCGACCACCGAGACGGGCGAGTCCGTCCCGGCGGGTACACACGTCTTCATCACGCGAGTCGACGGGCTGCGCGTCTGGGTTGTTCCGGCTGCCAGGCCGGAAGATCGCCAACGGCACTCCGCCTAGAAGGAGGGATCCCATGGCCCCGCTCATCGTTCTCGGCATCATCGTCCTTGCGGCGCTCATCCTCATCGCACGAGGTGTGCGCATCGTCAGGGAGTATCAGCGCGTCGTCGTGTTCAGGCTTGGTCGCGCAATCGGCGCCAAGGGTCCAGGACTCACCCTGATCAACCCCGTGATCGACCGTCTGAGCCTCGTCGACCTGCGCGAGCAATACCTGGAGATCCCGCATCAGACGGCGATCACAAAGGACAACGCCCCCATCTCGATCGACTTCATCATGTTCTACAAGGTGATCGACCCGGTCACGAGCGTCGTCGCCGTGCGCGATTTCTCGGGCGCTGCGCTGAACGTCGCCGCGACGACGCTTCGCAGCATCGTCGGTGACATGTCGCTCGATGACGTGCTCTCGCGTCGCGAGGACATGAACGCCACGCTGCGAGTCAAGCTCGACGAGGTCACCGAGCGCTGGGGCGTCAAGGTCTCGAACGTCGAGGTACGAGAGATCAACCCACCGCCAGCCGTCCAAGAGGCGATGACGCGCCAGATGTCGGCAGAACGAAGCCGTCGAGCGCTCGTGACCGAGTCCGAGGGTCAGCGCCAAGCCGCCGTGACGGTCGCAGAGGGCGAGAAGCAGGCGGCGATCTTGGCGGCAGAAGGTCAGAAGCAGGCGGCGATCTTGGCGGCCGAGGCAGAACGCCAAGCGGCCAAACTCCGTGCCCAAGGCCTCGCCGATGCGCTCAGTGCCATCATGCCTGAAGCACGCAACGCCGACTCGCGCACCATCATGCTCCAGTACCTGGACGCACTACGCGAGCTTGCGCGCTCGGGAGCCACCACGTACGTCATTCCAGCTGAGTTGACCGGGTTCCTCGGACAGCTCGCGGGTGCCCTCAGCGCCAGTCCAACCGAACCCTCCACGAACGGCGTCACAGGTCATTGACGGCGGAGCGCCACTCGTAGACACAGACGGGCCCTCCGTCGGTGCATCCCTTCGAACGACGGCTGAACGCGCTCGCTGCCGAGGTCGTCACGCTCCCTGACCTCAGCTGGCGGCTCGTTGGCGCCTCGATGCTGGCCAGGACACCCCGGTGCTGAGCCTGGCCGGTACCACGATGTGCGCTTGTGATCGTGGCGCCATGACGCACTGGGCGCTCGTGCCCGGCAGCGATCGGTACCGCGACCACTTGCGACCATGTGGCGCCGCTCAGCTCCCGTGTGAAGACGGGAAGCTGAACGGCGCTCTCACGCATTTGTCGACTAAGGCCCAAGGTAGGACCAGCCCACCGCGTCCCGCCAACCGGCCGAAGGCACGACCCCGCCGGCAATCCTGGCGCGAGCGAGGCCGTACCCACTATGACGGTGGACTTCGTCACGCGCCGTCCAAGGCACTACCTCATGTCCCGGCGTCGCAGACGCCACTCGGTGCGGAGGGCGCGCCATCGAAGCACACGACCCGAGACACGTCGTTCCGCGATCGTCGACACCGGCTCGGCGGTCCTCACCCGCCCCAACCGAGCTCTCTCGTATCGACACCAAACGCCCCTGCCAGGCCAACCCTGGCAGGGGCGCGCGCATGTGAGGCCGCGCCAGGCAACGTCAGCGCCGTGCTTCGGCTCCCTGCCGACGTCGTGTCAGCGAATCGACGGTCACGGCCGCAAGCAAGACCAGCGCCGTCACGATGTACTCGGCTGCCGCACTGACGCCCAACAATCCGAGGCCGTTGTAGATGGCCGCGATGATGATGCCACCAAGCACGGCGTGCACCATCTTGCCGCGCCCGCCGAACAGGCTCGTGCCGCCGATCACTGCTGCCGCGACCCCATAGAGCACGAGCGTGCCGCCGTCGATGTTCTCCGAGATCGATCCGAGGCGCGAGGCGTAGACGACCCCCGCGATACCCGCAGTCAAGCCCGAGAGCGCGAAGGCCGCGATCCGAACCCGCGAGAGATTGATGCCGGCGCGACGAGCGGCCTCGGCGTTGCCACCGATGGCGTAGATGTAACGGCCGAACCGGGTCCGATTCAGGACGAATGTGTAGAGACCAAGCACCCCCACGAGAATGGGGACGACGAACGGTACGCCCTCGAGCGTGACGGTCACCCCGCGGTTGGTGTTCGCCACGATCAGCAACACGACCGCAGCCACGGCACCGAGCGCAATACGCAGCGCAATGACACCCCGCGGAGGCGCCGAGAGCCCAGCCCGCCGCATCCGCTCGGCACCGAAGAACATCCACGCACCCCAGAGCGCGACCACCACCGCTGCGATGACCCACCCTGCGACCACCGAGAGATTGCCGTTGACAATATCGTTGAGGATGTTCGACGAGATCGAGATCACACCGCCGGCCGCGGGCGCCGCGTGGTCGATCATGTAGAGCATGACCCCTTCCCACCCCAGCAGACCAGCCAGGGTGACGACGAAGGACGGCAAGTTGAGCTTCGTGATGAGGATTCCCTGCACCACGCCGATGAGGGTGGAGACCGCAAGGCCAGCGAGTAGCGCGACCCACCACGGCTCCTTGGCGATGATCGGCGAAGCCAGGATCGCCATGACGGAGGCCCCAACACCGGCCACGTACCCAACCGACAGATCGATCTCGCCGAGCAGCAAGACGAACACTTCAGCCATGCCGAGCAGGACGAACGTCGCGCCTTGCACCAGCAAGTTGACGAGATTGCCGGCGGAGAGAAACAAGGAGTTCTCCGCCTGGAAGATGATCACGATGACGACGAGGCCGGCCAACACCGGCAACATGCCGCTCTCACCCGAACGCACGCGCCGCCACCAGCTGGAGATCCAGCTTCGGGTGTCCGTGAGCACGATCTCGGCACCCTGGGCAGGTGCGCTCGCCGGTGCCGCCGCCGGCGCATGTCCATTCGACGAAGGGGCCTCCTCGACATCAACGGGGAGTTGCTCTCGTTCCACCATCAGACTGAGGCCTCCTTCGCACCACGCGGGGCACCCGACTCCAGCGATTGACCCGTCATCAGTTCGACGACGCGACCAGGCTCGAACTCGGCTCGATCTCCCTGGGCGACCATCCGCCCGAGATGCAAAATGGCAATCCGATCGGCCGTTGAGAAGACGTCTTGCAGGTTGTGGGAGATCAGGATGACCGACATGCCGCTCGCGGCGAGGTCACGAATGATGCCCAGCACGACCCGCGTCTGGCTCACGCCGAGAGCCGCGGTCGGCTCGTCGAAGAGCACCACGCGCGAGTTCCACAGCACGGCGCGCGCCACCGCGACCGCTTGGCGCTGACCTCCCGACAGCGAGCCCACCGGCTGGCGAATCGAACGAACCGTCACGACCGACAGACCCGCGAGGGTCGAGCGCACCTTCTGCTCCATCGTCGCCTCGTCCAAGATCCCACGACGACGCGGCTCGCGCCCGAGGAACATGTTCTGAACGATGTCCAGATTGTCGCAGAGGGCGAGATCCTGGTACACGGTGGTGATGCCCAAACGCTCCGCGTCCCGTGGATCATGAATGTCGACCCGCTGGCCATCGATCAGGATCTCTCCACCGTCGATCCGATGGATACCAGAGATCACCTTGATGAGGGTGCTCTTGCCTGCCCCGTTGTCGCCGACGAGCGCGGTGACCTTGCCGGGGACGACGGTCAAGTCGACGTGTTCGAGCGCCTTCACCGCACCGAAGTTCTTCTCGACGCCCCGCAGCTCGAGGAGAGCGCCGGACACTGCCTGGGTCATTGGACCTCCCATCAGGCTCGTGACGAAGGCGGGGTGCGCAGACGACTGTCCGCGCACCCCGCTCGTGAGAGACGCTAGGCCTTGATGCCCGCGGCCGCGCACGCCGAGGCATAGGTGCCCGAGCACAGCTGCGACGCCGGCACGAAGTTGTCAGCGATCACGGTCGACGCCATGTTCTTGGTGGTGACCCACTCGGGCGTCAGCAACACCGACGGGATGTTGTTGCCCGAGACCGGATCATGGGTGGTGCCGTTCAAGAGAGCTGCCGGAGGCGTCTTACCAGCGCGCAGGTAGAGCGCGAGGGAGACGGCCGCCTGGGCCTCCTGATAGATGGGCTTGTACACGGTCCCGCACTGGTAACCAGCCAGGATGTTCTGCAATCCTTGGAGCGTCGCGTCCTGTCCGGTGAATGGGATCGTCTTCGGCGCGATGTGGAGCGACTGCAGGTACGAGATGATCGGCGCAGCATTCTCATCGTTCGGCGTCACCACGGCGTTGATGTTGGGATGCGCCGTGTACATCTGCTGGAACTCCGTCAACGCTACCGACGGCGTCCACGTCCCTGGAGGCGTCCCGACCAAGGTCCACTTGCCCGACTTGAAGTACGGATCGATCACCGAATCGTACCCCTCGGCAAAGAGGGTGGCGTTGTTGTCGGTCGGTGCGCCACGCATGACCAGCACGTTCGGATGCGTCACGTGCCACGCGGCGACGCAGGCGACGAATCCCTGGCCAATCAGCTGTCCGACGCGGACGTTGTTGAAGCTGACGTAATAATCGCTCGGCGAGGAGCCCAGCGTGAGACGGTCATAGTTGATGACGCGAACACCGTGCTGAGCGGCGTACTTCTCGATCTCGACACCGACGCCCGAGTCGAGCGGATCGAAGATGATGACGCTCGCCCCACGGCTGATCGCGCTCTGGGCCATCGACAGCTCGGTCGCGTCGGAGCCCTGGGCGTTCTCGACGATGTACTGGTTGGACTTCAGGCCAGCCAACTGGAAGGCCTTCGTGAGGAACGGCGCATCGAACTCGGTGTAGCGAGCCGAGGACACCGTATCGGGCAAGATGGCAGCCACGAGACCCTTGCCCTTGGCCGCCAGCGAGCTCAGGCTGCTCATGGCGGTGAAGTTCCGGTTGAACGAGGCCGCTGTCACCACCGGCGTGGACGCACTCGTGGAACCCGAGGATCCACCGCTCGAGCTCGAACTGGTCGAGCCACAGGCCGCGATCGCCATCGCGGCCCCAGCGACCACGAGCGACGCTCGCGAGAACGACGACATTCGCACAGACAACCCCCTTGTCGTGGCGGGGACGGTTCCCCGCGCCTCTGCGATGGTACGCAGGCGTGTGTAAACGAGGGGTAAACACTTGGGTCGGGACGTGAAAAATCTGTAAACGGCCTTACGCCGCGTCCCGCACCAGCCGATAGCCAGCACGCGGTTGCGTGAGGATCAACGGTGCGTCCCCGGGCGCCTCGAGCTTGGCCCTGAGGCGCCGGATGTAGACGCGAAGGTACTCAGTCTCGGTCTCGTAACCGCGACCCCACACCGCACGCAACAACGCCGCGTGCGACAGCAGCCGACCGTCGCCACGGATGAGTTCGGCGAGCAACGCAAACTCGGTTGGCGTCAGGTGCACTGGCACACCATCTCGCTCGACGAGCTGACGTTCGAGATCGACCACGAGACCCGGGCGTAAGACGATCGTGCCCTTGTCGGACTGGCTCGCCGCGGGTCGCGTTCGCCGGAGCGTCGCCGTGATCCTCGCCATCAGCTCTTCGATGCCGAAGGGTTTGGTGAGGTAATCGTCAGCGCCCGCGTTCAGTGCCGTCACCTTGTCCTGCTCGCCACGCCGTGCTGACACCACGATGAGTCCCGCGGAGGTGCGCTCGCGAATCTCGTAGCACAGCTCGAAGCTCTCGACGCCGGGGATCATGAGGTCGAGCAGGATGATCTCCGGCCGCCGTGCTTCGAGCGCAGCCAACGCTTCCGACCGGTCGGAAGCGGCCGCGACCTGATAGCCGCGCACGAGAAGATTCGCACGGATCAGGTCCACGATGTTCGGATCGTCCTCGACCACCAGGACCGACGTCATGAGCGCTCCATCCCGAGGACGGCGTCAGCCGCTGCCTCATCGGCCTCTGGGAGCTGGACCTCGAATCGCTTGCCGACGTCTCGCGGCACGAGCCGCAGGACGCCGCCGTGGGCGGCAACGATGCTCGATGAGATCGCGAGGCCGAGGCCATTGCCAGTGCCTTCGCGATGACGCTGCGCGAGCTCCTCGACGCTCACCCCGGCCGGGAGCGGCGCCCCGTCATCCTCGACCGCGATGACCACCCCGCCATCGTCGTCGCGTCGTGCCGTCACACGCACGTGCGTTCCAGGCGGATTGTGAGACGCGGCGTTGTGAAGCAGGTTCACGAGCACCTGCTCGATACGGTCGTGGTCGACGAAGACGGGCGGGACGTCGTCGAGGTCGACGTCCACCACCACCTCCGGTACGCAGGCAACGGCCGCCTCGACGATGTAGGCAACCTCCGCCCAGTCTCGCCGCACCCTGAGGGTGCCCGACTCGATCGCGGAGAGGTCGAGGAGATCACCGACGAGACGGGCCAGACGCTGTGACTCGGCGACGATGCGTTGCAAGAATCGGCGCTCGGACTCCGTGTCCCAACGCACGTCTTCGGCAAGCAGGCTGGAAGCGTACCCCGTGATCGCCGTCAGGGGCGTGCGCAACTCGTGACTGAGCCGCTGCACGAAGGCAACTTGCAGTGCCTGCGATCGCCGCAAGGCCGCCGCCTCGCGTTCGGCCTGCTCCACGCGCCGGCGCTCCAGGGCGAGCCGGACGGAACTCGCAGCCGCAGATAGGAGCTCTGCAGCCTCATCGGGCGGGGCGTCGTCCCCAAGCGTGGCGAGGAGCGCAGTCGACTCGGCGCCGTCGAGTTCGATCACGCGCGCAAGGGTCCCCGGCACTCGGTCCAGCCGCGCCTCGATCAACGCCGCGCCCTCGACGAGTTCGAGTTCGACCGCCCCGAGACCATCCTTCAGCACGGACAGCGCCGCGTCCAGCGCCGGTTCGACACGCGCACCCCCCGCCAGCACCTCGAGGAAGCGTTGAAGCACCTCGAGCACGTGGTTGCGCTGCTCAAGGGCGTGGAGCACGCGTTCGCGCTCCACCGTCGTGGCGATGGTCGCGGCATAGAGCGAGGCGAGCTGTGCCCGAGTGCGATCGTGCTCGAGCGGACGCCCGACGATGACGGCCAGTACCCCGATCGCTCCGCGCGGTCCGAGCATCGGAACGGCCCAGAGCGAGCGACGTTCTCCGTCGAGCTCGAGCTCTCCGTCGCGAGCTGCTCCGACGGTCAGCGCCTCGGCGATCGGGCCATCAGCGTCGACGATCGCCTGCTCGAGTCGCGTCTGCGCGAGCGGATCGAGGCCGTGAGCGCTCACGACACGGAGGGCCCCCATCGACTCGCCGAGGAGCGCCGCGACCGGTACAGCGCCGAGGGCGACGGAACACGCTGCCGTGATCGCCGTGACGCCGGTACCCTCGTCGATGGCGGCCACCTGCTCGACGAGGCTCGCAAAGCGAGCCAGCTGACGTCGTGAACTCTCCTGGGAGGACCCGGCGACGATGAGCTCCCCGAGTTCTTCCGGCCCCACCGTGCCGCCGTCGACCGTCGCGACGACCTTGCCATGGTGCAGCACGACGACACGATCCGACGCACTCGCGACGAGGCCGAGATCATGCGACACCAGCAAGACTCCGACACCACGCTCCCGAATGCGCGCAACGAGCGCCATCACGGCCGCGGCCTCGAGCGCACCGAGCGAGGCCGTCGGCTCGTCGAGAAGGAGATAGTCCGGCTCCCTCGCGACCTGGCGCGCAATGGCGACGAGCCGCCGCTGTCCACCGGAGAGCGTTCGCAGGGGTCGCGAGAGATCGTCGATGGCGAGGCCGACTCTCGCAAGGACCTCGTGGGCGGCTGCGTGCGTCCGACGAGGCGACACCAGGCGACGACCTTCGCGACCGAGAACGAGGTTTTCGGCGATGCTCAGGCTCTCGACGAGCTCGACGTCTTGCCAGACCACGGCGACGTCACGATCACGAGGCTGAATCGACCCTGCCTGGATCGCCAGCTCCCCAGCGATGGCCTTGACGAGCGTGGTCTTGCCTGCCCCGTTGTCGCCGACGAGGCCGACGAGCTCCCCAGGGTGGATCACGAGCGAGACGTCGTCGAGCACCACGACGGAGCCGTAACCCACGCGCAGACCACGCAGGTCCAATGCTCGAGCATCACCGTCCAACGCGGCCGCCACCACCGGCTCGAGTTTAGGTGTCATCAGCGCGTCCGAGAGACTTCGTAGGCTGGTGCCGTGCCGCCCACGATCGATCACCTCGTCGCCGAAGCACTGAGCCCGCACGCCAACCGGATCGCCCCCGTACCCGTGGCGCTCGCCCTCGCCACGGGCGCAGCCCGCGCCCACGGCGTCGCCGTGAGCGCTACGGGGATCCTTGCGACCGCAGCGCGCCTCGATGGGGCGCTCATCGGTCGCCCAGCCCTCCGGGAACTCGGCGCGCGCGGCCGAGGGATCGCGACGCTGCTGGACGCCGTCGACGATGCCCTTGGCGACCGAGGCCTTGCCCGCAGGGAGCGAGTCATGCACGACCTCGTCGCCAGGTCGGCGCCGGCCTCGATCGAGACCACGGTGCCAGACGACACGAGCCTTGGCGTCGGGCTCACGCTGCCGACACTGCTCACACTGGCACTCGTCGTCGAGTTCGCGCCAAAGGCTCGCCTCGCGGTCGACGTCGTTGCATCGCCCATCGGCGATCGAGTCGTCGCAGAGCTGGAGCGTCGTTCGCGCCACGCTGGGGCGTCGATCGACCTCCGACCTGCGCCACTGCCGCTCGAGATCGATGCCCACCGGCTGCCGACGCAGCTGGACGAGGCCCGCTGGCTCGCAACGGCCATCGAGAACACCTCCATGGCCGGTCGTCGCACCGAGGTGGTCGCCGCACCAGGTGATCCACTTGCCGACCTGGTCATCGCTGCCCTCGGCCGGCGAGGTCAGGCGGTCGTCGACGAACGACCGGTCCTCCTTCGCGACACAGCACTGTGGCGACTCGCTCGCGATGGCCTCATCCTCGGCACCCTGGGGAGCCTGCCCGGTGAGCCTCGGAGGGAGCGCCGCCTACGTCGGATCGGGCCCCCGCCGGCGAACCTCGGCGACCTCGAGACCTGGCTCGACGAGGCCCGCTGGACGCTCAATGCGGAGGATCTGCCACCGGAGGGCGCAGAAGAGGCCGCGGCGGCGCTGCTCTTCGGAGCAGCGCGGGCAACGCGCGCCACGGATCCGACGAGTTCCGCACTGGCGGTGATGGCCGACCTCGGTCGGATAGGCCTGGAGCGCGACCGTCAGCCCGATGCCGCCGTTCGCGTCACCGCGACGCCGCAGGACGGCTTCGAGGGCCACCGATTCATCGTGGGCGCCGACGCCGAACGCTTCCCGGTGCCCATCAGCGATGATCCGGTGCTGCCACTGGATCGGGCGGTGCGCCTCGAGCTCTCGCTCGGCCCTGAGGCCGCTGCCGTGGCCGCATGGTACCGCGGAGCCATGACGCTCGTGGGCGCGCGATGGGTGACGGTCACGATGGCACACACGGTCGAGGCTCAGCTCACCCGACCGTCACCACTGCTCGATGACCTCGGCATCGAGATCGCCGACCGTCACCGACAGACACGCCCGCCGGGACCATGGGCACGCCGAGCTGGCGTCATCTCGGCGCTCCGCCGTCGCGCGACTCCGAGCCCCTGGACCTGGGACATCGGTGCGCACCATCTCCCTCGCTCGCTCAGCGTCACGCAGCTCGAAGAAGCTGCTTCGTGCGGCGCACGCTTCGCGCTCTCGACCCTGCTCCGCGTGAGCGAACCAGAGCCCGAAGGGCGACAGGCCTCGTCGGCGACCATGGGGACCCTTGCCCACGCCCTGCTCGAGCAGGACGACCTCGTCCTCGATGCGGAGGCGTTGTTCGCCGCACTCACCGACCTCGTCCGTTCGCACCCGTCACCGCGGGTGCGCACGGAACTCACTCGAGACCCCCTCGGCGTGCATCGACTCCGAGACCTCGCCAGTCACCTTGCGCGAGTCCTCGCAAGCGAGGACCTCCGCCCCATCGGGGAGGTCCACCGCGAAATCCCGTTCGAACTCGAGCTCTGCGGAACTCGACTCCGGGCGCGCTTCGACCGACTGGAACGGCAGGGCTCCACGTGGCGTGTCCTCGACTACAAGCTCCGTGCCTCGAGGCCCGAGTCCTGGCCGATCGCCTCCTCCGATCGACCGGTACAGCTGTGTGCCTACGCGCTGCTCGCAGCCAAGGGGTCGAGCCCTCGCCTCCCTGACCGGCAGCCCCCGACGAGCGTGACGGCGGCATGGGTGCTCCTTCGCGCGCGCGACGCGCACGTCATCGCCCCCTCCCTGCCTGATCTCGCCGTCATCGACGACGAGATCTGCACGCTCATCGAGCGACTCGATCGCGGCCAGCTCGACCTCGACCCTGGCGGCCGCGGCGCACCGTGCCGTCTGTGCAGACGCCGCGCAACCTGCGGTGTCGCGTGGCAAGGCGAGGGCCGCTAGTGGAACTCACCCAAGCGCAGGATCGCGCCGCTCGCCATCAGGGACCGCTTGCCGTCATCGCCGGTGCCGGGACCGGCAAGACACTGACCATGGTGGAGCGCTATCTGCGCCTCGTCGCCGATGGGGTCGAGCCCTCGGCCATCGTCGCGGTCACCTTTACCCGTGCGGCCGCAGCCGAGCTTCGCGCTCGCGTGCGCGCAGCACTGCTCGGCAACGATGCCTCGCTCGGTGCCTCGGTCGACGCCGCACTCATCACCACCTTCGACGGCCTCAACCATCACCTCGTCCGCGCCTACCCGTGGGCGCACGACCTCGGCACCGACGTCGAGGTCGCCGACCCCGAGATCGGCGCAGCGACGGCTTCCATCGAGGCCGGCGCGCTCCTCGCTGCTGCACTCGGCACCACGACGCTCCCAAGCTCGCTGACACTGGTTCAGGCACTCGCCGACGAGGCCCAGCGACAACCAGAGCGCACCCTCGCCGCCCTGTCCGTCCCCATGGAGCCGGCACGCGATGATCACGTCCGGCGAGCGCGCGCATTCTGGCGTGACGTTGCGCTGCGTCTCGGCACTGCACTTGCTGCGTCGAACGCCGCAACCGACGCCCAGCGTCGCTTCCTCACCCAGGCCCAGCTCCTCGCGAACGCCATCGATGCATGGCTCGACTCGCCCCACACCGACGCCTCGGGCCTGGTCGCAGACGCGCGGTCGATCGGGCTCCGATCTCGCGGCGCCGGCATCGACCAGGTGCGATCCGTCATCCAGGAGCTGCGTGAAGCACTCGACGATCCGGCTCGCCGCTGGCAGGCGCTCGGCTGGACCAGAGCCGATGAACTGGTCACCGTACGTCAACCTCAGCTCGCCACGATCGCCGCATCGGTGATCCGCGCGGGCGACGAGCGTCGCCGGCGGGTCGGTGAGGCCAGCTTCAGTGCCATCGAGCGCGCGGCCCTCGCCGTCCTCGAAGATTCGACCGCTCGCGCCGAACTCTCGGATCGCTGGCACGCTCTGATCGTCGACGAGTTCCAGGACGTCTCCGAGAACCAGCTCCGACTGGTGGAGCTCCTCACCAGCGTGGTCCAAGGACGCGCCGCCGTGGTCGGTGATCCGAAGCAAGCCATCTACGCCTTCCGAGGCGCGCGGCCCGAACTCGCGACAAGCTTCGCCGAGCGGTCGGCCGTGATCGAGCTCGAACAGTCCTTTCGCTCTCTGCCACGCATCATCGACCTCGCCAATGATTATGCCCAGCGAGCCCTCGGGGCCTCCGAGCGCCTCAGGCCGACGCGAAGCGCGCCGTCGAGCGATGGGTCCATCGCCGTGGTCCAAGTCGTCGGGGGCAGGGCCGTCGAACGACGCCGAGGAGCAGCTCGCGCCGTCGCGGCTCGCATCAAGCGCGACATCACCGATGGCACGCTCCGTGCTCGCGACATCGCCGTCGTCGCACGTCGCTGGGCCGACCTCGACGACTACCGGCGTGAGCTCGGCTCGGTCGGCGTCGCCGCCATCGCGAGCGGTGGCGGCAGCCTTCTCGACACGAACGTCGGGCTCCTCGTGTCATCCATCCTGCGCTGGCTCGCCGACCCGAGCGACGACGCCGCCGCGATCGCCGTCGCTCGAGCAGACGTCATAGGGTTTCGAGACGACGAGCTGGTTGCGTACGCCCACGAACGCGACCTGACCCGGCCGTGGTCGACGTTCCTCGAAGCACTCGACGATCCACGCTCACGACGTCTTCGGACCCTGCGGGACAACACGCGCGGCGCGAGTGCCTCCTGCGCGATCGTCGCAGCGTGCGAGCTGCTCGAGATCGACGACGCGCTCGCCGAGGGCCCGGACCCTGAGCGAACCCTCGCCGATCTGCACGCCATGGTCGGCCTCATCGCGCGCCTGGCGACGGGTCGCTCGCTCGGGGAGGTGGTCGCGCTGCTCGAACGCTTGCGGACTACGGGAGTCTCACTCCCCCGACCACCCGTCGCTGGTGCGGACGCCATCACGCTCACCACGGTGCACGGTGCCAAGGGTCTCGAGTGGCCCATGGTCGTCGCCGTCGGTCTCGAAGCCGACCCACACCCGGCGCTGCCCGAGGGGTTGGTGCTCCACCCGACCCTCGGCGTCGCCTGGCGCGACCGGGACGAACAGAACCCGTCCTCACGCGCGCTCGAGATCGGCGCTCACCTCGCCCACGAGCGCGAGCAGGAACAACGTCGCCTCACCTACGTCGCGCTGACACGGGCCCGGGACACGGTCCTCGTCGTTCTCGACGGCGACGCGGACTCCGCGCTGCGCGAGAGCCTGCACGCGGTCGGGACGAACGAGTGGACGACCATCGATGTGCTCGCCGACGAACCAGATCGCGACGGCGCAGCCGACGGCGCCGATGCAGTGCCCATGCCGTCGTCGCCGCCCCCCGATAGCGGGGCCAGCGAGGCCGACGAGCCCGCACCCGTGCCACCGCCGACCGCCCCGCCACGGTCGATCGCTGGTCTGGCCGCTACCCTCACCTGCCCATGGCTCGCACACTGGTGTGGCCCCGAGGGGGCCGACGCCCTACGCCATCCGACCGACGGGCTGGTGCGGGTGCCCGCAGAGAGCGCGGCACTGTGCGGGGTGGACCCGACGGTCCCACTGGCCCCCGTCGTTCGCGACGTGCACCTCGGGACGTGGACGGTGACCGCGGTCGCGCTCGCCGTGACCGACGCCGCCGTGATCGTGCCCGTACGGAGTGTGCGCGCAGCCGAACCAGAAGCTCGTCTGGCGGCGGCACTCAGCGCACACGCCCTTGAGCGACGGAGCGCCGTGCTGCTCGCGCTGGACGAAGGCGTCGCGACGGCGATCGAAGCGGTCGCCCCAGAGGACGTCCCGGTCGCGGCGGCCCCTCCCTGTCGGCGCTGTCGCTTTCGACACCGTTGCCCGGGATCGCGAGTCACGTTCGACTCGGTTGTCCACACCGCGGTCGTCGACGAAGCCTAGGCTGGTGACGTGGCAGCGATCGATGTGGCCGGTTTCGTCACCGACCTGAAGGACCACGCGCTCGACCATGGATTCCACGTCCACGATGAGCGCCACTTCGTCGAGACCTACTCCCTCAGGCAGTGGTGGGAGGTCGATCTCCATCCAGAGGAGGGGTGCGGACAGCCCGTCGACCTCCATCTCGCGCTCGACGTCGACCCGCGCGTGTTGCTCGCGTTCGAGGACACCATGGCCACCTTGCCCGATGACGCCGAACCGCCCGACGACTTCCATTTCCCGCTGACCTTCACCTGGTCGCTGCCGCCGCTTCCGGTCGACACCGACATCTTGCGGCTGGCCGTCGAGCTCGCAGGCGTGACCGGTCCGGCGCTCCCGCTCGAGATCGCGGCAACCGACGTCGTCTCCTCCCCGACCGACGCTCCAGAACGACGGATCGTCATCACGGCACGCTGGGCCATCTCACTGTCGCGAGTCGTCAGCGGCAAGGAGTCGCTCTGCGAGCTCTTCGACCGATCGCGAGAGGTCAGCCTCTACTTGCTCGAGCACTACACGCGCTGGCAAGCCGACGACCGCTAGCCATCCGCCGAGGTCGACTGCAGCGAAGGACAGGCATGGAGGGTTGGACGGACGCGAGCGACGCATCGCTCGCCGTTGGCATCGGTCGATGGCACGAAGCAGCGCTGCAGGAGGCGTACCGACGCTACGCGTCGACGGTCTGGGGCATCGCTCGACGCGTCACGCGCGACGCGATGATCGCCGAGGAGATCACTCAAGAGGTCTTCCTGACCCTGTGGCGCGAACCGGAACGCTTCGATCCGGCACGAGGATCCCTGCGCACCTGGCTCGCAACCCTTGCACACCGACGGGCCGTCGACGCCGTCCGCCACGACGCAGCCCTCAGGCGACGCGAGGACCGCGACCATCAACTCACGAGGCCGCCGACGACCGCCGAGATCGAGGTGGTGATGGATCGCGTCATCGTTGCCGACGCACTGGCCTCTCTCTCCGAGCAAGAACGTCGCGCCATCGAACTCGCCTACTTCGACGGCCTCACCTACCGCGAGGTCGCAGCGCGCCTCGAAGAACCCGAAGGAACGGTGAAGTCCAGAATTCGAGGAGCGCTGACGAAGCTGCATCGGCAGATGGTCTCGACGAGAACTCCGGAGGCATGATGGAGCACGAGGAAGCCGCATCACTGCTTGGCGCCTGGGCGCTCGACGCTCTCGACCCCGACGAGGCCAAGGCCCTGGAGGCGCACCTCGCGGTCTGCACGCAGTGTGCGCTCGAAGCCGACGAACTCAGGGCTGCAGCTGGCCTGCTCGCGACCACCACGACCGAGCCCGCCCCGGATCTGTGGGACTCCATCGCCGGACATCTCGGCCAATCGCCAGCCGAACCTCGCCAACCAACCGTCCACGCACCTCGACGCCCGAGGGCGGGGCACCGACGCGGTCGCATCGCCACCGTCGTCGCGGGCCTCGCACTCGCCGTTGCCGGCGCGGGCATCGGGGGCGTCGTGGCCCTGGCACACGAGGTCCACACATTGAACCAGCACGCAGCCAGCCTCGGCACGGCGGCCTCCACCATCGCCGCGACCCCCGGCACCACCGTGATCGATCTCACAGACTCGCACGACATCCCGACCGCCACGCTCGCGCTCACTCCGTCGGGGACCGCGGTCCTCACCGCCGTACGGCTACCGGCACTCAGTCGTTCGAAGACCTACCAGGTGTGGGCCATCACGACCCAAGGCGTGATCTCCATCGGGCTCCTCGGCGCAAATCCGACGGTCACGGTCCTGCACGCGCCGACGCGTGGCCTGCACGCGGTCGCGATCACCGCAGAACCGGCGAGCGGCAGCCCTACGCCGACGAGCGCTCCTCTCGCGGAGGCGCGCCTTACCTAACTCTCGTGCACGGCGCGCACCGAGCGCGACGGCACTCCCAGGCGGCCAAGTCAGGGCCTGCGCGCTCAACAGCGCGCCCGTCCCACCATGGTACGTCCCAGGGAGCTAGGCGAGCGTACTCCGCGACCGTTCGCCCGGGAACCGCATCGCCACGACGGAACCGTCTCGCTCCACCACGAGCACTCGAACACCGCGGGCAGCTTGCGCCGCCGACTCGCTGAGTCCTCGGAATCGAACGTTCGACCCGAGAGCAGCCGTGAACGTGACTCCGTCCGGTTCGACGACGGTCACGGACGAGGTCGTGAGCGACTGCAGGGTCCCGCGCACCCACGACCAGGTCACGACGCCCGAGGGCCGATCGACCTCGAAGGATCCGGAGAAACCACGGAACCAGCGATGGTGTCCATGATGGCCCAGGTGGGACGTCGCGGCGGTGGTCTGCGTCACGACCGGCGTGAGCGCCGAGCTCACAGCGGCGCCGCCCCCACGCAGCTCGACCATCCCGGCTGCAAGGGCTCCCACGGAGATCGCGGCGGCAGCCCCGAGCACGAGATATTGCTTCTTCATACCAGGGAGCCTACGGCACCCGAAGCCACCCGAGCCCGCCAGGTCTGTCAGGGAACTGTGAGGGTTGCTGCCCCGCCGTGGTCCCTCGACACCGACGACTCGACGCCGACAGCTGCCGCGTGGCTCTGCGTCATGGGCTGCGGCGTGGGCTCGAGGTCCCGCTCGGGTGCCCCACAGCGCCGAGCCACCCGCGCGCCGCGATGGGCACGTCGGTGATGATTGCCGTCGGGTGGACCGACAGGGCACGCGAGAACGCCTCCTCGTCGTTCACCGTCCAGACGCCGACGTCCCAGCTCGCCACGGCGGGCGGCCGCCAACCCTCACGCAGCAGGTCGACCCCGACGAGGAGCCACCGGAGACCGAGCTCCTCGAGATCGCGCAGCGTCGACTCCGCCGGTGCCTCCTCGACGATGAGTCCCGCCCGCGCCCCAGAGGCGAGACACGCTCGCACCGCGCGCTCGTCGAACGACGAGATCAGGGCGTCGCGTTCGCGAACCAACTCCACCAGCCGCACCGAGGCCTCGACGGCCGCACGCACGCCCGTCTCTGGCAGCAGCTTCAACTCGATGTCGAGCATCGACGACCCCACGACCTCGAGCACGTCCTCGAGGGTCGGGAGTCGACGAAGCGACGTGCTGGGGGCGCGCTGGATCGTGACGCCGTCGACGTCAGGATCGTGATGGAGGACGAAGGCACCGTCCGTCGTCGGCCAGACGTCGATCTCGATGCCGTCCGCACCTCCCCTGAGCGCTGCCTCGACAGCGCCCACCGTGTTCTCCGTGAGCGCCGAGCCGTCGAGACGGCCACGGTGCGACCACAGCGCGACCGCGGCTGCGTGCTGCGCTACGCCCATGGGACCCGCACACCTCGGAACCTGCGAACGAGGCGTCGCAGATGACGACGACCACGCCGCAGGCTCCAGCACCCTTGCGCCCCTGCGACCCGGAGCGTCCGGACGAGGTGCCGGTGGGGGAAGGCCGTCACCTCGCCCGGACGCTCCGCCCGCAGCCCCCAAGGGGTCGTCGCGTCACGCCGAACCCTCGCTGAGCGCGGACCCCGTCGAGACCGACCATCCTGGTCGCGAACGTCCATGACCAGCACCCTACGGATGCGACGTGAACAGCCGGCGAAGGCGCAGCATCAATCAGGCGTCTGGTTGGTGAACGCTGCGCCGACGACTCCTGTCCGAGCCGCACGCAGCGCGGCCACCACACGCTCCGGTGTCGTCGGCATGGCGATGTCGCGCACGCCGAGCGGTCGGAGCGCGTCGAGGACCGCGTTCCACACCGCCGGCGTCGCTCCGATCGTTCCCGACTCACCGATTCCCTTTGCTCCCAGCGGATTGACCGGGGTCGGCGTCTCCTCGTGCACGACCCGGAAACTCGGCAGCTCCGGAGCCGAGATCATCTCGTAGCTCGCCAGCGTGCCGGTGAGCGGCGCACCATCGGGCGCGTAGACGAACTCCTCGAGCACCGCTTGGGCGATCCCCTGCGCGAGCCCACCGTGGACCTGACCCTCGGCGAGCAACGGATTGAGGATACGTCCCGCGTCGTCGACCGCGACGTAGTCGACGACCTCGACGGCACCGGTGTCGAGGTCCACCTCGACCACGCACGCATGCGCCCCGAACGGGAAGGTCGGCCCCGGCGGCTCGAAGTCCACCGTCGCTGCAAGCTGGATACCGCGCGCCCGTGCCTCGGTCGCGAGCGTGGCCCACGACACCACCGAACTCGGGACCCCGACAACACCGATACCGGACTCGCCGACCACGAGATCCTCGGGTGCGGCTTCGAGCATCGTGCTCGCGAGCTCACGCGCAGCGGCCGCAACCTCGACCGACGCGAGGTGCACGGCGACACCACCCGTCTGGACCGAACGAGAACCAAAGGTCCCCACGCCCCGTGGCACGGCGTCGGTGTCACCGGTCACCACCCGGATCCGATCGAGGGGCATACCGAGCTGCTCGGCGGCGATCATCGCCCACGTCGTGTGGTGACCTTGCCCGTGCGGCGAGGTACCTGACCACACCGTGAGCGTGCCATCGTCGGCCACCTCCACGCGTGCGTACTCGGACGATGTGTAGCCGTTCGTGATCTCGACGTAACTCGACAACCCGATGCCGAGCAGACGGCGAGCGCCCCGCTCGAGGCGCCGAGCCTGCTCGGCTCGCAACGTGTCGTAGCCAACCGCCTCGAGCGCACGCTCCAGCGCGAGCCGATAGCGACCGGAGTCGTACCTGGCACCGGTACGCGTCTCGTACGGGAAGGCATCGTCGGCGATCAGATTGCGCCGCCGAAGCTCCGCCGGGTCGATGTCGAGCTCGTGGGCGAGCAGGTCGACCGCGTGCTCGATGGCTGCCGCCGCCTCCGGTCGGCCCGCGCCCCGGTACGCGGAGATCGGCACGGTATTGGTGAGGACGGATCGGTAGGCCACGCGCACCCGCGGGATCTCGTAGGTACCCTGGGCCATGAGGGTGGTGAGCCGCGGGAGCATCGGACCGAGGAGGGGCCAGGCCCCCACGTCCTGGAGGACGTCGACGGAGAGCGCGACGATGGCGCCGTCACGACGAGCACCGATGGCCACCTGCTGGACTTGTCCCCGGCCGTGCGCGAGCCCGAGCATCGAGGCACTGCGCGTCTCGATCCACCGAATCGGACGCCCGAGTCGAAGCGCCGCAGCGCACACCGCGAGATCCTCCGGGTAGACCGCAGCCTTGGCCCCGAAGCCGCCGCCGACGTCGCCCGCACGCACCACCACCGCGCCATCGGCGAGCCCGAGCACGCGCACGATCTCCGCTTTGAGTCGGTGGGCCGATTGGGTCGATGCGAAGATCTCGAGGCGCCCGTCGGCCGTCGGCACGGCAGCCAGGGCTCGGGCCTCCATCGGCGCTGGGGCCAAGCGCTGGTTCACCAACCGTGCGCGCACGACGACGTCGGCGTCGGCGAAGAAGTCCTCCGGTTCTGGCTCCCCACCCTCGGACACCAGGTTCGACCCCTCGTGCACGAGCTGGAGGTCCTCGAGTGCTCGCTCTGGATCGATCACGGGATCGGTCTCCACCAGGTCGAGATCGACCAGTTCGGCGGCGTCCTCTGCGACCTGGGGCGAGGTTGCGAGCACGAGAGCGATCGGCTCCCCGACGTAACGGACGCGACCACGCGCGAGGAGAGGTCGCGCGAGGTCGCCACGGCCGCGCAGCGGACTTGGCATCTCGAGCTCCCCGAGGTCATCGGCCGTGACGATCGCGACGACACCATCGAGCGCCATGGCCTCCGACACGTCGATCCCTGCGATGGTCGCACTGGCGACCGGCGATGTCACGAACCACGCCGCGAGCGAGCCATCCAAGGGCACGTTGGCGACGTAGGAGCCCTGACCTCGCAGGAGGTGTTCGTCCTCAACCCGACGCACGTCGTTTCCGAGAATGCTCACCCGACCTCCTCTCCTGACGACGCACGTGAGCAAGGACCTGCCAAAAGCCATCCGTTGCGCCTTCGGGCGTGCGACGTCGTGCTCCAGCGCCCACCGGGCCGCGATCGCACGTGCGCTCCGCTTGGGACAGCTGCGACCTTAGCCGAACTCGGGCGCGCTGAGCTCTCGGGCCCGTGCGCCGGGACGGGGAGCGAGCTGGTGACGCCGACTAGGTCGACGACGAGGAATCATCGTCGGAGCCGTAGGTGCCCTCGGGCATCGGGCCAGCCGCCGCGGGATCTGACGCCGACGACGCCTCGGGAGCCGAACTCCCGGCCTGCGCAGACGGTGTGCCCGGGCTCCCCCCGACCCCGCCTGGGATCCAACTGCCGCTACTGCCCGGCGGCGGTGTTGCCGGCGTCACGACGACGCTGACACCCTTGGCCTCGAGGTCGCCGAGCTCGTCCATGATGGCCGCGACGCGTGCCGAGTCCGCAGCAGTCGCCCGATGCTGGTGGTCGGCCCAGACGAGCCCTCCGAGCTCGAGCAAGAGCGCATCGGCTTGCTTCTTCGCCTGATATTGGTCGAGTCGCGCCGTCGCCGAACCGTAACCCTGCTGCGCTTGATCGGCAAGCACCGCTGCCTGCTGCTTCAGTCGCTCGACCGTTTCACCAAGTCCACTCAAACGATCCTTGAACCCCATCGGGCCCTCTCCCTTCCCCGAGTGCCTTCGCCACCCCTAGCGCCCGAGCATGTCGCCGAGGATCCCCCCGAGGGAACCGCCTGCAACGCCACCGGCGACGCCACCAGCGACCGCATCCGAGGCGCCAAGGTAGGGCCCGAGCGCCTGGGCGAGCACCGCCAGCGGCATCGACTGGAGCCAGACCTGGCCGGGCCCGACGAGCTGCACCAGCCAATGACCATCACCACCCGCCCAGCGATTGACGATCCCCGGTACCCGTGTCACCTGGAACTGAACCGTCTCAGCGAACGCGCCAACGTGGCCAGGGTGAACCAGCAGCTGTTGGCCCTCGGCGAGCTGATAGTTGACCATCTCGCCCCCGAGTTCGATCCATGCCGTACCATGTCCTTCGAGCCGCTGGAGGATGAACCCCTCCTTCCCGAAGAGCGCCCCACCGAGCGACTGCTGGAAGGCCATGGAAGCGACGACATCGCCCGTCCCACAGACCCAGCCATCGCGATGCACGAGGTAGGCCTGCCCCTGCGCGATCTCGAGCGGAACGATGTGACCGGGGAGCTTGGCACCGAAGGCGACGAATCCCGGTCCGCCCGTGGCCTCGAAGTGCGTGAGCAGCAGACTCCCCCCGCCAGCGACGCGCTTCAACGCGCCCATCAAGCCGCCCCCTGCAGCTCCGGTCGTCTGGGTCATGCGCACGTTGGCCGACATCCACGACAGCTCGCCGCGATCGCTCACGAGATGGTCCCCGGGATCGAGGACGATCTCGAGCACCGGCATCGTCGAACCCTTGATGGATGCCTGCACGCCTGCCTCCTTCCGCCACGCCGTCGCCAAGCGTACCACAGGCCGCCTCGCAGATCCCGGGACCGGCCCACGAGGTCACACGTGGCGACGGCTCGTCGAGGTTGCGGACGTCGACCTGTGCGGCGGCGCGGGATCGACCGGTCGATACAGCGGCGAGCTCGGCAGCACCTGGACCGCGACCGTGCCCCGCGGGACCATCCCGTCCTCTTGCTCAGCGAGGTGCTCCTGATAGGCGACCGTGCCGACGACAGCGATCTCGTGGGTGAGGCGCGCGTTGTCGGCTCGAACCGTGGCGAGCTGGGCTCTGAGTGCCTGTTCGCTCGCGTGGAGATCGAGGATGGTCCCGGTGGGCAGGACCCAGGCTCCGTAGGCCAGGGCGAGACCTGCAGTCAGCGTGCCGACGAGTATGCGCCGACGGCCCTTCGGCGTCATCGTTGGGCCCGAGTCCAGTCGACGTAGCGCGCACCCGGACCGAGCTCGCGCTCGATCGCGAGCAGACGGTTGTACTTGGCGGCGCGTTCTGAGCGAGCGGGCGCACCGGTCTTGATCTGGCCCGTACCGAGGCCAACCGCGAGGTCGGCGATGGTCGTGTCCTCGGTCTCGCCGGAGCGGTGCGAGATCACGCTCCGATACCCACTTCGCGTCGCCAGGTCCACCACATCGAGGGTCTCGGTGAGCGTGCCGATCTGGTTGAGCTTGATGAGGATCGCGTTGGCGACACCACGCTCGATCCCCTTGCCGAGCAGCCCAGGGTTCGTGACGAAGATGTCATCACCGACCAGTTGGACCCGCGAAGCGAGCCGCTCGGTCAAGATCGACCAACCGTCCCAGTCCTCTTCCGCCATGGCGTCCTCGAGCGAGACGATCGGGAACTGGTCCACCAGGCGCGCCATGTACTCGACGAGGCCGTCGGCCTCGAGCTCGAGGCCCTGGCCGACCATCACGTAACGACCCTCGCGCCAGAACTCGCTCGCGGCAGCGTCGAGGCCGAGCGAGCAGTCACGTCCGGGTACGAGACCCGACGCCTCGATCGCAGCGACCATGAGCTCGAGCGCCTCCTCGTGGCTCCCGAGGTCTGGGGCGAACCCACCCTCGTCACCGACCGCGACCGAGTGGCCCTTCGCCAGCAGCTCGCTGCGCAGTCGATGGTAGATCTCCACGCCCCATCGCAGCGCCTCGCCAAAGGTCGCCGCACCGTGTGGGATGATGAGAAACTCCTGGATATCGAGGTTGTTGGAGGCGTGGACGCCTCCGTTGATCACGTTGAGCATGGGCACCGGCAACCGGTGCGCACCCACCCCACCGAGGTAGCGATACAGCGGCACGTCGAGCGCTCCTGCGGCCGCCCTTGCCGTCGCGAGCGACACCGCGAGCATCGCGTTCGCTCCGATTCGGTGCTTGTCGTCAGTACCGTCCGCGACGATCATGGCTTCGTCGATGAGCCGCTGCTCCGTCGCGTCCATACCCACGACCATTGTCGCGAGCTCACCACCGACGGCCGCGATCGCACCACTGACACCCTTGCCGTTCCACTCGGTTCCACCGTCGCGCCGTTCCACCGCCTCGTGCGTTCCCGTCGACGCACCAGACGGCACGATTGCTTCTCCGACGGCCCCGCCTTCGAGCACGACCCGGGCGCCGACGGTTGGATTGGCCCTCGAATCCAACGCGAGAAACCCCTCGACGCTCCTGATCTGCGTCCGTGTCCCAGCCGCCATGGTGCCGCCTCCTCTCTGCGGGCCGATGCTAGCTCGTTCCGTCGCCATTCCCTGGGCGCCCCGCATCGACGTCGACCTCGCCGAGCGCGCGCTCGAGGCGACGAGCCGCATCTCGGAGCGCCTCATCGACGTCGACACCCGAGAGAGCGGCCTCGACGAGCACGCCCGCGAGGTCATCGCCCCGTCCCAACGAGGCCGCGCGCACGTCACGCGCCCGGGCGCGCCGAGCCAGCTTGGCGAGGCGGAGCGACGCCGGGAGCCCCACGGGAACCGGCCGAGACCCAGGCTGCTCCGCGGCCTTGATCGCCTCCCATCGCTGCTCCACCTCGCCGGCACTGCGGGCGACCGCGTCACCGAAGACGTGAGGGTGGCGTCGGATGAGCTTGTCGGTGAGGGCGCGAGCGATCGCGATCAGATCGAAACTGCCGTCCTCGTCGGCGATGGTGGCGTGCATGAGCACCTGCAGCAAGACATCGCCGAGTTCCTCGACGACGTGGTCGCGATCGTGTCCATCGGCCTCGTAGGCATCGAGCGCGTCGACCGCCTCGTAGGCCTCCTCGATGAGATGACGTGCCAACGACCGGTGCGTCTGGGACGCATCCCATGGACATGCCGAACGCAACGTGCTCACCACCTCGCCAAGGCGTCCCAACGCGACCGACGGTGGCTCGAAGTCGGTGAGCACGACGCTGCTCAGGTGATCGACCGCGGCGAGCCTCTCATCCCCGGAGTCGACCTCGGCGACGACCTCATCATCGAGACCGAGGTGGTGCGCGAGGACCGCCCGCGCCCCGCTGCGCTCCGCGAGGACGACCAGGTCGCGTGCCAGCGGCTCATGCCAGACCTGCAGTGCGACGACCGTACCGCTCGCGATCCAGGGGTTGGCGTGGAGCGCTTCGGCGTCGACCACGCTCAATCCCTCGAGGGGATCGACACCGAAACGTTCGATGATCAGCTCGAGCACTCCGCGTCCAGCCAGAATCTCGACGTCGATGTCGTCGGCCCGACGCAGCAACACCACCGTGCGTTCGGCCACCTGTGGCGAACCCGGGACCACGTAGCCCACAGGGCCACCCGTCTCGAACGCGAGGTCCCGCAGACGCTCCACGATGCGCTCGTAGCACTCCTCGAAAGTCGTGGACGCCGCGTAGAGATCGTCGCACGTCAGGATCGGAGCGTCCAGTGTCCCGAGCGCCTCGGCGAGTCCCGGGTGCTCCAGGGACCTCGCAACCACCGCCACGCACCCCTCGAGGGCATCTCCGAGCGCCGCTGCCTCCGCGCGGCCAGCACCACACCCAACGACCCGAACGATCGGTTTCACACCCTCTCACCCTACCTACCCAGAGGAGCTGCAAGAGGCCCTCAAGAACCAGCACTCTCCGTGCCGATTCCACATTTAGTGACCTATCGCCCCATCTCGCTTCCCGGATTGACCACCAGTCACCACTGGATGTGGCGCATCATCGCCGCGTCCGTCGCAGGAACCTCCGGCGTCGGCGCGACCTCTCTCGCGCTGCACGCCCTTACCGGCTCGACGACCTCGTCACGTGCCGCGGCCATCGTTCGCCACGATGCGCGAGTCGGCCGTGCCCCGGAGCCGATGC
Organism: Acidimicrobium ferrooxidans DSM 10331; assembly: GCF_000023265.1. Taxonomy (GTDB): domain Bacteria; phylum Actinomycetota; class Acidimicrobiia; order Acidimicrobiales; family Acidimicrobiaceae; genus Acidimicrobium; species Acidimicrobium ferrooxidans. Next base: position 1,676,172 of record NC_013124.1, read on the forward strand.
CGACGCCGCAGCGCCCTCGGAGCTCATCGCCATCGCATCCAGCACCACCGACCCCGGCTCCACAGGCTCCGTCGACGCCCTCACCCACCAGCGCGACGAGCCCACCAGCGTCGGCCGCACCACCAGCGACGCCGCCGGCGAACCCACCCGTCGTCGCCTCGTCGACGCCACCGCCGGCTTCGGCGCTCGCGGACCCACCGGCCAACATCGCCCCGACCCCGAACTTTGCCTCGATCTGCGCCTCGAGCATCAGCGCTGGCCCTGACGGCCCAACCTGCGAGAGCGCCGCCGTCGAGGCGATCGACGCCGCCCGCGCCCAGGAAGGGCTCGGTCCACTCACCCTCCCTCCCAACTTCACCGATCTCAGCCCGACGACGCAGCTGCTGTGGCTGATCAACGAGGAGCGCACCGCGCGCGGCCTGGCCCCGGCGGCTGGTGTCGTCGACACCCTCTCGGCACTCGCCGAGGACGGTGCCGCCTCGAACAGCGATCCGCCCCTCGGGTCGCTCACGACTGGGGGACCCTGGGCGGTCTCCGCAGAGGCCAATTGGGCCGCGGACTACTCCACGGCAGCATCCATGTACGACTGGATGTACGACGACGGCTGGGGTGGGTCCTCGGCCGCGACGACGAACGAGACCTGCACGTCGCCGACCGCAGCAGGCTGCTGGGAGCACCGAGCCAACATCCTCGCGACCGCCCCCGCGGGCTACGTGCCGGTGCTCGGGCTCGCCAGCCAACCCGAGCCATCAGGGACGTCGCTGTCGGGGCTCGAGTCGGACGCGATGGTCCTCACCTTCGTGCCCACGAGCGCGCTCAGCTCACTCTCGTTCGTCACGACCTGGCCATAGCACCGTGCCGTGGCGGAAGAGCAGCGTGGCGAGCCCGACGCCGCGAGACCCGTCAGCCAACCCGTTCGGGCGTCACGATCTGGCGTGCGAGCGCCGCACCCTTCGGCACGGTGGGCACCACGCTGAGCACTCCCTTCTGGACCACGATCCGACCAAGGGCCCGATTCACGTGGATGTTGGCCGTGTGAACGGTGCGCGCCAGGTAGTCGTTGAGGAGCGTCTGACCGTGACTCACCATGGTGTCGGCCGCGAGGAGCTCGGCCTGCGAGAACGGTATCTCGCTGCGAGAGGTGATCTCGAACACAGCAAACCCGTTGGGCACCTGTACGACCCCTGATGGCGTACCCACAGGAAGGCTCGTCACCGAGGTCGCAACCCCTGATCCGAAGCTGGATGCGTACTGGCCCTCGGTCCCGCAGCCGAGCGCGCCACCGCCAGCGGCGTTCTGGGTCGACGACGACTTCGCCACGGCAGCGAACGACTGACCCTTGTGCAGCTTCGCAACCACCGCTTCGGCTTCCGTAGGCGTACCGACCAGGATCTCCGATCCGCAGTAGCTCTCGAAATCAGCCGGGTGCGCGCGGTAGTACGCCTGGACGCCACTCGTGGTCAAGCTCACGTGGCCGAGCGCCGCCTCGAGCTCGACGATGTCGACGCTGTCGCGGATGAGGCGTTGCTGATAGGAGCGCGGAAAGCCACTGAAGACGGTTTGACCGCCAGCGGACTGCTCCGCCAGGGCCGTGCCAAGGCTCGTTGCGACAGCGCTCGGCTGGACGTGCATCCGCCCGAGCGCTGCCTGGACCCGCATGATCGTGATCCGTCGAGAGAGGATGTTGTCCACGAAGAGCGCGGTGTAGCTCTGGTCATGGGGACCCCACACCGGCTCGTGGCTCGCGACGAGTTCGCTCACGAACGCCTTGTTCGCAGCGACGTCCGCGAGCTCCGCTTCGAGCTGCGACGTCGTCAGCGTACGGTTCCCGACCGTCGCCGCGACGCTCGCGGAACCACAGCTCGCGAGCACCACGGCCCCGGCGAGTGGGATGAGTCCGAACCAGCGACGATGCACACCTACCTCCAGGAGCCCACGGCCATGCTACTGGGGAGAACCTACTCCAGGCGATGGCGCGCCTTCGAGGATCTCCAGCAGTGCCTCGAGACGTCCAAGCGCGTCCTCCCGGCGCGCAAGGGGAACCGCAAGGTCGTCGCCACGACTCACGACGCCATGGAGCCGACGCTCTAGACGCAGCCGGGTCGCCACCGACGGCTGGAGCGGACCGACGACGAGCTCGAGTCGTGCGCTGCGTGGGTTGCGCCGAACGAGCGCATGATCGGCACCGAGGGTCGCAAGCCGACGCCGTGCCTTCGCGAGGGACACCAAGGCGAGCGCTTCGGCCGGCGGCGGCCCGAAGCGATCGCGCAGCTCTTCAAGGAACTGATCGAACTCCGCCTGGCTCCGCGCCCTCGCGAGACGCCGGTAGAGGTCCATCCGAGTCTCGGCTTCGGCAACGTAGTCCTCGGCGAGCAGCGCCGATACCGGCACGTCGAGCGCCACCTCCCGATCGGGCGTCGGCTCCTCGACGCCGTCCATGCGCGCCACCTCTTCCGCGACGAGCCGCACGTACAGCTCGTAGCCGACCTCGCTGACGTGTCCCGACTGTCGCATGCCGAGCACCGTGCCCGCCCCGCGAAGTTCGAGATCTCGCATCGCGATCCGGTAACCCGCCCCGAGGTCGGTGTTCTCTGCCACCGTCCGCAGTCGCTCGAGGGCGATGTCGGAGATCCCGCCGGTGGTCGAGGTGAGCAGGTAGGCATACGCCTGCCGCCCGGAGCGCCCGACGCGCCCGCGAAGCTGGTGGAGCTGGGCGAGGCCGAGCTGCTCGGCACGGTCGACGATCAGGGTGTTCGCACGCGCGAGGTCGATCCCGTTCTCGACGATCGTGGTGGCGACGAGCACGTCGGCCTCTCCGTGCCAGAACTGGGCCATCGTCCGCTCGAGCGCAGCGGGCGGTAGTTGCCCGTGCGCCACGAGCACCCTGGCCTCGGGGACGAGGTCGGCGACCAGACGGGCCGAGGCCTCGATGTCGCGCACGCGGTTGTGCACGAAGAACACTTGACCTTCGCGTAGGAGTTCCCGACGGATGGCCTCGGTCACGACCGCGGGATCGAAGGGCCCGACGTGCGTGAGGATCGGATGGCGATCGACGGGCGCGGTCCGCAGCACGGACAGATCCCTGATGCCCACGAGCGACAGTTCGAGGCTGCGCGGGATCGGGGTGGCCGAGAGCACGAGCACGTCGACGCCGGGGAACGCCTCCTTGAGCTGCTCCTTGTGTCGGACCCCGAAGCGCTGCTCCTCGTCGATCACGAGGAGCCCGAGCCTGGCGAACCGAGTCGACGCGCCGAGCGCAGCGTGCGTCGCGATGCACACGTCGAGCTCGCCACTTGCGAGCTCGGCGCGGATGCTCGCAGCCTCACGAGCCGTGCTGAGGCGCGAGAGCATGCCCACGCGAATCGGCGTGCCCTCGAAGCGCTCCCGGAACACCTCCGCATGCTGGGCAGCGAGCAGGGTCGTCGGCGCGAGGACGAGCACCTGACGGCCCTCGGATGCCACGGCGAACGCGGCGCGCAGCGCGATCTCGGTCTTCCCGAAGCCCACGTCGCCACAGACGAGGCGATCCATCGGCACCGGCTTGGCGAGATCAGCGAGCACCTCGGCAATGGTGCGCTCCTGATCACGCGTGAGCTCATAGGGGAACCGTTCGGCGAACTCCGAGAGCAGCACCGGGTCCGGCGTGATGCTCGAACCGGTCGCGGCCAAGCGACGCTGATAGAGCACCACCAGCTCCTGGGCGACCTCCTGCGCCGCGCGACGAGCACGATGGACCTGACGCTGCCAGTCTCCGCCTCGCAGACGGGTGAGGCGAGGCTCCTCGGAGCCGACGTAGGGGGCAACGAGCGCGAGATGCTCGAACGGAAGGAAGATCCGATCCGCGCTCGCGAACTCGAGCTCGAGGTACTCCCGCGAGACGCCATCGACCACCTGGCGCACGAGGCCCCGATAGCGCGCGACGCCGTAGGCCTCGTGGACGACGAAGCTGCCCTCGACGAGGTCGTCGAAGCTCAGACCCCCGGTCGTACGGGTGGGCACCGAAGCGCGAGGAGCCGTCGGCCGTACGAGACTCGCATCCGCGATCACCACCAACGATGCCGGCTCGAGCTCGACGCTCTCGACGAGGTCGAGCCCCGCGGCCACTCGAACGCCGTGACCCTCGAGGCAGGTGGCGACCGAGGCCAGCTGCACGTCGATGCCCTCCTCGCCAAGGCGTTGGGCGACATGACGTGCACGTTCCGAGCCATGCGTGGCGACGACGACGTGAACTCCGTCGCGCCGCGCACTCCGAATGCGACCGAACACCCCTGCGAGGTCGCGATGGCTCACACCGAGGCGAGCACCAAAGCCGGCTGGATCTGCCGATACGAGGCGGGCGCGCACTGCGCGCAGCCGTTCCGGCTCGGCCATGAGACTGACCGACCCGAGCGCGTCAGCCTCGAGTCCCCAGGTCGGAGCGAGCGCCTCCCGAATGGAGCGCTCCTCAGCGACGAGGCGATCGGCGATGACCGCGTCCATACCCTTCGCCGGGACGAGAACGAGGTCGGCCTCGTCGACGATGTCGAGGACCGTCGGTGCGACATCGCCGAGCACGAGTGGCACGAGCGGCTCAGGGGGCTCTCGACCCGCGAGCACGGCCTCCACCCGATCGGCCACCGCTGGAACGCGTGCAGCCAGGGCCTCGAGTTGCTTGGCGAGGTCGGTGTCGATCCGAACTTCGCGAGCCGGGAAGAGCTCGACGCGCTCGAGGTCGCCGACCGAGCGCTGCGTCGTCGGATCGAAGAAAGCGAGCCGATCCACCTCGTCTCCGAACAGGTCGATCCGCACCGGCGACGCCAAGCCCGGGTCGGCGACGTCGACGATCGATCCGCGCACCGCGTACTCACCCGCGGCCGAGACCTGAGGCTCACGCACGTAGCCAGCGTCCTCGAGCCAAGTGATGAGCTCGTCACGGACGAGCTCATCACCTCGCGCCACGATCAGACGCTCCAGGCGCGCCGCGGAGGCGACGAGCTTCGTCAAGGCGGCTCGCACGGTCGTGACCACGACGATGCCCTCGTCAGGCGGATCGACGATGGACGCGAGCGCTCGCAGACGCGCTGCGGTCGTGCCCATGCTCGGAACCACGCGCTCGAACGGCAAGGTATCCCACGGTGGCAACAGCGCGACAGGGATCCGAGGCAGCCACCACCGCAGATCGTTGGCGATGGCCTCGGCTTCTCGATCACCCTCGGCCACGACGACCATCCGTCGCGGAGCGAGTCGGTGCCAGGCGAGGGCGACGCCAGCCGCGCTCAGGGCCGGCGGATCTTCCACCGTCGCCGCGAGCTCTTCGACGAGCGCGGCGAGCGGCGCCTCATGCGGATCGATCGACGCCACGGGCGTTGTAGGTGGTCATGGCGCGCTCCGGACCAAGCGACACGAGATCGACGACGGCATCGGCACCCCGCTCGACACCGACGTCGAAGGAGGTCCGCTCCGGGCCGCGTACCTCGGTGAGGACCCAATCGACGACGGCCTGACGGCCGGCCGGGCGTCCGATGCCAATACGCACGCGCCAGAAGTCTCGCGTGCCGATGTGGGCGACGATGGAGCGCAGGCCGTTGTGGCCAGCGAGCCCGCCCCCGTACTTGAGCTGTACGCGACCGAGCACGAGATCGAGCTCGTCGTGAACCACGACCAGCTGCGTCACAGGGTCAGCGTGGAAGTAGCGCAGCACCGCCCCAACGGCGGCACCTGAGTCATTCATGTAGGTCTGGGGCACTGCGAGCACCGCTCGGTGATCGCCAAGTCGCCCACTGCCGACGATCGAGCGGTGACCCGGCGTCAACCTCACGTCGAGGCGTCGAGCGAGCAGATCGACGGTCAGCGCGCCTGCGTTGTGGCGAGTGAAGCGGTAACGAGCGCCAGGGTTCCCGAGACCAACGACGATGATCGGCTCAGCGGGTGCTGGAGGCGTGAGCTCAGGCCTCCTCGACCGTCGCCACCACCGTCTCCGGCGCCTCCACGAGGCTCACCCCAGCCGGAAGTGGGAGTGCCCCCGCCGTCACGGAGCCATCGGCGAGCAGGTCGGCGCCGACGTGAATCGACGACGGCACCGATGTCGGGGTGCCGGACACCGCCACGAGACCCACGACCAGCCGTACTCCCTCGCCCGCCTCGAGCGGGACCTGCACCTCGACCGTCTCCGACGCACCGACCGCAAGAAAATCGAGGTGAGAGAGTTCCCGTCGGACGGGGTGTCGAACGACAGCCTGGAGCTTGACCGTTCGGACCTCACCGTCGATCTCGATGTCGAGCAGTTGGCCGACGACCGCGTGCTGACCGAGCGCCGTGAGGAAGCCATGCCGGTCCAGCGTGACCGCAACTGGCTCAGTGAGCCCGGCCCCGTAGACGATCCCGGGTACCTTGCCCGCTCGACGCAGACGACGTGCCGCGGCCGAGCCACGAGCATCGCGTCGCTCGGCGACCACCTTCACCATCGAGACCTCTCCTCTGTGCCGGGCGCACGGCGCCTCCGCGCGCGAGGGAGCAGCCTACCGCCCCAGTCGGGACCTCGATGCGGCTAGGAGAGGTTCTCCCCCTGGAACAGCTCCGACACCGACCCATCCTCGAAGACGGCGGCGATCGCGTCGGCGATGACCTTCGCGATCGAGACCACCTCGAGCTTGGCGATGGCTCGTTCGGGTGGAACCGGCAGGGTGTTCGTGACCACGACGCGCGAGATGGGCGCGTCCATGAGCCGCTTGGGCGCGGGGCCCGAGAGCACGGCGTGGGTCGCCATAACCCAGATCTCATCAGCTCCGCGCGAGCGAAGCAGTTCCGCCGCGGCCGTGACCGTGCCCGCTGTGTCGATCAGATCGTCCACGATCACGCAGTGACGACCCGCCACGTCGCCCACGACCTCGAGGGCCGTCACGACGTTGGCCGTTCCCTTGGGGCGGCTCTTGTGGACCAACGCCAGTCCAGCGCCGAGGCGCTGTGCAAACCGCTCGGCAACCTTCACACGACCGGCATCGGGAGCGACGATGACCGCGTCACGAGGAGCGAACGCACGGAGGTACTCCACCAGCACCTGACTGGCCGTGAGATGATCGACCGGCCCATCGAAGAAGCCCTGAATCTGACCCGAATGCAGGTCGACGGCGATGATGCGATCGGCTCCCGCTGCGTGCAGCATGTCGGCGACCAACTTGGCGGTGATCGGCTCGCGACCCGATGCCTTGCGGTCCTGGCGCGAGTATCCGTAGTACGGGCAGACCGCAGTGATGCGCTTCGCCGAGGCACGCTTCGCAGCGTCCACCATGATGAGCTGCTCGAAGATTGCGTCGTTGACAGGCCCAGCGTGGCTTTGGATGACGAAGATGTCCTTGCCTCGGACGGACTGGTCGAATCGGGAGTAGATCTCGCCATCGGAAAACTCCCGCAGCGTGATCGCGCCCAACTCGACGTCGAGGTGCTCGGCGACCTCCCGGGCAAGCTGCGGATGCGAACGTCCCGAGAACAGGGCGAGTCGCTTGCGGGGGACGAGCTCCATGCCTCACCTTTCGTGGCGCGTCGACGCCGCACCATCCTAGGCTCCGCGTCACGGCGACGTACCGCCCCCTGTGGCTGTCGCAGAGACGCCCGAACGCTCGACGGCTACGAACGGTGGGAGAGCGCGCGTCGATGACCCGGGCTGCGTGGGCCCGATGGCTCGACGGTGCAGTCGATCGCTCAGAACATGCCGAACCGAACGCTCCTCGCGCTGGTGTTCGTCGGGCCCTCTCGCTCACCTCGGTCGATGCGTTGCTGACACGGGCGAGTTCTTGAGGGTCCGCTCGTTCGGGCCGAGGTCGCGGACAACGTCAGCAAGGGCGCGGTGGTTGGTCTCGTTCATCCCCTTCCTCCTGCACCTGGAGCAGGTGTCAACCGGGAAGGGCACGGCCATCCCTCTGCAGCTGTCGACGCCGTTCGAAAACTGAACGATTTCGCCGGTGAAAAGTGAACACCCGAGCATGGAGGGGTGATCACTGTGGAAGACTGGGCACTCATCAGGCGGCTGGTGGCCGAGGGCGTCCCCAAGGCTCGCATCGCCAAGCGGCTCGAGGTCTCCGATCGACAGCGTGCCCGGTCGCGAGCCAGCCAAGCGCCACGCATCCTCATCACCACAGCCAGAGTCAGAAGGTCTCCGCGCCCCAGGTCATCGACGCCTCCGGGGCCCAGGCGGGAGGCGTGAGCACATCGAGTCTCGCATCGATGGTGGCCTCGGTTGCGGAGCGACAGCCACCGACACCAGCGCATCTGGCCACAGCCCCTCAGGGAAGCCCCTCCATGATCGTCGGGACGCATGCGATCGTGGTCGCACGGTGCGCGAGACGAGACGCTCCGTTGGGGGTAGCAATGGTTTGTTCCCGAGGCAGTCGATCGCCGACTTCCCACCCACGGTGCGCAGCTCGAGGAATGGGGACTCTGCGGCGCGGCACCAGTGGCAACCCCGATGCTCAACGCCGCCATGGGAGCCGCGGCAGCTCACGGGGTCCGGCCGCGATGAGTGCGACGAGGTCAGACTCGGCGACAGGGTAACCACCCCATGCATCGACGCCGACGTTGATCATCCTCCCGTGCTGTCGCCACTTCTCATGGACATGACCGTGCAGGAGCCAGGCCCCTCGATCCTTCGGACGCAACGCTGGGAAGCGTTCCACCTCTTGACTATCGCCTTCGTATGGGAAGTGGGATACGACCACCTCCACATGCCCAAGCTGCAGCGCAAGCTCGCCATCGAGGACCGTCAAGCCTGCAGCCTCGTAGCTACGACGCCACCGATCGACCTGGTTCTTCTGCTTCCTTCGCAAGCCCTCCCAGCACTTGTCATGGTTCCCTGGAACGAGAAACTTCGTGCCATTGAAGAGCTCGACCAACTCAAGCATCTCCGCTACTGGACCCATGGCGAGGTCGCCGAGGATGTAGACCTCGTCCGCAGGATCAACGCGCTCGTTCCAGCGCTCGATGAGGTCGACATTCATCGTCTCGGTATCGCCATAGGGGCGCTGTGTATGAGCGAGGATTCCCGCATGACCGAGGTGCAGATCTGAGGTCCACCACCGCCGACTCATCGATCTGAGTGTACTTCGAGGGGTGGGCACGACGATGATCTGCCACAGGCGGCGTCAGGACCCTGGCACTTCACGACCACGGCACTTCACGACCACGGCACTTCACGACCACGGCAGAGAGGCCGTTCGGCATTCTCCCTCTCCAGTCTTGCGTCCTTGACGACCTCTGACCATTGCGATCCAGGTCGCCGCCTGCTCGCGGACCAAGCGTCACGTCAGACTCCGGAGCGGTCCCGGACGAGCAACCTGCAGCTCGCCGTCGAAACCCTTCTACCAGCTCCTCGAGGATGCGCGTTCGTCGCAGGACAGCAGCGACAAGCGATGACCGACGGTCCCAGCGCCTGCGGGTTCAACGACGAGACCATCCGTACGGGTCGACGGGCGCGTCGAACGCTCCCGCCTCGGCGGTCGACTGACGTCGGGCACCGAGCACCCGCTCACCGCCGGGGCCAGTCGACCACAGCTCACGATGGAATCTTGGACGTGCGAACGGTCACCTAGGGCAGGCGCGCGAACGGCGGAACCGTACCCTTCGGTTCGACGACCGCTCCAGTCTCGAGCACGCTGAAGGGGCCCACGGTGGCCCACTCTCCAATCGTCGCACAGCACGCATCCACCGCCCGGAGCTGGGCGCCCTGGCCCACCACGGTGTCGACGAGACGAGAATGAGCGCCGATGAGGGCATTGGCCTCGATCCGTGTCGCTCCGAGCAAGGCGACCTGCGGTTCGATGACCACGCCCTCGGCCACGCGCACGCGGGCGTCGACGGTCACGGTGGAGGGGTGCTGAATCTGGACACCCTCGTGCAGGAGACGACGTACGATGCGCGCCCGCATGCGCTCGGCGACGTCGGCGAGCTGCAGCCGATCGTTGACGCCGAGCGCTTCGGTCGGGTCATCCAACACGAGCGTCCCGACCCGATAGCCCGACTCGGCGAGCAGGGCGATCGAGTCGGTCAGGTAGTACTCCCGCTGGCGATTGGTCGGCGCGAGGAGCCGCAACGCCGAGGGGAGCACAGCGAGATCGAAGACGTAGACGCCCGTGTTGACTTCGCGGGTGGCCTCGCCCCGATCATCGTCGAGGTCGGCCTGCTCGACGATGGCGCGCACCTTCCCGTCTCGGGCCCGCAGGATTCGGCCATAGCCCGATGGATCGTCGAGCTCCATCGTCAACACCGTCGCCGCGTTGCCTTGGGCTGCGTGGGTTGCGAGCAAGGCCCTCAGCGACGTCGCCGTCAGCAGCGGCGCGTCGGACGGCACGACCACCACCTCGGCACCGCTGGAGCCGACACCAGGCAGGAGATCCGGCAAACGGGTGAGCGCGACCCGAACCGCGTCACCGGTCCCGCGTTGGTCGAACTGATAGGCCGTCACGACCTCGACGCCGCTCGGAGCATGTCGCTGCACCTCTGCCTCGACGGCCTCGGCCTCGTGACCGACGACCACGACGATGCGCGACAGATCATCAAGGTCGCCCAGCGCAGCGAGCACGTGGCCGACCATGCTGAGACCGCACACCTCGACGAGCGGCTTCGGGCGGTCCGACCGCATGCGAGTCCCCTTGCCGGCGGCGAGCACAACGCCGTAGCGCATAGCGCAACCTCCTCGTCGCAAGGCTAGCTTCGGGCAGTCCGCACCACGTAGGTCGTCACCGAATCGGGCGTGAGCAGCGCCACCACGCTGTGCGCGTCGACGTCCGGCAGCGCCGTCGGCTGGAGCGACTTGGTCGGATTCGTCACCACCGCGCCCATGGCCTGGACCCCGTCAAGTCCCGGGGGAAGCTGCACCTCGAGAGGCAAGGGGGCTGAGCCAGGGGCGGTCAAGTTGATGGCGATCAGTACGAGACGCCCAGGTGCACGCCCCGCGAGCATCTCCACCCGCGCATCCGACGTCGTCACCGGCACGAGACCCATGCCCGGACGGAGGTAGCGAGAGAACTGTCCCAGCACGTCGTAGCGCTTGGTCAGGTAGAGCGTGTGGTCGCCGTCGCGTGCACCGTTCAGGTCGAAGTAGATGAGTCCGTCGTTGCGCCCGAGTGGGTTGATGTCTCGAAAGCACCCAGGGTCGGCCGCAGGACTGCAGCCGAGATCCGGTGAGAGTGCCAGCCACCAGTCGAACACCGAGGCGTTCTCGACCATGAGGTCGTTGTAGATCGTCTGGGCGAGCCAGAGGCCCGACGTCATGGTTGGGTCGTACTGGTAGCCGAACCCCTCCCCGTCATAGCAGCAGATCTCCGTGTCCCAGATCGGCACGCCCCATCGACGTCCGAGCAACGCGACCTGGTGGAGCACCGCCCGCGAGGGGTAGTCGTAGCCATGGACCGCGAGGGCGGCGAGCGAGGCACGCACGCCCGGATACGTCAGCCACCGTGGCGCCTGCCGGAGCAGTTGCGTGGCGTAGGAGGACTCGTCGGCGATCACGCGCGCCCACGGCGCAACACGCGCCAGATCGCGCGCGAGGTCCACGACGAGCGGACCACGCTCTGCCACCGGAACAGCCATTCCCTCTTGGCGACAGGCCGCTTGCGAACCCACCGGCTCGTTCATGGGCGACACGTAGCGCAGCTTGACGTGGTCGACGCGCCACAGACCCGCCACGGTCAGCGCGAGCTCGTCCGCGTACGCAGCGACATCGCCAGCGAGGAGCGTACCGCCGCAGCTGCGGTGGTTCGATGTGAACTGCGGGGGTGCTGCGTTGACGAACCCCACAAGATCGCGCACCCCCCACGAGGCCGCTTGACGGGCAAAGAGCACCCCCTGGGGATCGGCGTGGAAGTCGAACGTACCGTTGGCTTGGTAGAAGCTCGGCGGCGCCTTCCACCACGTCGTCACACCCACGCCGCCGCCGCCGATGTTGAAGCGGAACTGCGACAGCTCCAACCCGCGCGACGAGTAGAGCAGCCGGCCCACCTGCGCGATCGTGGCGGAGCCGAGCGCTGCGACCGGTCGCGACCACCAGGCGCCACTCGCCCCGATCCCGACCAGCGTGTGGCTTGGACGTGGCCCCACGTCTGCGACGACGAGCGGCTGGCGCGGCGGCGACGACGGCGAGGCGGGCGGCGGAGCGAGCACGTTCGCGCCAGCGACGATGGCAACCCCGGCCGCGACGGCCGTGGTGACGGACACGACGGCTCGGACCAGGCTCCCTACGACCGCCCGCCGACCCACGTCACGCATCGCCGCGCCACGCTACCCGGCACGGGGTGAGGGCAGCCTGATGCCCCTGCGACCTGGCCCCTCGAGCGCCAACCTTGCACTAACCTCGACGCGTGAACGGAGCCGAACTCGCCGCGTTGACCCTGAGCGATCTCGGCGTCGGGGTAGTCTTCGCCAATCCCGGTACGAGCGAACTGGTTCTCGTCGATGCCCTGGAGCGACGTGGGCCGCGCCCGATTCTCGTTACCCACGAACTCGTCGCGATGGGAGCGGCCGATGCACACGGTCGGCTCGGCAGGCTCGGGGCGGCGCTCGTCCACCTGGGTCCGGGTCTCTCGAACGGCCTCGCCTTCGTCCACGACGCGCGCCGAGCCCACACCCCGATGCTCGTGCTGGTCGGCGAACATCCGCGCTCCCATCGGGCGCTCGATACGCCGCTCACCATGCGGATCGCGTCCCTTGCCGAGGCCATCGACGTCCCGATGATCGCGATCGACGACCCTGCGCTGATCGCCCCCCAACTCCGCGCAGCCGCGACCATCGCCACCACGCAGCGCACGCCGGTCGTCGTCACGCTCGATGCCGTGGCGATGGAACGCGAAGCGACACCCTCCGACCCCAGCGCCCCACCCACGACCGCGCACGAGGCGCCTTCCATCCCCCGAGCGCGCCTCGAAGCCGCGATCGACCTGGTGCGCGCTGGAGAGTGCACCTTGCTCCTCGGCGCTCGCGTTCTCGAGCCCGACGCACGCGCGCTCGCACGTGCCATCGCCGATGACACGGGCCTGCGGCTCTTGGCGGAGACCTTCCCGGCGTCGCATCGCTACGGAGAAGGGGCGGGGCGCATCGAGCGCCTTGCCTACCTGCCCCTCATGGCGCGCCCGCAGCTCGCCACGGCGCGTAGCGTGCTCGTTCTCGGAACCGATGCCCCGTCGGCGTGGTTCGCCCACCTCGAGCAGGATCCGCGGCTCTGGCCGCTCGCTGCGCCCCTCGTACGCCTCGACGGCCAGGACGAGGACCCACGCGTCGTGCTCGAGCACCTCGCCAAGGCGCTCGGGGTCACACCGGCTCCTCCACCGACATCGCAACCCATTCCGGCGCCGGACCCCCACGCAGCGCTCGACGGGTCGACGCTCGCAGCCGTCATCGCACGAGCCGTGCAGGCCGACGACGTCGTCATCGACGAAGCGCGCACGGCTGCCCCCGCGCTCTACGAACAACTCGCCGACGCGCGACGCCACCACTACATCGGTCACCCTGGCGGTGCCATCGGGGAAGGGGCGTCGCTCGCGCTGGGGGCAGCCACGCTCGGCGCTTCCGTCCTCGCTGTGGTGGCCGACGGAGGGTTCCTCTATGCGCCGCAGGCCATCTGGACCATGGTTCGCGAGCACCTCGACGTCACCGTGGTACTCGCGGTGAACGGCGGCTACCGCATCCTCGAGATCGAGCAGACCATCGCTGGGCTCGACCTCCACCCGGAGCTCACCCGCCTCGACGACCCAGGCTGGGACTTCGCTGGCCTGGCTGCTGCGATGGGCGCACGAACGACGACCGCCACAACGGTCGCAGAGCTCGAGGCGGCGCTACGAGATCGACATGGCGTCCACGTCATCGTCGCGACCGTCTCCCAATGACCGGTGGGCGCCCACCCCACCTCGGAACGAGCCCCGTCACGAGGCGGCGAGTCCAAGGTGTTGGCTGAGGAACTCGACGCGAGCCCTCGCTACCGCCTCGAGATCGTCGGGTCGCCGTGGCCCGTGACGACTCTCGAGGAGCGGGAGGAATCGTAGGTCGATCCCGAGGTGCGCGGCACGCTCGAGCAGTCGGAGCGAGTGACCGACGTGCACGTTCTCGTCGACCATGCCGTGGATGACGAGCACCTTGGGAGCATCTGGACCTGCGAGTCCTTCGATCCCGTGCAGGACGCTCGCCTGCTCGTAGCGTGGATCGTCGACCAAGCCGAGGTAGCGCTCCGTGTAGCCCGTGTCGTACCAGCGAAAGTCCACGACCGGTGCACCTGCGACCCCGACCCGGAAGCGTGACGGATGTCGCGAGGTCGCGAGCAGGGTCAGGTACCCGCCGTAGCTCCACCCGAAGATCCCCACGCGAGTGGTGTCGATGCCGAGGTGGGCCGCTGCCCAATCGATGGCGGCGAGCTGGTCGTCGAGCTCCACGGTGCCGAATCCCCTGGCGATCGGCTCCTCGAAGGCCCGGCCACGGTTCGCCGACCCTCTCCCGTCGAGCTTGACGACGACGGCGCCGCTTCGTGCGAGCCACTGGCAGGTGAGATCTGCGGTGAGCGACCATGCATCTTGTACCAGCTGCACGTGCGGCCCTCCATAGACCGCGAGCACCAGCGGACGACCCTCGGTCGACCCTTCCCCTTGGTAGACCGCGGCGTAGCGCCGGACGCCATCACCGAAGTCCGCTTCCACGAGGCGAGGGGTCGGCACGACGACCTCGGGCTCCGATCGCACGAGCACCTCCAGGTCGGCTCCGATCCGAAGGAGCTCGGGAGCACGCTCCACGGACGACCTGACCGCGACGATTGCCCGATCGCCAGCGGCAGCGACCCCGAACACGCCGCCCGCGAGCACCTCGTCGGGCGACGACCCATCCAGCGGTACGCGCCACAGGGAGCGCCGTGTCGGATCGTCGACGTAGCCGATCGCGACCACCGACCCACCGACCACGCCGACGATGGCCGTCGCCACGAGTGCCGGGGCCAGCGCACGTGCACCCTCATCCGTGATCGCCGTCACGCGCCAGAAGCCGTCGAAACGCTGACTCCTCGTGACGAGGACGCCGTCGGCACCGATGAGCACGCCCGGCACGTCGACCCAGGGTTCGTGGTGCTCGCGATCGATGCGCGTCGCTTCACCATCGCCCATCGACACGCGCCAGCGGGTGAGCTCGTGCTGCGCCCGATCGAGGATCCCTGCCACGAACGTCTCGTCGTCGAGCCAGAGGGCCTCGACGAGGTAACCGTCACCGATCGGCAGGTCGACGATCGTCGCGCCACCTCCGTCGAGCGTGGCGATCGCGATCTCGACCACCGCGTTCGCCGCGCCGACGAAGGGGTAGCGATGCCGCTCGACACGCTCGGGAAAGGGTCCGTGATGCACGATGAGGTGCTCAGGGACCTTGGACTCGTCCACCACGGTCCAGGCCACTGAACGGCCATTCGGCGAGAGCCAGAGCCCGTCGTGACGATCGAATTCCTCCTGAGCGATGTAGTCGGCGAGCCCGATGGTGCGATCCGTGGCGATCGCGAGACGTTGGCGCTCGCCCGGCCCCGCAAGCCACACCTCTGAGCCACTCGCCGCGACCACACGATCCGAGCCAGCGCACGTCGCCACGGCGACCGCGCCATCGAGGTCATAGCCCACGACTGGCCGACCAGTCCGATCGACCACGCTCCAACGACCGCCGGTCGACACCGCAAGTCCCGCGGTACCCACCAGCCGAAACGAGCTGACCCCATCCCAGGAACGTCGGAGGCGCTGGGCTTCGAGCTCGTCGGCCTCGGTCGGTCGCGCCTCGTCGTCCGGTCCAACCAGCACCACGGGCGAGGAGTCTCCCGCCGCCCACCGAACGAGCGAGGCGCGGTCGTCGTCGCCGGTACGGAGCGCGAGGACCGATGCGCCATCGATCGGATCGATGGCCACGAGTCCGACCTCGACCACGCCCGGCAACCGTCGGCGCCACAGGTCATCGAAACGAAGTTCGCGCATCATGCGAGCACCTTACGTGCCGAGGCGCCCTGGTGCGTCAGCGTACGAGACAGCGAACCAGACTGCGGGCCGCCTCTCGTGCCCACCGACTCGGCTCGTACAATGACGCCAAACCTCGTGGTCGAAGACCCGGGCCGGTTGAGCGCTGAGCGGTTCTCGTGGTGACACGCATGGCCGGAGACGATCCTCCGAACCCTCACCAATGGCCCACGCCAGGACTGCACTCCCCTGGGGCCGGGACGAGGCGGCGTCCGATCTGAGGGGGAGGTCTGCGAAACGGTCACCACGCTCGCTCCCGGCCACCCTCACCATCGACTCGATCCGGCGGAGCTTGAGCGCTAGGTCGCCGACGCCTCGTCACGCGGCTCCGGCCGCGGACGCTCGGGCAGCGCGTCGCGACGCCACACCAAGACCTTGCGCCGAAAGGAGACGACCTCCTGACCATCTTGGTTGTAGCCGCGGGTCTCGACCTCCACCACACCGCGGTCCGGCTTCGATCGCGACGGCACGACCGCAAGGACGGTGCTCTCAGCGTAGATCGTGTCACCATGGAACGTTGGGTACAGGTGACGGAGGTTGTTGACCTCGAGATTGGCGATGGCCGAGCCCGACACATCCGGCACGCTCATGCCGAGAACGAGCGAGTACACCAGGTTCCCCACGACCACGTTGCGCCCGTGCACCGTGGCGAGCTCTGCGAACCGCTCATCGATGTGGAGCGGATGATGGTTCATTGTGAGCAGGCAGAAGAGATGGTCGTCGGCCTCGGTGATGGTCTTGCCCGGCCAGTGCCGAAGCACGTCACCGACGACGAAGTCCTCGAGACAGCGCCCGAACGGGCGCTCGTGGGTGGCCACCGAACTAGTCGAGTGGTCGTGGCCCCGAGGGCATCGGTGCTGGACCTGTCGGACCGTTCGCGGGTCCTCCTTGCTGGGGCATCTGTGGTGGCGCGAGCGTCGAGAACGACGCGTACCAGTCCTCGCCCGACTCACCGTCGACCACGAGCTGCCAACGGTACCGCGAGTTGGCGGGAAGCGGGAGGGGCCCGATCGTCACCGCCAGATTGAGCGGGATATCCGAACCGAGCGGCACGCCCTGCGGGGTACCCAACTGGAAGTCACCACGGATCTCGACCGGCTGAGGGCCCTCCGGAGTCTCGATCGTGACCTGTTCCCCGGCTTCGTCCTGGAGGAACAGCTCCCAGTGATGCGGATTCGGCGCTTCGCCCCAGGCGAGCTCCAGTCGCATCGCGATCGCCATCGGCGCAAGACCAGCGACGGTCATCGACCAACCGCCTCCGAGGATGTAGAGCTTGCCGTCGCAGACTTGCGCGGCGTCACAGAGCATGAGGGAAGCCTTCACGGCGCCAACGCTAGCCGCCGGCACACCTCGGGTCAGCGCACGAGAGCGCCCGTGCCGAGCAGGGCGACCACGGCCGTGAGGTTGAACGCCGCGTGCGCCACGATGGATGGTCCGAGTCGTCCGGTACGCGAGACGATGATGGCGAGGATCACGCCGAAGACGAACAGGCCGAGAAATTGGAGCGGCTCGAAGTGTGCAATCGCAAACAGCAGGGCGCTGGCGACGACGGGAACCCCGATGCGAAGCAGCGAGGGCCACCCGGCCGCACGGAGCTCGTAGAGCCGCAGGGTCACGCCGCGGAAGAAGATCTCCTCACACAGGGGCGCCCCGATGACGATGATCGCAACGACGGCGAGGAAATCGTGGCCGACGCCGACGCCGAGCAGCTGGACGGCTGGCTTGGAGATCGACCGACGCGCAGCCGGGTCAACGGCCTCGACAGGGAGATAGAGCAGCGGAACCACGACGAGCTGGCCGAGGACGCCGACGCCGATCCCGACCGGAAGGTCGACGAGGCGCATCCGAAAGCGCACGAAGCGGAGGAACGACCCCGCGCCCCACCAGCGCGCACCGAGCACAGCAGCGCCGACGAACACGACCCACAGGCCCGCTTCGTCGGCGGCGAGCAACGACGGGCTGAGGCCAGCGACCGTGGTCGGCACCGCTCGATGCTGCAGCGCTGCGGTGCCGTCGAGCGCCAGGATGCTGCACACGAAGGCGACCGCGAGAGCGACGACGGGGAACGCGAGCGCACCCCAGCTGACGGTGCCGAGGGAGTCGCGGTCTTCCGTCACGGCTTCCCTCCTTGCGCAGCCTCGATGGGTACCACGCCGTTCGCTGACGACCGTACACGAGCCCAACCCCACGGAGTAGGCAGGCCTGCCTCGCACCGCATCACGACATCTCGAACGTGAGCAGCAACCCTGAGGCATCGCTCAATGCCGCCTCCAGGGTAACCAGGACTCCTCGACCGAAGCTCCCGTACGTGCAGGAACTCGCCTAGCATAGGCAGGGTATGATGCCATCGTCCCAACGCCCCTCGCCACGAGGCTCGCGTCAGTCGCCGTCGCCCGACCAGCGCGGGCGCATTGCCTTCGCGATCCTCGCAACGCTCGTCGTCGCCGTGCTGCTACTGACTCTCTTCAGCCACGCCCCGAGCGGACAGCCCCTTGGCTACAGCACCTTCATCCACGACGTACAGGCCAAGCAGGTTCGCACGGCCGTCCTCAACAACACCACGGGTCAGATCACCGGCTCGCTGACGAACGGTACTGCCTACAGCGTCACCGGTCCGCTGCCCTACACCTCGAGCGAACTCAGCACGCTCTCGAAGGCCCACGTCCAGGTGAGCTACATCACCCCCGGGCCTGGCATCGCGTCCACCATCATCGAGTACGTCATCTTCTTCGGGATCTTCATCGGGATCTGGGTCTACCTCACGCGGCGCACGCAGGGGTCGGTCAACGGCATCATGAGCGTGGGTCGCTCGCGCGCGAAGACCTACACCACGGAACGCCCGAAGACGACGTTCGACGACGTGGCCGGCTACCAGGGCGTCAAGGGTGAGGTGAAGGAGGTCGTCGACTTCCTCCGCGATCCCAGCCGCTTCTCGCAGCTCGGTGCTCGGATCCCGAAGGGCATCTTGCTCGTCGGTCCTCCGGGAACCGGCAAGACGCTGCTCGCCCGTGCCGTCGCGGGCGAGGCTGGCGTGCCGTTCATGTCCGTGTCCGGTTCCGACTTCATGGAGATGTTCGTGGGAGTCGGCGCCGCACGCGTCCGCGACCTGTTCCAGACGGCTCGGCGCCAGTCCCCGTCGATCATCTTCATCGACGAGATCGACTCCATCGGTCGTAAGCGCGGGACAGGTCTCGGCGGCGGACACGACGAGCGCGAGCAGACCCTGAACCAGATGCTCTCGGAGATGGACGGGTTCGATCCGGCTGAGGGCATCGTCGTGATGGCCGCCACCAACCGTCCCGACATCCTCGACCCGGCGCTGCTGCGCCCGGGACGCTTCGACCGTCAGATCGTCGTTCCGCTCCCCGATCTCCCCGAACGGCTCGCCATCTTGCAGGTCCACACGAGAGGCAAGCGCCTCGCGCCCGACGTCGATCTCGAGGTCATGGCGAAGGGCACGCCGGGGATGAGCGGTGCCGATCTCGCCAACTTGGTCAACGAGGCTGCGCTCAACGCCGTCCGCAGGGGCGCGACCGACATCGCCATGGCAGACTTCGACTCTGCACGAGATCGCATCATCATGGGCCAGCGCCGCGAGGCCACCATCCTCTCCGACGAGGAGAAGGAGCGTGTCGCGTTCCACGAAGGCGGACACGCCGTGCTGGCCTATGTGCTCGATTACTCAGATCCCGTCCACAAGGTCACCATCCTCCCGACCGGCATGGCCCTCGGCGTCACCCAGCAGCTCCCAGAGCGCGATCGACACCTCTATCCGCGCGAGTACATCGAGGACACGCTCGTGGTTCGGATGGGAGGTCGCGTCGCCGAGCTGCTGGTCTACGGGGATCTCTCGACGGGAGCCGCCAACGACCTCCAGGGCAACACCGAGCTCGCTCGCAGGATGGTTCGCGAGTGGGGCATGAGCGAGCGACTCGGGCCGATGGCGTGGGGTTCGCAGAACGTCGTCTTCCTCGGCGAGGACCTCCTCCACTCGGCCGAGTACTCCGACCGCACGGCTCGCCTCGTCGACGAAGAGGTCGAACGCATCCTGCGCGAACAGGAGGAACGCGCGACCGAGCTGCTCCGCCAGCACCTCCCGGGCCTCATCGCGGTGGCGCACGCACTCCTCGAACGCGAGACCATCTCGGGCGAAGAGGTCGGGCGTCTGGTGGACGAGGCGGCAGGCCACCCGATCCACCCCGACGGCAAGCGGGTCCTGCCGATCGCCAAGCTCCCGGAGTACGCCGAGCTCGAGCAGTTCACCGTCACGAACGGCAACAATCACGCTGCATCGCACGACGACACCGACCCCGTCAGCTGAGACACCCGTGCGCGAGTTGGTCGTCGTCGCCGAGTTCCTCGGGTTGACGGAGGCGCACACCTCCGGGGGTTTCCTCGCCCTCGACCGTGGCCTCGCGACCAGTGCTCGACTCGTGGTGGCGGGCCCGTGGGCCCCCGAGGTCGTCCGTCGCTACCGAGGCCAGGACCTTGGTGTCACGCTGACGCTGACCTCGGCCCATCCGATCCTGCGACTCTCCCCGCTCACCGCGGCACCAACGCTGGCGAGCGGGGATGGCGGACTCCCGGTCGCGGCCGCCGACCTCGTCGAACACGCCGACGCCGAGGAGGCAGCGCTCGAGTTGCGCACCCAGCTCGAACGGGCCATCTGGTGGGGCATCAGCCCGAGCCACGTGGCACTCTTGGACGAGGGGATCCTGCGCCGCGCCGACCTGTTCGACGTGGTCGCCTCGCTCGCCGAGGAGTACGGTCTCGTCCTTCGCCTCACGCCGAGCGCCGACGAGGCACACCTCGGCTACGACGCCTGGGGGATCGCTCGCGACCGCGGCATCCGCACCATCGACGCCGCGATCCCCGTCGACCCGGCGACGCTGACCGACGCGGGCGCCCTGCTGGATCTCGTCCGCTCGAGTGCCCACGCCCTCCCAGAGGGCATCAGCGAGCTCGGCCTCCCACTCGCGATCGACAGTCCCGAGCTCGCGGCCTGGGTCGCGAGCGGCGGTGCCGCCCCGGCCCCCGTCCGGCTCCTCGAGCACATCGAACGCCTCTGGGGGGCACTCGAGCAGCGCTCCATCCACCGGACGAGCTACCGCGACCTCAGTCGCCGAGTCGATCGAAGTCCGTCCGACGGGCGAGCTCCTGCTCAAGGGTTCGGTACGCCGGCGACGCCGTAATGGGCAGCAGAGCCACGAGCAGATCGAGGTTGCCCTCGACCTCCAGGCGCCCTTCGAGAAACGCCGTCGTCGGATCGAGCTCTCCCCGCTGCATCGCACGCGCGATCTCGACGTCCACCGTGATCGAGACGTCCGGGTTCGGGTGCTCGCCAAGCCCGGCGTCGGCGAGCTGCCCGTCCTCGATCACCCAGTAGTACGGACGCTCGACGTCGGCAAGCACGTAGTACTGCACCACGCCGTTCGCACCCTCCTGGCGAGGCATCGCCGCACCGAGTTCCTTCGTATCGGCGACCCACGCGCTCGAGAGCCATGCCCCCATCACATCCTCCTCACCATCGGGTCTCGAGGCTCGCCGGCTCCAGCAGCAGATCGGCGAAGAGATCGTCCACCACGACGCCGGCTGGCTGACCGACGATGTGGTAGTCGTCCGTCGGCCACAGCTCCTCCAGCTCCGAAGCCCCCAGCGCGAACCACCACGGCGATGCCGGGTCCACCTGCGATGCGTGGGCACGGAGCGCCTCGTGGGCACGCTCGATGAAGCCGGTGACGTCGACACGCGCCCCGACGAGCTCGTCCTGGCCCGGGCGATCCGTGCGAGCCCAAGGAACCTCGATCCCCCGTGCCCGAAGCGCCTCGGCAATGCGGACGGAGCGCTCCCGGACCCACAGTGACCACGCCCACCGCGGCACTCGCCACGGTGGGCCGAGCTCCGGCAACACCGTGGGCTCTGGCGCCAAGGCGAGCGCGAGGCGCGTCGCTTCGAAGACACGGAGATGGTCCGGGTGCGGATAGCCCGCCTGGTCCTCGGGATAGGAGATGACGACGTGAGGTCGCACGCGCCTGAACGTGGCGATCAAGCCACGCGCCGCCTCAAGCAGTGGCACCGAACCGAAGGCGCGTGGATGACGCGCCGTGGGAGAGCCCGGCATCCCGGAGTCGCGAAACCCAAGGCGCACGATCTCGGCATAGCCCGCGATGGCCGCCGCCTTGTCGAGCTCCTCACGCCGCATCCGTGCCATGCGCTCCGGCCGCTCCGTCGCGAGCTGAGGGTTCAGGTACGAACCCTCCTCGCCCCCGGTCGCCGTCACGAGCACACAGTGGACACCGGCATCGGCGTAGCGCGCGATAGTGGCCGCACCCTTCGACGCTTCGTCATCGGGATGAGCATGCACCGTCACCAGGCGGAACGTTGCGATTTGGCGCGCCGACGTCTGGGAACTCACGCCGCCAGCCTACCGAGGAACCACTCCTCCAGGGCGCCGTGCTGCCCTCGAGGCTTACGCCGGCACCAGCGTCACCGACCCGCTCACGCTCACGGTGCCGACGCCAGGTCGACCGGCGATCGCAGCATCGAGGACCCGAGCGAGCCCCACGCGCGTCGGCGTTGCGCCAAGGGCGTGGATCGCCCCGACCATGTTCAGCCCGACCACAACGCCGAGGGTCGCTGCACGAGTTCCCCCTGCGCGTGCGGACAAGGTGGCGACGAGCGGTGCCCACGACGGTGGCAGCGTCGTCGGCACATCGCTCACGACCGAGAGGCGTCGAGGATCAATCCCGGCGCTCACCGCCAGCCATGCGCCGTCTCTGGCGGGGGCGAGCATCGCGCCGACGACAACGACGGCCTTCGGTGTCACGCCAGCCTGGACGAGATCGTGCAGCACGGTCGCGTCGGCGACAAGATCGTCGCCGACGACAAGCGTGGCGCCCGGATTCGCGCGCACGGCACTCGCGAGCGACATCGAGCTCTCGCCGATCGCGTCACGCACGCCCGCCGGCAGCACGGTCATCGTCGTCCCAGGAGGGAGCCACAGCAACGGGCGCGCGCCCAGCGAGCCGTCGTGCATGAGCACCTGGAGCTGCGCAGCGAGGGGTGGCAGCCAGCCTCCAGAGACGATCGGGAAGGACGATGATGCCCCGATACGTGACGCCACCGTTGCAACCGTGCTCGTCGCTGGCCCGAGACTCGCGCCGACGACGGTGAACGCGTCCACCGTCGTCAGCGCATCGCGGGTCTCGATGGCCGCTGCACTCGACGTAGCTGGCACCGTCTCCGCGATGAGGTCGATGCGGCGACCTGCGACGCCACCGTGCTCGTTCGCCCACGTGAGCGCCTCGTCGATGCCACGGCGATAGGAGGCAGCGCCAATGCTCCACGGAGACTGAGTGGCCGTCACCGTCGCCACTGCGACAGAGCTCGCGGTCACGCCAGGTGCGCTCGCCGCCGGGAGCGGCGTCGACACCTGCGTACTCGTGCACGCCGCAGCAACGAGGCCGAGGGCACAGGGGACGACGAGATGACGACGGCGCATCGCGCCTCATGCTATCGAGCGCCCTACTGGAAGTCCCTGGAGCCAAGGGCGATGGCCTCAGGAAGGCTCACGATCCGATCAGCGACCACGGTCACGACGGTCCCGGCCCGCTCGATCACGCCGTCGACCAGCACCGCGCTGTGGAGTGCCTGCGATCGATCGCGACGCCAGAGCCACGGCTTGACCAACACGTTGACGAGGCCCGTCTCATCTTCGAGGTTCATGAAGACGATGCCACGCGCCGTACCAGGGCGCTGGCGATGCGTCACCGTACCGGCCACGCGAACCCGCCGACCATGGCGCTGGCTCGCCAGCTGATCGGCGCGCACGACGCCAAGTGTCGACAACCGCTCCCGAACGAACGCCATCGGGTGGTCCCCGACCAGCAGGCCGAGCGCGTCGACTTCCAGCGCTGCCCGCTCACGAGGGTCGAGGGCAGGGAAGACGGGCTCGCTCGAGGGAAACCCGAGGCCATCGAGCATCCGATGCCGACGTGCCAGCTCGTCGGCGAACCAGATGGCGCGCTGCCCCGACGGCTCGAGTGCACGCAGGGCACCAGCGCCAGCGAGACGGCGAATCTGCTCGGGCGTGAGTTCGACCCGCTGGACGAGATCGAGGAGCGAGTCGAACGGACGCATCGCGACGATGCTCGACGCCGTCGCCGCTGCGATCCCTCGAACGGCGTCGAGACCGAGCGCAAGGAGCTGCTCGCCATCGCGTACGACGACGTCGGCGCGTGCGCTCGACCGCGTCACATCCGGACCGAGGACCCCAACACCATGACGCCGCGCATCGCGTACGAGTGTCTGCGGCGACCAGAACCCCATGGGCTGAGCTCGGAGCAGCCCGGCGTAGAACGCCGCCGGGTAGTGGACCTTGAACCATGCACTCACGTAGACCAGCCACGCGAACGACGCCGCGTGGCTCTCGGGAAACCCGAAGTTCGCGAACGCCTCGAGCTGCGTGACGACCTGCTCGCGCGCGGCCGGATCCACGCCTCGAGCGGCCATGCCCGCCATGAGCCGGTCGTGGAGCCGTGCCATGCGCGCGCTGGAGCGCTTCGCCCCCATCGCCTGGCGCAGCTCGTCAGCCTCGGCAGCACTGAAACCCGCGACGTCCATCGCGAGCTGCATCAGCTGCTCCTGGAACAGCGGCACACCGAGGGTCTTTGCGAGTGCTCGCTCAGCGAGCGGGTGCGGATAGACCACTGGCTCCTCACCGGCTCGGCGACGCAGGTAGGGATGGACCGACCCACCTTGAATCGGACCGGGGCGAATGAGCGCGACCTCCACGACGAGGTCGTAGAACCGGCTGGGACGCAGCCGTGGGAGTGTCGCCATCTGCGCACGCGACTCGACCTGGAACACACCCACCGAGTCAGCACGAGCAAGCATCTCGTAGACCGCCGGATCCTGTTCCAGCGTGGCGATGTCGACCTCGACGCCGACGCGCTCGCGCACGAGATCGACCATCTCGTGGATCGCCTCGAGCATGCCCAACCCGAGGAGATCGAACTTCACGAGACCCATGCGCGCGCAGTCATCCTTGTCCCACTGGAGCACGCTGCGACCCTCGGCCCGTGCCCATTCCGTCGGACACACGTCCACGATGGGGCGATCACACAGGACCATCCCGCCCACGTGGACCCCGAGGTGCCGAGGAGCGCCCTCGAGGACGCTCGCCACCTCAGCAATCACCGCAGGGACCTCGAGCAACGGGCGACCCGCGCCGTCACGTTCCGCGAGTGAGCGCGCGACCGAACCTCGGTGCTCGACCCCCTTCGACCACGCCGCGAGCGTGGCCTGGTCGACACCGAAGACCCGCGCGCTGTCGCGCAGTGCCGACCGAGCACGGTACGTGATCACGCTGGCGACCTGCGCCGCACGCGCTCGTCCATAGCGGGTATAGACGTACTGGATGACCTCTTCACGACGACGGCTCTCGATGTCGACGTCGATGTCGGGAGGACCGTCTCGCTCGGGCGAGAGGAACCGCTCGAAGAGCAGACCGAGCGCCACCGGATCGACGTTCGTGATCCCGAGTGCGTAGCACACCGCCGAGTTCGCCGCCGAGCCGCGCCCTTGGCAGTAGATGCCCTCTCGCACGCAAAAGTCCACGATGTCAGTGACGACGAGGAAGTAGCCGGCAAAACCGAGCGAGCGGATCACGTCGAGCTCGTGGTCGATCTGCTCCCACGCACCGGGGATCCGCGGCGCAGCTCTCGGACCGTAGCGCCTCGGTGCCCGCTCGGCCACGAGCGCGACGAGGGCCTCGTCATCGTCGACGCCCATCGCGACGACGTCACGAGGCAGGCCAGGGGCCACCAGATCGACGTTGAAGGCGCACCGAGCGGCCAGCTCGACGGCGGCGTCGACCACGCCGGGATAGCGGCCGAACCGCGCTCGCAACGCGCGCGCTGGCCGCAGCACCGGCGGCCCTGCGCCTGGGAGGTAGCCATCGAGCTCTCCGAGGGTGCGCCGTGCACGGATCGCAGCGGCAACTACGGCGGCTCGCTGGGTTCGCACGTCGATCGCGTGCACAGCCTGGGTCGCCACCACCGGCAGGCCGTGGTGCGCACCGATCGCCGCGAGGACGTCGTTGCGGACCGTGTCGGCAGGGTCGAGGGTGTCGACGAGTTCCAACACCAACGCATCGCCGAAGCGCTCCCACAGCGAGCGCACACTGCGCTCCGCGGCGCTCGGCCCAGCGTGCGCGAGCGCACGCCCCGGAGGGCTCTTGCGCCACCCCGCGAGCACGAACCACCCACCTGATGGGGCCGCCTCAGCGAGGTCGTCGATCGTGAGATCGAAGCGTCCCTTCTCGCCGGTACGCATGTGACCGGTCGCGATGACACGCGACAGCGCTCGATAGCCCTCTGGCGAGGCTGCGAGGACCACGAGGTGCTCCCCTTCCGGGTCGGTCGCGCCAGCTCGAGGCGTCGTCGTCGCCAACGTAAGTTCGGCACCGACGAGTGGGACGACCCCCACACGGCGAGCCGCCTCGAGGAAGCGGGGTACTCCGTAGAGACCGTTGTGATCGGTCAGCGCGAGCGCACGGTAACCCGCGACCGCCGCGGCCTCGACGAGATCCTCTGGATCGACGACGCCGTCGAGGAAGCTGAACGACGAATGGGCATGGAGTTCGACGACCGCCTCGCTCACTCGTAGCTCCCCTCGAGCCACCATCGCCCGTGCTCCCGTCGAACCCAGCACCACCGCCGCTCGGTCGCGAGCACGAGTCGGGCGTAGCGAGCACGACGGCGCTCCCACCACCGCTCGCGCACCACCCACGGCCCATGAGCCGCCTCGATGCGCTCAGGACCCTCTCCGTCGTCGAGCACCGCCGGTGGAGCGCTCAAGACGCCATCACGATCGACCTCGACGGCCATACCATGCGCATCGAGCAGCACGACGGCCTGGAGGCGCTCCGGAACCCGCGTCGGCGTGAGTCCCGGAACATGGCCAGGCCACGGGGCGCCAGTTCCGACCCTGTCGTCGACGACCGGCCAAACCCCGGTCCAGGACACCCAAGGACGTCGATCGGCGAACCCGCGACCCACCGGTCCCGGACCTGCGACCCGAACCGCCTCCGGTCCATAGCGCTGCTGGAGCACGTGAAATGCCTGACGTACGGCCTGACGTCGCGCGCCAGGCACGCCATCGAGGGAGAGCTGCGGGGGTTGTGGCACACTCCACGCAAGGATCTCCACGCCGACGCGTACCGGTCGCCCCCGAGCACCCTCGGCGCGATCGCTCAGCGCACGCACCGATTCGAGGATCTCCGCCGCCGTCCCTCCGACCGGGCGCTCGACGACCCGCTCGAGCGCCACGGCTCCCTCGAGGTCGACGAAGGAGCGCCATCGGGCAGGCGCGACGTCTGCGTGCTCGGCGAGCACGAGATCGAGCGCCCCACGGAGGCGAAACCGCACGCTCTGGGCATCCTCGCCTTCCTCGACGTCGATCGCCACCGCGTCCGGCTCGAGTGGAGGGGTGCGCACGAGCGGAAGATCGGCTTCCAGTCGCACGAGTCGGTGCCAGCGCAGGCCACGGTCTCCGAAGCGAGCGGCCACCGCAGCCGTGTCGATGCGCTGGAAGCCACCGACGCGACGCACGCCGACGTCACGAAGCGGACCAGCGAGCCACCGGGGCAGCAGCTCGACCGGCTGGGCAGCGAACCACGCCCGCGAGCCCACCTCGGCCCCGCCTCCATCCGTCGTGGCGCCAGCGACGGTGGCGATGAGTGCGCCCGCGATCGAAGCACCCAGCGCCACTCGAGTCGGCACGGTGCCGTCGAGGGCTGCCCGCACGCGCTCGACGAGTGCGTACTCGGTCCCGTAGAAGCGGCGGGCGGCACGCGCTTCGATCGCAAAGGCCCCACGCACGCCTGCCACCTGACCCACGCCCGGCGAGACGCTCCAGAGTGCCCGGTGCACGCGGGCCAACCAACGTGCCTCTGCGATCGGATCGACCGCGACCACCCGGCCATCACCGAGGCGGGCACGCACCATGGGGGCACGTGCCCCGAGGGGGATCCCAGCAGCTCGAGCACGGGACCCGACGGCGACGACCCGATCGCGACGATCGACGACGACGTCGACCGCATCAGCACCACCATGTGCGATGAGCTCGAGATCCTCGATCCACGCAACGACCCCTGGCCGCGCAGCGACCAGCTCGATGCCGTCGAGGTCGATCTCGTCGAGGTCGATCAACCCGCCACCTCGACGGCCGTGGGCGTCGTCGTCACCAGCGACGAACGACGCAAGCTGACGCGCACCTCGCGCGGCAGGCCAGACTCCTCGGCGACCGTCATCGAGGCGACCTCGAGCGCACGGATCGATCCCGCTGCGGCCAGCACGCGGTGGCGCTCGCGACTGCACGCGCGTTCCAGCACCACAACGATCCCTCGTCGGCGGCGCACACGCCCGAGAATGCGCGGCCACCGGACGTCGACAACCCGATCGGAGACGACGAGCACGTCGACCACCTCTGCAAGGTTGGACGCCACGACCGCCAGCTGCGCTGTCGGCACCGACACCTGTGCCACGTGTGTGAGCGACCACCCAGCCGCTTCGAGCGCGGCGGCTGGCAGGTCCTCGAGACCGAGCAGCGCCACCGCCCTGCCCTGATGAGTACTCGGCGCGATCGCCTCGAGTGCACCCCAACGCGCACCCGGGCCGCCGTGCATCACCAGCGCGGTTCCAGGCGGGACGCCGTCCCCGAGGCACTGGCCCGCCGAGCCGCCCAGCTCGAGTCGCTGGTCTACCAGCTGCCCAGCAGACAGGAAGGAGGTCACATCGTGATTTTAGAACATTTGTTCGTTCATCACGACGGCTCCCCCTCCATGCGCCCCCACTGCGCGATGAAGTGGATCCGCTCGGGAAGCAGCAGCGACCGCCGATACTCGACCGGTCGCGCCCCGGCGAACGTGCGCCGCTCGACCAGCAAGAGCGCTTGACCGACCTCGACACCGAGGAGACGAGCCACCTCGCCGTCAGCGTTGACGGCCGAGACCTCGTCCATCCCCGCCGACACGTGCACGCCGGCGTGCTGCTCCAAGATCTCGTAGATCGATCCCTGCTGGAGCTTGGCCTCGAGCAACACCTCGCCCTCGGGGAGCACGACGCTCGCCTCCTCGAGTGCGACGACGTCCTCTTCGACGCCCCGGAGGCGCCGGACCACGACGAACGACTGCGCAGGGATCTCCAGGCGCTCCGCAGCCCGAGCATCGTCGCGCACCTCGACACTCAGCAGCGTCGCGACCTCCTTGCCCACGTCGGCAAGGCGCGCCGCCAGCGAGAATCGCTGCTGCTGGTACCCCTCGAACTGCCTCCTGGGCACTACGAAGGTACCTCGTCCCTGGCGAGCGTCGAGGTAGCCCTCCATGCGCAGCTGACGGATCGCCTCGCGAACGGTCGCGCGCGACACCCCGAAGGCATCGCGCAATTCGGGCTCGGAGGGGAGACGATGGCGCACCCGACCATCGTCGATCGCCGAGCGCAGCTCATCGGCGAGCTGCACCCACAGCGGCACCGGCGACCCCGGATCGAGACGAGCCGGCTGTAGTCGGTCAGTCACGAGATCCCCCATCCGTTCGAAGCAGCCCTGCAGGTGTGCTCACACCCGGCGCGCTGATCCGCCCAACCCATCGGTCCAGCATACGGTCGGCGCTCAACCTGCACCGTCGAGCGCTCCACGCGCCAGACATCCCAGCTCGTTGCCCCACCGCCTGGCGGCGACACGAGTCACTGAGACCAATGCATCGAGACCTCGTCACGGAGGGCGATCGACACACGACGCCTACGCGATCGCGACCGACCGCTCCGGCGTACCCGTCGCAGAGACGACCACGACGACACCGGCGCTCCAGCCTCAGCGATCGATCTGACGCAGCCGTCCTTGATGCACCTCGATGCGGCGCTCTCCCGCGAGGATGGCCTGGATCCCACGTCCCACGACGTCGTAGCGCCACCCTTCGAGCAGGCTCCCCTCGCCCCGAGACACGAAGAGCTCCACCTCTTCACGCGAACCGAGCAACGAGGGCTCGAGTTCGAGCTCCAGCGCCACTGCATGGACGAGCGCTTGTGCCGTGAGCACGAGCGGCACCTCGTGGGGATCGAGCGCGCGATCCATACGCACGGCGCCCCGAGCCACGATGGCATCGTCGTCACGCGCAGCTCGTACGACCTCGAGTAGCTCACGAGCACGTTCCTTCGCCATGCGGCCGTCGAAGCCCCGCACGCTGCGCAGCTCGGTGAGCGAGCTCGGACGCGCCTTGGCGACACTCGCCACGGCGAGATCCGAGAGCACCGTGCGCACCGGAACGTCGTCGCGTTGGGCGGTGCGCTCGCGCCAGGCCGCCACGCTCGCTGCGATCCGTCTCCCCGTAGGATCGAGGCCACGACACTCCCGGATCCGTGTCCATGCGAGCTCCGGTTCGATGTCCCGACGCCGCCGCTCCACGAGACGAGCCATCTCTGAGCGAGCCCAGTCCTCTCGTCCACGAGCGTGCAGTTCCTCGAGAAGCCGGTCGGCGAGCGCAGCGAGGTAGCGGACGTCGTTCGCGGCGTAGGCGAGTTGCCCGGGCTCGAGAGGACGACGCAGCCAATCCGAGGTGCGCTCAGCCTTGGAGATGCTCACGCCGAGGTAGCGATCGAGCAACGCGCCGAGACTCGCGTGACCGGCCCCGAGGAATCCACCTGCGACCTGGGTGTCGAAGATACGCCGTGGGCGTGCGCCGACCGCGCGCTCGATGATCTCGAGGTCCTGATCGGCAGCGTGAAATACGAGCTCCACCTCGTCGAACCACGCTGCGATCGGCGAGAGATCGACCCGCAGCGGATCGATCAACCACACCCTCCGATCGATCGCGACCTGCACCAACGCGAGGCGTGGATAGTACGTCCGCTCCCGATGGAACTCAGTGTCGATCGCGATGCGTGGCACCCCGAGCCCGACGCCGACGAGTTCGTCGAGGTCCGACTGTCGATCGAGCCAGACGGGCTCGTCATCGCTCACGACCGACGCACTCAGCGCCATCAGCACGACCCGCCCGTCGCCCACACGGCGCTCGCCGTCACTCTGGCCACGCCTCCAGCCTAGGAGCCCTTCGAACCAGCCCTCCCGTGGGGATGGGGCTGGTCAGAGGTGACCTCAGCTCGCGAGCAGGCCGAGAGCATCGTCGTGACCTCGCCTACAGTCCTTGGCAACTCGGGCACCATCGCAAGATTTCCGGTGTTCGCGGCGGCCAACACGGGTTGCCTGCTGCACCACACCACGGCGAAGACGTTCCGAGTCGAGAGCGATCACCTGAGCGACCGACCCAATGAGCCACCGCCGCAGGCTGGGCTTCCCCCCACTTGCTTGACAGCCTGATTGAGGCCACGGCCGCCTCCCGACGGGTCCAGGAGAGCTCGTACTCGACGGGTGGCACGTACCCGAGGCTCGGGTGCGGTCAGACCGCGCTGTCGCACTTGATCCAGACAACGAGAGCATGACCGAGCTCAGGGAGGTTCGCCAACCGACGCCGAGTGACCAGCTCCCGAATCGCGTTCGCGAACGCGATTTCGGCCTCAACGCACCAAGCGCCCGGGACGAAGCACAGCCCCTTCACGCGTGCGCAGACCGCCGTGCCACGAGAGCTCGTGCCTGCGTCCGTCCGAGCATGACTCGGCCACGGCGGTCCCCCGCCCTACGCTGTGGCCGTGGAAGGTTGCGTGTTTTGTCATCTCCTTGCCACGAGTGACCCCTATCTCGTCACGGCGGACCACGACGTCGCCGTCATCTTGGATCGCGCGCCGGTGGCTCCCGGTCACGCGCTCGTCATCCCGACCGGCCACGTCCCCACCTTCGATGACGCGAGCCCTGCTCAGTTGGCTTCCGTCACGGTGACCGCTCAACGACTCTCGCGGGGCTTGCGCTCGCACGGCATCGCGGACGGCGCGCTGATCCTGACCAACGTGGTCGTCTCGCAATCGGTGCCGCACTGGCACTGTCACGTGGTGCCTCGACATCGCGGCGATGGGCTTCGAGGCTTGCTCTGGCCTCGACGTCGCTACGGCAGCGACGATGAGGTCACGCTCTGGCGCACGACCCTGCACGCGCTCGTAGCACCACAGAGCTAGGAACCCTGGCTGGCGCCCCTCAAACAAGACCACCCGCTTCGTGAGCGACCAGAATGGACGAGTGGGAGGGAGACCACATGAAGGGCCCGAAGCGCCATAGGCCGGAGCAGATCCTCCGGAGGCTGGCCGAGGGGGACAGCTGCTGAAGGCGGGCGCCACGGTCGTCGAGGTCGCTCGGGCCTTCGCACATCACCGAGACCACCTGGGAGCGGCTGGCTGGCCTT
Organism: Acidimicrobium ferrooxidans DSM 10331; assembly: GCF_000023265.1. GTDB lineage: Bacteria > Actinomycetota > Acidimicrobiia > Acidimicrobiales > Acidimicrobiaceae > Acidimicrobium > Acidimicrobium ferrooxidans. The sequence goes on from NC_013124.1 coordinate 1,708,506, forward strand.
CCCCCCTCCAGGTTGACACCTGCTCTAGGAGGAAGGGATGAGCCAGACACCGAACCCACCACCGGGCGACAGCCCCGCTCGGCGACGACGCGGCCGCTACCCGAGCCAGTTCCTCAAAGGAGCCGCAGCATTGGTCCTCGACCAGCGTCGCACCATCGCTGAGGTCGCCCGCGAGCTTGGCGTGAACGAGCAGACCCTTGGCAACTCGCGTGCACCAGGAACGCATCGACCGCGGTGAGCGCGAAGGTCTCACGAGCGCCGAGCGCGAGGAGCTCACTCGTCTGCGCCGCCAGCTCAAGCAGGTGACGATGGAACGTGAGCTGCCGAAGCGTTGCCCGGCCTTTGCGGATCCTGCGAGGGCAACCAGTGACCCGCTACCGCTCCGGTTGCTCGTCAGGAGGCCGATGGGTTCTCCGTAGCGGCAGCGGCACGAGTCATCGGAGTCTCGCGCCAGGCCTACGACGCCTGGCGACGCTGGCGCGAGCGCGGCCCTGACCCCGAGCACCTGGTGCTCGCGAGCGAGCTTCGCGCCATCTGGCGCGAGAGCGACGGCACCCACGCCAAGTCCCAGAGTGACCCACGAGCTGCGACACGCGGTGAGTGCGTCAACCACAAGCGAGTGGAACGCATGATGCGCGAGCTCGAGATAGCCGCCTGCCCACCCCGGCGCTTCGTGCGTACCACGACGCCTGCAGAGGACGCACCCCTCCCGGACCTGGTCCAGCGGGACTTCGCCCCTGGCGAGCCAGGGCGTTGCTCTGCGAGCGACATCACCTGCGTCCGAACCGATGAGGGGTTCTGCTACCTCGCCACGGTGGCAGACCTTGGCTCGAGGCGCATCGTGGGCTGCTCACTCCAGCATCGCATGCCTGATGACCTGGTGGTCGAGGCGATCTGCGGAGCTCTTCGGACCCGGGGCAGCGTGGCTGGGGCGATCTTTCACAGCGATCGCGCCAACCAGTACCTCTCCCGGAAGGTTTGCCAGCTCTGCGCGACGCTCGGGCTTCGCCAGTCGGTGGGCAGGGTCGCGACCTCGCGACGACAACGCTGTCGCCGAGGCCTTCTTCGGCAGCCTGAAGCGCGAGCTGGTGGGTCGCTACCGCTTCGCGAACCTCGCCGAGGCCCGCCCTGCCATCGCGAGCTGGATTCAGCGCTACAACACGGTCCGCCTGCACTCGAGCCTCGGGTACCGACCGCCAATCGAGTACGAGCTCACCTGGGCCCGTGCGGAGGCGGCCGTGGCCTACATTCAGACTGTCAAGCAAATGGGGGGAAGGCCAGCGATCTGGACCCACTAGTGGGTGGTCGCCACTTTCTCGGCGACCTCGGACAGTCGGGCCTGGACCTTGGACAGATTTTCAGCCCTGACAGGATTCTCGGTACTCACATGCAGACCAGGTCTCATGTCGGCACTATCACCGCGACGCCGTACTGGGAGGCCGCCGCCGCCATACGGTTGTCGTAGGTGACGATGCCGTCGAGCTCGTCACCCAGTTCCAGAGCTGCGGCAAGATGGAGCGCGTCCAGACTCCGCAACTCTTCGGGGTCAAGGGTGGCCGCCCGTTCGAGCGTGGCAGAGGTGAGGTTGAACAAGGTGAGAGCGTCAAGTACTGATCGAGCGCGCTGCATCCGATCGGGGGCCGCGCGCCGGGTCGCCCGAAGGAGCTCGGTGCGCAGCAAGTCACTGGCAATCACCTGGGTTTCGTGGCTGGCCGCCCACGATGCCATGGCTTCTGACGCCGGTTCGGCGACAACGAGCTTGGCCGCCGCCGACGTGTCGAGGTAGAAGACCATCAGTAGCGCTCCCCGCCACGCATGGCCGCTACGACCTCCGACAGCCTGGGCTGCTCCGCACCCGCGTCGGGAGGCGCGCCGAGAGCTGCGAGCGAGCCCTTCGCCGGCCGAGCCCGACCCGACGCGACGAAGGCAGCGACTCGCCCCTCCGGGACCGGAACGAGCTGGGCGACCGGTCTTCCCCGGTCAGTGATGGTCACCACCTCGCCGGCGGCGGCTCTGGCCACCACCTGCGAGGCGTTCTGCTTGAGGGCGCGGATGCCTACCGTACTCATGTTCTACATTGTAGCACTCTGTCGCTGACCGCTCCAGGGATCGATGTGCTCCCAGGCGTGTTGAACCGCCCCGGGTTTCGTGCACACTTCGTTATGTGTGAACGGTCTCGGACTCGGCCGCCAGGCGGCCATAGTACTCCTGCTCGACCTCGACGGGTGGACGGCGCCCCAGCCGGTGCATGAGCCTCCGCGTGTCGTACCAGTTCACCCAGGCTGAGGTCATCTCCTTGAGCTCCCTGCGCAGCCTGATGAGCTCGGTGCGCTCCTGCGCCGTGAGGGGCGGGCTGCCAGTGGCGCTCGCTGCCTCGATCCGCCTGCGCTCCTCCCGCACCCATCGAAAGATGGCTGTACTCCCCGATCGCGAGCTCCCGGGCCACCTCCCCGGCACGCTCCGGCCGCTATCGATAACCCGGTGGGCCGCCTCGATGCGGTACTCCAGGGTGAACTGACCTTCTCCCCTCCTTCTGACATCGTACGTGTGACGAACGACGTGTCTACGGAATCTGGGGCGGCTCAGACGTCGGATCTCACAGTGAGGGTGGACTCGGTGTGGGGGGACGGTCAGAGCGAATCAGCGCACAGCGCAAGCGCAAGCTCTCTGGGGCGAGGCTGCGCTACCGAGGACTCGTGCGCAACCGCCTGCACTTCGAGCTGCTCTGTGCGACCTGGAACCTGAGGGTGCTCCCGCGTCTCGGGCTCACCCGAGTAGGTGGCGGCTGGGTGCTTGCCACCTGAGAGGCGCTCGGGCCCCTCCCCTCCTTGCCTCCGAAGGAGGGGACGAAGAGAAGAGGGTGAGGAGCTGGGCGAGCACGGGTCAGCTGGATCCGTTCTCTGGCAGGGTTGGTGCCCTCAGCCACCACCCGGGAGGGGCTTGGTGGGGAGGCTGCTAGTTCGCATCGTTCAGCCGCACCACCACCCAATCGCGCTTGCCGCGACGCAGGGTCAGATGGCCATCGGTGAGATCCGCCTGCGACACACGCTGACCCTCGAGTGCTCGACGTCCGTCGACATAGAGGCCCCCTTGTGCGATGAGGCGTCGTGCCTCGGACCGACTCCTCGCGAGCCCTGCTGCAAGGGCGAGATCGATCACATCGATGCCGTCGCCAAACGCCGCGCGCTCGAGGGTGACGACGGGCGCACCCGCCTCCGCACGTCCACCCTCGAAGAGCGCACGAGCGGCCTCTGCAGCCTGATCGGCAGCCGCCTCCCCATGCACGAAGCGCACCACTTCCCACGCGAGGCGCCGATGGGCGATGCGCCGAGAGGGATCGTCCTCGTGGGCAGTTCGGAGCGCAGCGATCTCATCGAAAGAGAGAAAGGTGTAGAGGGCCACGTACTCCATGACTTTCTGGTCCTCAGCCCGAACGAAGAACTGATAGAGCTCGTACGGCGACGTGCGGTCTTCGTCAAGCCAGACGTTACCCCCCATCGACTTGCCGAACTTGGTCCCGTCGGCCTTCGTCACGAGCGGCCACGTGAGGCCGTGGACCTCGTGCCCGTCGAGACGTCGCACGAGATCGATCCCGGCGGCGATGTTGCCCCACTGATCGGACCCGCCGAGTTGAAGCGTGCACCCGTAGCGGCGGTGGAGCTCTACGAAGTCCACCGCCTGGAGGATCATGTAGCTGAACTCGGTGAACGACAGGCCCTCACCGCCGAGGCGCGTACGGATCGACTCGCGCGCCAGCATTGCAGAGACCGGCACGTGCTTGCCGATGTCACGCAAGAACCCGATCAGGGTGAGCGGCTCGAGCCACGTTCGATTGTCCTCGAGCGTCACGGCCCCCGGCACCACGTCGCCGAGGAGTCGTTGGAGCTGACCGGCGATGCGGGCCGTGTTGTGTCGCAGTGTCGCCGGATCCAGCAAGACCCGCTCGCTCGAGCGACCCGAGGGATCACCGATCATGCCGGTTGCGCCGCCCGCAACGAGGATCGCCCGATGACCCGCATCGATCAGTCGGCGCGCCAGCACGATTCCGAGCAGGTTGCCCACGTGCAGTGAGTCGGCGGTTGGATCGAAGCCGATGTAGAAGACCCGTGGCCCGGCATCGAGGAGCTGCTCGAGTGGCGCCGACGCATCTTGAACCGCGCCACGCCACCTGAGCTCCTCAGCGAGCGACACTTGATCCCCCTGTCACGACCGTCCGGCAGCCTGGTAGAGCCTATCGAGCTCGGCGTTGGTCGCCTCGCGAGTCGTGCCCACGCGGGCCACGACGAACGCGCCCGCTCGGGCGCGCGAGAGGGCCGTCTTGACAGAGGCCGCATCCTTGAGCGTCATCACCTCATGGCCGAGGCCTTCGAGGATGCGTCCTGGCGAGTACCGTGGCGGCGTCACGAAGAAGGAGCGCTGCGTCGTGGGGTCGAGCAAGCGCGCCGGAGCGACGCGGTCGAAGATGACGCCTCCTTGGTTCTCGAGCACCACGACCAGCCCTCGCTCGGGCAACGGCAGTTGCCACAAGGCCGAGAGTCCGTAGAGCGCGGTGAGGTCCCCGACGACGAGGACACTGAGCGCTCTCGACGCGTGGGCGACGCCGAGCCAGGTGGCGAGGGTGCCGTCGATGCCGTTCAGACCTCGGTTCGCGAGGACCCGGACGCCAGCAGGGGCGCGACCGCCGAAGACCTCGAGGTGGCGAATGGGCAGCGACGACGCGACGACGAGCGACTCTCCGTCGTGCAGTCCCTGGAGGACGACCCGGGCGAGGGCGACTTCGCCAGTGGGCCCATCCGCGACCACCTGCTCGAGCGTCGCCGCGATGGTGCGATCGCGCTCACACAACCCACACGGCTCGCCCGCGTGGCCGCCCGGCACGGTCAGCAGCGCACGCCGCAGGGCGTCGCCGACGTCGGCGACCACCGCCGTCGTGGCGAGGCGCGCTGGATCGCGCCAGCGCGATCGGCTCTGGATCCACGCCACAGGGATGCCCCGTCGTGCCGCAACGGCGATGCGCTCGGCGACCACACGCGAGGCGTGTGGGGCGCCGAGGACGAGGACAACCTCTGGGGAGGCGTCGGGGAGTGAGCGCAGGACGAGCTCGGGGTGCTCGAGGACCCACGGGCCGCGCTCGACGCCAGCGAGCGGATCGGCCAGCACGGGCCAGCCCAGGTGCGCGGCGACGCTGGCGAGGGCATCGACATCGATCGTGTCGTCCTCACCGACGACGAGCCAGCCTCGACGCTGAGGATCGAACCACTGCGCGAGCCATGCATCCGCCAGGCTGGGACGACTCGGGATCGTCACCGAGCGCGGATGCCAAGGTCCGATCCGAACCTCCTCGTCGACGAGAAGCGGTTCGGCGATCGCAAGATTCAGCACGCACGGCCCAGGGCCGAACGGCGCGGCAACCGTGCGCACGAGGAGCTCGTGCGCGACGCCAGCGAGCTGCTCGGCGTCCACGACGTCGGAGAGCTCCAGATCGATGACGCTGGCCACCGACGCGAGCGTCTGGGCCTGCTCGACCGTTTGTGCAGCGCCCACGCCATGGGCCCAGCGGGGCCGGTCCGCCACGATCGCCACGAGCGCGACGCCCGCCTCGCGAGCCTCGGCGAGCGCGGGAACGAGCTCCAGCGCAGCGGTCCCGCTCGTCGTGACGACCGCCACCGGTCGACGGAGTGCCTTCGCCCACCCGAGCGCGAAGAAGGCAGCTTCGCGCTCGTCGAGGCCGACGACGACCGACGCATCGCTCGCACTCAGCGCTGCCGCGATCGGCGTCGACCGACTCCCTGGGCAGAGCACCGCGCCCGCGAGCCCACCGAGGGTAAGGGCCTCGACGAGCACCGTACACTGAGCAACGCTGCGTCCAAGGAGAGACGATGACCAACGCTCGTGCACGCAACCTCCTCGGACCGACCGGTGCTGTCGTCGAGGTCACGAGCACCGGCGGACCCGAGCGACGCGCCGTCGTGCTCCACGGCTTCACTCAGTCGCGCTGGAGCCTCATCGGCACGCTGCTTCCCGTCGCCGAGGGCATTGCCAGCGAGATCGTGTTCCTCGACGCCCCAGGTCACGGCGCCAACCTAGGGCCCTCCAGTGTACGGGCGTTCCTCGACGCCGTTGCGGAGCTCGACCCAGACATCGTCATCGGCTACTCGATGGGTGGTCGCCTCGCCCTCTGGCTGGCCGCGGTGCACCCCGAGCTCGAGGCGGAGGTCATCGCCTTCTCCGCGCATCCCGGCATCGAAGCCGCCGATGCCCGCGCCGAACGGCGCCGCCGAGACGAGGCCCTCGCAGACCGACTCGACCAGCTCGCTCGACCACGAGCCCTCGGTGCCGATGCGAGCAACGTCGACGCCTTCCTCGACGAGTGGGACTCCCAGCCGCTCTTCGCGCGCCGCCGGCTGAGCGAGCGGCGACGCAGGGGCCGGGCCCTGGCCGATCCGAGCGGGTGGGCCCACGCCTTGCGTGCCTACGGCACGGGCAGCCAGCCCGACCTCACCGAGGCGCTCGCTCACTCACGAGCGCGCCTCGCACTCGTCGTCGGCACGCGCGACACGGCCTACGTCGCGCACGCAGCGCGCCTCAGGCACCGTGCGCACATCGTGACCGTGCCCAACGTGGGCCACGACGTGCTCGCCGAGGCGCCCGAGATCGCCCAAGGGATCGTGCTCGGACTCCTCGCCGCCCGGCGCGCACCGACGTCGGCTCCCTAAGCCGCGAGCCACGCTGCCAGCGCAAAGGCGAGGCCGAGCACGAGGGTCAGCCGCCCGGTTGCAGCCAGCGAAGCGACGAGCGGACGGCCCTTGGCACCGCCAACGACCGGCGCGATCGCGCTCGGAGCCGCGACGAGCCCGACCACGGCTACCGCGGCCACCGCAACCAGCCGATCGGTGGCGAGCCAGGTTGCGAGCGCCACGGCAACGACGGAGGCCGCCACGAGCGTCACGAAGAGCGCGCGAGTCGTCGACTCGCCGAGCCGCACGGCCAGGGTGTGCTTGCCCGCGAGACGGTCCCCGTCGACGTCACGCACGTTGTTGACCATGAGGATGGCGCTGATCGCAAGCCCGAGTCCGATCGCCAGGATCCAGCCATCAGCCGGGAGCGCGTGGACCTGGATCCACAACGTCCCGAGCGTGGCGAGCAGCCCGAAGTACGCGAAGGCAAACAGCTCACCGAGACCTGCGTAGCCATAGGGTCGTGGTCCGCCGGTGTAGAACCAGGCTGCAGCGATCGCACTCGCGCCGATCACGAGCAGCCACCAGCTCGTCTCGGCTGCGACGACCACCCCGGCCGCCGCGGCGACGGCGAACGACCCCAGGGCGGCCGCACGAACGTGCGCGGGGCTCGCGAGCCCCTGGCCGACCAGGCGAACCGGTCCGACCCGAGCCTGATCGGTACCGCGGATACCATCGGAGTAGTCGTTTGCGTAGTTGACCCCGACCTGGAGCGCGAGCGCGACCACCGCCGCAAGGATCGCGCGCAGCACGACGGCGTGATGGAGATGGGCCGCGAGGCCGGTCGCAGCCAGTACCGGAGCGACCGATGCCGGCAGTGTTCTCGGCCGAGCTCCAGCAATCCACGCGCCTACCTGCGCCATCGTTCCTCCCTTCGCACCATGCCAGTCTACGGAAGGTTCGGCCCTACCATGAGAGATCATGTCGTCGCCGTCCAACGTAGGTCGACGCCTCGTCGCGCTCCCCGCCCGTCAGGACGCCTGGCTCGTGGATGCCATCGCGACCGCGTGGGAACGTGGCGAGGCCGTGTGTGTCGTCGACGTCTCGTCGCCGATGGTTCGCCAACGCCTCGACGCGCTCGGCGCCCACGTGCTTCGCCTCGAGTCGTCGGAGATCACGCTCGACCCGTCGGCGCCACCCCTCCATGACGACGCCTGGATCGTGCAGGTCACCTCCGGGACGACCGGCGCACCGAAGGCCGTGGTCCTCACCGAGTCCAACGTTCGGGCCTCGGCCCATGCCGTAGGTGAACGGCTCGGCATCTCGAGCCACGACCACTGGACCACCGCGCTCTCGCCCGCGTTCATCGGCGGACTCGCCACCATCGCCCGCGCCATCGTCGCGGGCGTGCCGATCACGCTACTCGCACGTCACCGACCCGAGCACTTCGCCCGTGCCGTCGCCGCTGGTGCAACGTTGACCACAACCGTGGCGAGCGCCCTGCTCGAGATCGATACCCGTCCGTTCCGGGCCGTCATCCTCGGCGCCCAGCCCGCCACCGGCAACCTGGCCCCCAACATGCACACGAGCTACGGCATGACCGAGACCGGCTCCGGCGTGGTGTACGACGGCGTCGCGTTACCGGGCGTCGAGGCGAGGCTCGTCGACGGCTTGATCGAACTCCGCGGACCCATGATTGCGCAGACCTACCGCACTGGCGCCCCGATCCTCGGCCCCGATGGATGGCTCGCGACCGGTGATGTGGGCGTGCTCCGAGCAGGGCGGCTCGAGGTCCTTGGACGAGCCGGCGACCTCATCAACTCTGGCGGCCACCACGTGCCCCCTGACCCGGTCGAGGCCGTCCTTCGCCGCACCCTCGCAGACCGCGTCGTCGATCTCGCGGTGTACGCGACGGCCGACGATCGACTCGGAGAGACCGTGACCCTGGCCGTGGTCGCCGAGCGCCCACCGAGCCCAGCTGATCTGCGGAGGTCGCTCGAAGGTCTCATCGAGACCCCATGGATCCCGCGGCGAGTCGTCGCGGTCACGTCGATCCCGAGGACGGAAACCGGCAAGCCACTGCGCAGACTGTTGCCTGGCGCAGTGGCTCGCACACCACAAGCGTCCACGACCGACGGCTCCGCCGCGTCGATCGCCGCGGTCTCCTAGTCGACGAGCGGTTCTGGCGCCTCGCCGACGTCGTCGAGGTGCACCACCCGCTCCTCCGGGCTCGGCATGCGGAAGTAGGGCCGGCCTTTGGCCCAGTAAATGGCGATAGGGATGATGCCGAGCGCGATGGCCCCGATACCGACCACCTTCGTCGTGGTATTGAGCCCTGGGAGGCTCTGCTCGAACATCACCGCCATGAAGATCGCTCCAGCGAGCGGCCAGAGTCCGGCGAAGATGAAATACGAGAGCTTCGTGAACAGGAGCTTGCGGTACAAGATCACCACCGAGAACCCTGCAAGGCCGTAGTACACGGCGATCTGGAGACCGATTGCGTTGATGGCGTCCGACAAGACGGTACCGACGGAGCCGACGTAGTTCGACGCGATGAGCAGCCCGACCGAGACGACGGCAACGACGAGCGTGGCGGCCACGGGCGTGAGCCGCGTCCGATGCGTACGACCGAGGATCGAGGGCATCGTGCCGTCACGGCCCATGGCGAACAACGTGCGTGACACCTGGATGATCGTCGTCTCGAGCGTCGCGATCGTCGAGAGCGCGACGGCGACGACGATCAGCTTGCCCCCGATCCCGGGCCAGACCACCTGCCCGAGCGCATCCAGGACGTCACCGGCGTTCTGGCTGATCTGATGGCCCGTGAGCACCATGTTGGTGCCGATGGTGAACACCTCGAACAAGATGAACACCACGATGACGCCGTTGATGGCCCCGAGACCCGGGGTGACCCGCGATCCCTTGGTCTCTTCGTTGAGGTTGGCCGTAACGTCCCACCCCCAGTAGTAGAACGCCGCCACCAGGGCACCCGCGAAGAACCCTGCCGAACCGTGGAAGATCGACGGGGAGAACCAGTGCCAGCTGAAGCTCACCACCTTGGGGCTGTGCACCAGCATCAAGATCGCAAAGAGCACCAAGATCGCAAGTTCGATCGTGGACATCGCGACCTGGAGCTTGGCCGTGATGGTCACCCCAGCGATGACCGCACCGACCATGATCAAGAACACGACGATGCCGAGGAACGTCACCCACCCGGTCGAGTTCGCGAGCCGCTGCGAGAACAGGCCGAGGATGGTCGATCCCGCCGGGACCGAACCTGCAACCATGAAGATGAGCGCCGACACCACGAGGCACCAGCCGGCGATGTAGCCGAGCACGGGATGGAGCGCACGTCGCACCCACGCGTACGTCGCGCCTGCGTTCGCCTCCGATCGCCCGAGGTAGTTGAACGCCCAGACGATACCGAACATGGCGATTCCGCAGTAGAGCAGGGCCGCCGGCCCTCCGAGCGCCACGGCGCCGATCAGGGTCGCCGTCGATGCTGCGATGGAGTAGGCGGGGGCGACGCCTGCGACCCCCATGACCGACGAGTCGAAGAGCGAGAGGGCACCTCGCCGCAGGCGATGGTGGTCCCGACTGTTGGCGTGCTCCAGTGAATCCATACCTCCCCCTTCTCGAGTCCGACGCCGAGGCTCCCCGAGGTTCCGGCGTTACTCGATTCGCGGGGAATTCTACGCTCGACCATCGAAATCGGCAAGGATTTCACGAATTACGCACGAATTCGCAACAATCACGGCCCCCCGAGCCGACCGATCGTCAGCGTCCCGCCGTCGACGACGAGGTTGGCCCCCGTGATCCAGCGCGCCTCGTCGGAGACGAGGAACGCGACCGCCGCCGCGACGTCGGCGGGCTCACCGATCCGCCGTGCCGGCAACGAGCGAGCCAGCTGCGCCTCGAGCGCATCTACGAGGACCGCCGCAAAGGATGTGCGCACCAGGCCCGGCGAGACCGCGTTGACGCGCACCGGTGCAAGCTCCGTGGCGAGCTGGCGGGTGAGATGGATCAACGCCGCCTTGGAGACGTTGTAGAGCCCGATGCCGGGCTCGGGCTCGAGCCCCCCGACGCTCGCGATGTTCACGATCGCCTTGTCGTCACCAGGCGCGCTCGCGAACCGAGCGGCGAGCAATGCGGGGGCACGGACGTTGACCGCCCAGACGAGGTCCATCGCTTCCGGCTCCATCTGGGCGATCGGACCGAACGTCGGGCTCGCCGCAGCATTGTTGACGAGGACCGACACCGACCCGAACGCAGCGACGGCTCGCTCGACCACGATGGTGGCGACCTCGGGATCGCGCAGGTTTGCCGCCACGGTGGTCACCGCGACGCCACCGGCGCGCAGGTCCTTCTCGAGGCTCGCGAGCTCCTCCTCGCGGCGCGCGACCCCGACGATCGGATAGCCCTTCGCTCCGAGCGTCTCGGCCACGCTGCGACCGATCCCGCGCGTTGCCCCGGTGATGATGGCGGCACCTCGATGCATGTCCCCACGCTATCGGTCACGCCGAGCGCTAGCCTGGCATCAGTCGGCACCACGAGGGAGGCGCCGGTGGGGAATCGCCTTGCCACCAGCGACAGCCTGTATCTGCGCGATCATGCCGACGATCCGGTCGACTGGTGGCCCTGGTCGAGCGACTCGCTGGCGACAGCTGCTCGGCTCGGTCGGCCGCTGTTCGTGTCGATCGGCTACGCCGCATGCCACTGGTGTCACGTCATGGCCGAGACCACGTTCCGCGATCCCGCGGTCGCAGCGCTCATCAACGAGCACTTCCTCCCCGTGAAGGTCGACCGTGAGGAGCTCCCCGACATCGATGCTCGCTTCATGGCGGCCGCGCTCGCGATCAACGGCAGCGGTGGATGGCCGCTCACCGCCGTTGCCACGTCGGATGGGAGACCTGCCTGGGTCGCGACCTACCTCCCGCCACGCTCGACGAGTAACCTGCCCGGCCTGATCGAGACGCTCACCACGATCCTGGACGCGATCGCACGCGACCCCCGCGCGCTCGAGCGTGCTGCCGACGAACTCACGCGCGCACGCCTCGAGCCTCGCAGTCGGCGACCAACTGCGCCACCGACCGACGAGATCACGATGCGCCTGCGGACGGACCTCGCACGTCAGCTCGATCGGTCCGAGGGTGGCTTCGGAACGGCACCGAAGTTCCCACAGGCTCACGCACTCCTCGCCCTCTGGGAGCTCGTGCGCACCGGGGATGGCGTCGAGACAGTCCGCGTGCGAGAGCTCGTCCTCGCGAGCGTGCGCCGCTACGCCGAGAGCGGTCTCGTCGACCACCTCGACGGAGGCATCTTTCGCTACGCCGTCGATCGCCCGATGGTGGACGTGCACTACGAGAAGATGCTCGTCGACCAAGCCTGGTTCATCCTGCTCCTCGCGGTGATCGGTCCCGATCGCGAGGATCTCGACCTGTACTTCACGCTCGAGCGCACGATCGCCTTCGTTCGACGAGCGCTCGTACGCTTCGACGGCCTGCTCGCAACCTCGCTCGACGCCGACGCCCACGGAGTGGAAGGGGGCGCCTACCTCCTGCGCGCCGAGGAGGTCCGTGCCGTGCTCGGCGACGAGGCCGCCTGGGTAATCGACGAGCTTCACCTACCTCCCGATCGCCCCCACCACGGCCACCGGATCGGCGCTTCGACGCTCCGATTGGAAGGGAACGCACTCACCCGCTTCGATGCGCTCGCCGCATGGCGGCGCGGGCGCGGCAGTGCGCGACGCGACGACAAGGCCTTGTGCGACCACAACGCCGCCGTCGCGACCGCACTCCTCGTCGCCGGTCGGCGCTCGGGACGCGACGAGTGGATCGTCTGGGGTCTCGGCCTCGCGCGTCGCGTGCATGCGACGTTCGTCGATGCGAGCGGCGCCCGTCACGTCGCCTACGGCGGCGAGGCCCGCGGAGCAACGAGCTCCGACGAGCTGTGGGTCTCGATCATGGCCCTCGCCGCATGGGAGGTCACGGGCGCGACTGCTTGGCTCGAGCGCGCGCGCACGAGCGCCAGTCGCCTCGTCGAACGGTTCCTCCTCCCAGGGCTCGGCATGGTCGTCTCGAGCACGGAGCCTGGTGAGGCCGTCCCCGACCGCCTCGACGGCGCCCACCCGTCCGTGAGCTCACTCGCCCTGTGGCACCTCACGCGGCTCGTCGCGGTGAGCGCGGACGACCGCCTCGCCCACGCACGCAGCCAGCTCGCCGATGCGCTCGCCGATGTCCTGGAGGCCGCGCCGGCCGCAGCTGCCCTCGGCGCCCTGGCGATGGGACACACCGACCGCGTGCGCACCGTCGTCGTCGCGACCCCCAACCTCACCGAACTCGCCCGTGTCGCCCTCGCCGCTGCTCGTCCGCTCGACGTCGTCGTCCGCGATCCGACCCACCCACTCGCGACCGGAGCGGCTGGCGACCGGGCCGAGGTGTGTGTTGCTCACGCCTGCCTGCTCCCGACGAGCGATCCACGCGTCCTGGCTGACGCGCTCTGGTCCACGCTCCCGTGATGCGCACCGAAGCCCAGCTCGGCCGCGAGCGGTCTCGTCCACGGAGCGGCCAACCCGAGCTGTGACGCCGGCCGAGCCTCGACGACCACCGTTCAGCACGCCGACTCGACGACCTCCGGCGGCACCATCACGTCGGCATCACGACCCAGTACGGAGCCCCCCAGAGCACCGTCGACTCGCCGCCGCCATCGCGCACCAGCTAGCCTGAGGTCCACCACAGTGACCTGCGGAGGAGGGCGCGTGCATCGTTGGCCGCCGGTGGAAGCCTGAGATGTCCACACCGTTTCGACATGTGCTCCTCGGGACACTCGACGTGCCTGGCCACGAACGCGAGTTCATCATCCTCGACCGGGCCGAACTGCGCCTCATCCGCGTGATCGCACAGCGCTCGGGCGAGCTGACGAACTTCGGCTACGTCGTCCTCGAGCACGAGCACGCACCCGACGAGGCAGATCCGGCTCGCCCCGATCTGCGTATCGCCGCCGAGGTCTCCCCGACCGAGCAGGTCGCCAAGCGTCGCCACCTCGTCTCGTGGCTGGAACGCCTGAGCGCGAGCGAGCGCCTCGCCCCACTTGGGCACCCGGGCCCCAGCGTGCCGTACGCCCGCTTCGATGGGACCCGCCCCTCGCTCGCGGTCGTGGCCCTGCGCGATCCCACGCTTGGGCGCGGACGCAACGACGAGGCCGTCCTCGAGTTCTCCTGGGGATCCCTTCGTCAGCTGATGCCGGTGACCAAGGAGCTCGAGGCGCGACTCGGTGGCGGGCCGACCATTACGCATCGCAAGGGTTGGCAGCATGCGTTCGGACGCGTGCCGCGCTTCGCGCTCGCCGCCTACACGCCGCCGGATCACGGCTACTGCCGCAAGCTCATCGTCACGCTGGTGTGACGAGCGGTGAACGGAGAACGGAGAGGCCTATGACCCGCATACCAGAGTGGTTCGGCCGCCTGGACCCCGACCCCAACGCGCCCGACGATGTCCGCGCGCGCAACGACGCCGTCGCCGAACGGACCGGCTTTCTCCCGACGATCTTTGGCGCCCTCTCGTGGCGGCCGGAGGAGTATCGAGCCTTCTTCGGCTACCACGATGCGCTCATGGAGGTCCCGAGCGGTCTCACGAAGGCTGAGCGCGAGCTCATCGTGGTCGCGACGTCGGCGGGCAACCACTGCCTCTACTGCGTCATCGCTCACGGCGCCATTCTTCGTATTCGGGCACACGACCCCACCATCGCCGACCGGGTCGTCGTCGATCCAGAGCGCGCAGACCTCGACGAACGATCACTCGCCATCGTGCGCTTTGCCTTCAAGGTGCGCGACGAAGCCAACGCGATCACGCCCGAGGACTTCGCGCCGCTCTACGAGGTTGGGCTCGATGACACCGACATCTGGCTCGTTGGGGCGATCACCGCGTTCTTCGCTCTCTCCAATCGTCTCGCCGGCTTCGCGAAGATCCTCCCGAATTCCGAGTTCTATGCCATGGGACGTACGCCGCGAAGCTCATAGCGCAGCGAAGTGGCGTCCCACCACGTCGTGCACTTTCCGGGCGCCACGAACCCCAAGAGGGCGGGCCACCGGGCGATCGCTGGCGTGTCAGCCAACAGCGAGCCAGAGGAGCCACGCGAGTGGCCCCGACCCGTTCCGACTGTACCCGCGTGCTCTGGCACCATCAGGGCAGGCGATGACATCGACGTCATCCGAGAGGAGGTCCAGCTCGTCCTCCAAGCCCTCATCGAGCAGGAGGCAGCAGCAGTCATCGGCGCTCGCCGCGAAAACGAGACGAGGGACGCCAGATGCAGCGCCACGGTGAGCGCAGACCGTCTGCTCATCACCAAGGCCGGCACGTGGAGCTGCGTATCCGCACGGCTCCGCCAGAAGAGCGTGTCCCGAGCATCGGCGAGCGCTGGCGCCTGTGTCGATCGTGCCCTCGACGCCTTGGTCATGGAGGCCTGCGTCTGAGGGCGTCAGCACCCGCACGGTCGATGACCTGGTCGCGGCCCTCGGTGGGACGGGGGTCACAAGGAGCGAGGTCTCTCGCATCGTCGCAACCTCAGACGAGGAGCTGGCGGGGTTCCGTCGCCGCAGGCTGGACCATCGCTGCGTTCTGCTCCCTCCTCGCCGATGCCACCGACGCGAAGGGCCGCCTTGCCCACCGGGTCATCTCCCGCGCCGTGGTGACCATCACGGGCGTGCATGCCACCTGAGACGCACGAGGTCCTCGGGGTCGTGCGTCGGGGACGGGCAGACCGAGAGCTTCTCGCCCGAGTACTCGAGGGAGCTCAGGGGTCCTGAGGCCTCGGTGGTGTGTGCCTCGTCATCTCCGATGTGCGAGCGCGGGCTCACCACCGCCATCGCGAGGTGCTTCATCGGGACGAGCTGGCACAGGTGCCGGATGCAGCGTGCGCGACGTGCTCGCTCGCATCGAGGAAGGGGAGCCTGGGAGACATGAACCTCGCCTCAGATCCGCACGATCGTCGCTCGAGCCTTCCTCGGCAGCGCTCCGTACCCAGGACGACCAGGTCATCGACTCCCTTGCCCTCGAAGCTCCCCGCGGTTGTGACCGTGCTCGCCGAGGCCAAGGAGGAGGTCGCTCACCTTCTGAGAGCTTCTCGGAGGGTTGCTGGGGAACGATCTGGTCGACGAACCCGCTCAGAGCGAGTGAACCATGAGATCAAGCGGCGCACCAACGTCGTCGGGGACTTCGGCAACGACGCTGCTCTCCTGAGGCTCGTCACCGCTGTCGTGCTCGAGCAGCACGAGGACTGGGCCGTTGCCGAGCGACACGGCCGCTAACAGGAGTGAATGGCAGAGCTCGGGGCTGCAACGAGCCGCGACGACGACACGGCGGGCACCTCGCCGACGCTTGGGGCCCCTGGCGCTCCTTGCGTGCTGGCGTCGCTCGCCGAGGCGGCACCTGCTGTGAGAGGAGGACCAGGGAGTGAACTGACACCACTCGGTGGGACGTGATCTCGTTGCCCGAGAACCTCAGAACCGCTGGCGGGCCAGCGCCCAGTACGGCGCCGGGCGATCCGGGGTAAGACTTCCCCCCTCGGCCAGCCTCCGTGGATCTGCTCTGGCATGTCGAGCTCCCCGCGCTCTGTGTGGTCTGCCTTACGTGTCCATGCTGATCAGAGTCCTCGCACGGCGGGTGGGCTCGATGGGGCGGCCAGCCTGAGTGGTTGCGATTCTGGCGATTTCTACGATTCTGGCGATTTCTACGATTCTTGCGATTCTTGCGATTCTTGCGATTCTTGCGATTTCTGCTACAGTGTTGTCGTGGTGTCAACCAACCAAGTCGGCAACGAAGCCTCGACCACTCTCATGCACCCCAGGCCGGGCGAAGACGTCGTCCTGCCCCCCACGGACCTCGGCCCGCTCGTCCACCTGGCTCGGTTCCTGGAAGCTCACACCGAACCAGCGATGCTCCGTGGTCCAGACGGCGAGAACATCCCACTACCACCTGAGGTCTACACGGTCTTGCGCCAGGTGGTCGAGGTCATGCGACAGGGTAAGGCTGCCCTCATCGCCCCCCAAGGACTACTCCTCACCACACAGGAAGCAGCGGATTTCCTCGGCATCAGTCGGCCTACCCTCGTCCGACTCCTAGAGGAAGGGGCCATACCGTTCGAGAAGCCGAACCGTCACCGCCGCATCCGCCTCGAACACCTCGTCGACTTCCAGCATCGTCGCTCGACAGATCGTCGCGCGGTCCTCGACCAACTCACGGAGCAAGCCAGCGAGCTGGGGCTCTACGAGGAGACGGAGGCCACCTACGCCAAGGCGCTGAGGGAGGCTCGTCGGAGCCTGGCCAGGAAGAAGATCGCGGACTGACGTCGTGGCTCGCTACGCGGTGGTCTTGGACGCGTGCGTCCTCGTGCCGGTTACGCTCGCCGACACTCTCCTTCGGCTCGCAGAGCTCGGGCTCTATCGGCCACTCTGGTCCAAGCGGATCCTCGCGGAGGCCACCAAGGCCACCGTCGAGGTCCACCCCAACATCCCTCGGGAGGTCCTCGAGCAGCGGTTCCGCGAGATCGAGCGCGCATTCGAGGATGCTTGCGTCCGGGGCTGGCATCCGCTCGAGCACGGCTTGACCCTCCCCGACCCGGACGACCGCCACGTCGTCGCAGCTGCGCTTGCCGGCGGAGCAGACGCCATCGTCACGAGGAACCTCCGCGACTACCCGAGGGGCGCCCTCGCCGATCTCACGATCGAAGTCACTCACCCCGATGACTTCCTCCTCGACCAACTCGACCTCGCGCCGAAGGCAGTACTTGACGCCATCGAGCAGCAGGCTGCCAACACGCGGCAGCCCTCGCTCACGCCACGCGATGTCATCGCCCGACTGGCCCGCTGCGGTGTGCCCACCTTCGCCGACAAGATCGGCCGAATGATCTGACCGACCGGCACCCGAAACCGAGTCCACCTTCACTGTCGAACCGACATTCTCACACGACCGCTCACTGGTCCCGCTCCGCTTCCGTGACGCAGAGCGCGCCGGACTTCTGACACCTGGTCAATACCGCGCAAGTCCGTCGCCGTCCGCGACGTCATGCTGATTCAGACAAACCAGCTCGAGCCACCTCGGACGTGAGGCCTCAGTCGAATGAGTGCTCGAGCCGGGCTGCGCCTCACGCGGCACGCGGGTCGTACTGTGAGCCATTGGTCACTCACGCACCGTCGAGCGCTCATGTCTGGCGCGACGAGCCCTCGTGCGCGCCCGCATCGCTTTGCAACGGACCTGCCTAGGAGCGTCCCGAGCGAGATCCACGTGGTCGTCGATCAGCGCCGACGGATCGTCACTCGCCGCTGCAAGCCGAACGATGGGCAATCCGAGCCGTTCGAGGCGTCTTCGCCGCTCACGACAAGCCATCCGCTCACGCCCCGGAGACGTGCTCTCTGGTGAGTCGGCCCCTAGGTGCAACCGAAGCCCACCACGCGCATGACAGCCGCCAACTCCCGGCGGGAGGCTTCGAGTCCGTCAGGCCGTCTCGAGAGCATTGCCGATACACTGGCGCGGACCAGTCGGCGCACCGTTAACCCGGCCACCCGCGGCGACGGACGACACGATCGCCAGCAGGCTCGTACCGGTCAATCGAGCGCACACGCCACTCGACCTCTCCCAGCGGCCCCTCTCAACACCGCGACGACAGCGACGAAGGCCAGCAATCGCTCCCCTCCCAGCACGACGGGAGCTACCAGCGACGACGACCCCACAACGACGAGCGCCCGAGCCGCGGCAGGATGCGAAACGCCATCCACCCCATCCAGGCGAACGCAACGACCATGAGGAGCATCGGTCGCACCATCCATGGTGCCGTTCCAATGAACAGCACGGCGGCATACACCAGGAGCACCGTCCTGAGAACGTGCGTCCGATGGCGACGCTGCACCCGTACGGGAGCTTCCGCAGCCACGGGGAGCGTGCCCGGAGCCGTAACGGGGGGAAGGAACGGGAGCGCGTGCGGAACGTCGGTCACGAGTGCGCCGAGATCACGGTAGGTCCGCGCGACGTGGAGATGCTCGAGTCGCTCTTCGAACTCCATGGGATCGAGCCGGCCCTCTTGAAACGCTGAGCGCAGCACCTCTTCGACCGCATCGCGGTCTGCTTGCGAACACCGCACCTCGTCGAAGTCGCTCACGCAGCCATCGTATCACGACCGCTCGTCACGCGTACGAGAGCCCGAACCGAGGATCTCACGGCGACCTCACGAGACGGGCCACCCGTCACAGGCGAGGCCGCGGGGCGCAGGTAGCGTGGTGCCGTGCGCTCGTTCGTCCACCTCCACACTCACACCGAGTACTCCATGCTCGACGGCGCGTCGCGCATCAACGATCTCCTGCGTGCCGCAGCCGCCGACGGCCAGCCCGCCCTCGCGATCACCGACCACGGCAACCTCTACGGTGCGCTCGAGTTCTACAAGGCCGCCACACGCACCGGCGTGCGCCCCATCATCGGCCTCGAGGCCTACATGGCGGGGGGCTCCCGGTTCGAGCGCCCGCAACGTCGCGGACGCCTCGACGACACGGGCGGCGAGAGCGAGCGAGGTGAGAAGCTCTACTACCACCTCACGCTGCTCGCGGAGAACGAGACCGGTTACCACAACCTCATCCAGCTCTCCTCGCGTGCGTTCCTCGAGGGCTACTACTACAAGCCCCGCATCGACTTCGAGCTCCTCGAGGAGCACCGCGAGGGACTCATCGCGCTCACCGGGTGTCTCGGTGGGCTCGTCCTCCAGCACCTCCTTCGCGGCGACGAGGAGGGAGCGCGCACGGTCGCCGGAACGCTGCGCGAGATCCTCGGCCCGGACAACGTCTTCGTCGAGCTCCAAGATCACGGGCTGGCCGAACAGCGCCGAACCAACCCCCAACTCCTCGAGCTCGCCAAGCACCTCGGGCTGCGGACCGTGGCCACCAACGACTCCCACTACACGCACCGCGAGGACCACGAGACCCACGATGCGCTGCTGTGCGTCCAGACCGGCGCGACCATCAACGACCAGAATCGCTTCCGCTTCGAGGGATCGGAGCACTACCTCAAGAGCGCCGAGGAGATGCGTGAGCGCTTCCGCGAGGTGCCCGAGGCCTGTGACGCGACCCTCGACATCGCCGAGCGCTGCTCGTTGGAGCTGACCTTTGGCCAGCCGGCGCTTCCCGAGATCGACATCCCGGTCCGGATCACGGGTGCGACCTACGACGAGCGCGCAGGTGAGTACCTCGCCGAGCTGGTCTGGCAGGGCGCGCGGGCGCGCTACGGCAACGATCTCGACGAGACCACGAGCGAGCGGATTCGCTACGAGCTCTCCGTGATCGAGTCCATGGGCTTTCCGGGCTACTTCCTCGTGGTCTGGGACCTGATCCGTCATGCCCGCGAGGCTCACATTCGCGTCGGCCCGGGACGAGGTAGCGCGGCGGGCAGCGTGGTCGCTTACTGCCTCGGGATCACCCAGATCGATCCGCTCGCCTACGACCTCATCTTCGAGCGCTTCCTCAACCCAGGCCGCAAGCAGATGCCCGACATCGACATGGACTTCGACGAGCGCTACCGAGGCGAGATGATCCGCTACGCGGCCGAGCGCTACGGGCATGATCACGTCGCCCAGATCGTGACGTTCTCCACCATCAAGGCTCGAGCTGCCGTACGCGACGCCGCACGGGTCCTTGGCTACCCGTACGCCGTCGGCGACAAGATCGCCAAGGCGATGCCGCCGCTCGTCATGGGACGAGACACGCCGCTTGCTGCCTGCCTCGAGCTCACGCCCGGCCACGAGGACGGCTACGCTCAAGCGGCGGCCCTTCGCGAGATGGTCGAGAGCGATCCGGACGTGGCGCGGGTCGTCCAGGTCGCCAAGGGCCTCGAAGGCCTGCGGCGTCAGGACGGCATCCATGCAGCCGCGGTGGTGATCTCGCGTGACCCGCTGACGGAGTACCTGCCCATCCAACGCAAGCCCGATCCAGGCCAGGATCCATCCGAGGCACCCATCGTCACGCAGTTCGAGATGCATGGCGTGGAGGAACTCGGCCTCCTGAAGATGGATTTCCTCGGGCTGAGGACCCTCTCGGTCATCGATCGCGCCGTGGAGCTGATCCGGGCGACGCGGGGCGTCGACCTCGACATCGACGCCATCGCCCTCGACGACGAGGCCACCTTCGCGATGCTGCGCGCGGGTGACGCCATCGGTGTCTTCCAGCTCGAAGGCGGGCCGATGCGCCAGCTCATGCGCCAGCTCGCCCCGAGCCGCTTCGAGGACGTGGCCGCGCTCGTGGCCCTCTACCGTCCCGGCCCGATGGCGGCCAACATGCACGTCGACTATGCCGACCGCAAGAACGGCCGCAAGCCGGTGAGCTACCTGCACCCAGACCTCGAGCCGGTGCTCCGCGACACCTACGGCCTCATGATCTACCAAGAGTCGATGATGCGCGTCGCTCAGCAGATCGCGGGCTACTCCCTCGAGGAAGCCGACAACTTGCGCAAGGCCTGCGGCAAGAAGATCCGGACCCTCATCGCCGCCGAACGCGAGAAGTTCATCGCCGGTTGCGTCGCGAGCGGCTACGGACCCGAACTTGGTACCGCACTCTTCGACATCATCGAGCCCTTTGCGGACTACGCCTTCAACAAGAGCCACGCCTTCGGCTACGGGCTCGTCAGCTATCAGACGGCCTACCTGAAGGCCAACTTCCCCGTCCAGTTCCTCGCGGCCATCTTGACGAGTGTGCGCGACGACAAGGACAAGTTGGCCGTCTACCTCGCCGACGCCGCAGCCCACCACATCGCGGTCCTCGTGCCCGACGTCAACGCCTCCGACGTCGACTTCAGCGTCACGAGCGGTCCTGAGGGCGAGCAGATCCGTTTCGGCCTTGCTGCCGTGCGCAACGTCGGGGAGGGCCTCGTGCGCTCGATCATCGACGAGCGCACGCGAAGCGGTCCGTTCACGAGCTTTGCCGACTTCTTGCTGCGGGTCGATGCGAGCGTCCTGAACCGCCGCACCTTAGAGTCGCTCATCAAGGCCGGGGCCTTCGACTCGTTCGGACACCCACGGCGGGCCCTCTACGAAGCGCTCGAGGGCGCGCTCGAACGGGTCAACGAGCGGCGCCGCCAGCGCGACCGAGGCCTCGGGTCCCTCTTCGAAGAGCCCTCCGAGGACGAGAGCGTCGTCCCGGATCTGCGCCTCGACATCGGTTCGGTGGAGTGGAGCACGCCAGAGCTCCTCGCCTTCGAGCGCGACATGCTCGGGCTCTACGTCTCCGCGCACCCGATGCACGGCGTCAACGTCGACCGGCTCGGACGGGACGTCACCCCCATCTTGGATCTCATCGAGGCCGATACGCCTCCCGGCGAACCGGTGACGGTCGTCGGGGCGATCACAGCGCTCGCGCAACGGACGACGCGCAAGGGCGACCTCATGGCCACCTTGCGGCTCGAAGACCTGCAAGCTGGGATCGAGGTCATGGTGTTCCCGAAGACCATGGCAGATCACGGGCTGCACCTGAAGCAGGATGCCATCGTCGCGATCACCGGCCGTATCGACGGCCGCGAAGACGGCCGCACGCTGGTCGCGCTCGCCATCGAGCCCGTCGATACGGCCGCGCTCACCAGTGACGACGCGGCGGACGGCGCCACTGACGCGGTGGTGCTGCGACTGCCCAAGCGCCTCGCCGTCCCAGATTCGCTCGTTCGACTGCGTAACGTGCTCGCGGATCACGTCGGCACGGCGCGTGCGGTCCTCGACATCGAAGGCATGCGCTTCGAGCTCGCCAGCACCAGCGTCCGCCCCGGATCGAGCCTGGTGGGGCACCTGCGCAACGTGTTCGGAGATCAGGTCCGTGTCGACTGACGGCCCACGCATCGCCCTGGTGGGATCGGGCGAGTACCTCCCGGCGATGGCGCCCCTCGAAGCGTCGCTCATCGGTCGGGGTCGCAACTACGTCCAGATTCCGCTCGCGGCTGGCCAAGAGAGCGATGAACGCTTCGCCTACTGGGTCGACCTCGGACGTGAGCAGGCCGCGCGCCTCGGCGTCACGGCGCACACGGTCCTCGCACGCTCCCGAGCCGACGCCGACGACCCTCGCTGGGCACGTCTCGTCGCCGGTGCCGATCTCGTCTACCTCTCGGGGGGCAACCCATTCCACCTCGCCAGCAGCCTTCGCGGAAGCCGGTTGTGGTCGGCGATCGTCGACGCGCTCGGTCGCGGTGTGGCGCTGGCGGGCTGCTCAGCCGGGGCGATGGTGCTCGGCGGCCTCATCGGATCGCTGCGCTCACCCACGCAGCACGCCGAGCCCGGGCTCGGTGTGCTGCCGGGGACCAGCATTCTGCCCCACTTCGATCGAGCTCGGCATTGGATGCCGACCGAGCTGGGGGCCGTCGCCGGCGCCGAACGAACGATCGGCATCGACGAACTCACCGCGCTCGTCGGCGAGGGCACGACGTTTCGTCCCTGGGGAACCGGGCGCTGCTGGGTCGTCGAGGGGACCTCGACGACACCGATCTCCGACGCCATCGACCTGCCCGTCGTCATCCCCGCCACGTAGCCGCGGACGAATCGCTCAGTGGTGGAAGGACTCCCGCACGGTCGGATGCACTGGCGGCGGGGTCCCGTGGCGCTCGAGCACCTCGACACACTCGGCGAGGTCATCGAGGAACAGCGTTGCCATGTCCGCGGAGAACTCGCTGCGCACCACGGCGCGCATCACCGTGACGTCGCTCATCGCATCAGGCATGGGATAGGCCGGCACCTGCCACCCATAAGCGCGCAGCTCGTGTGAGAGGTGATTGAGGTCCCACGGTCGCACCTCACCTGGCCGCAGACGCCACGCCACGACAGGGATGTCACGCCCGTCGCCGATCACCTCGAACGGTCCGAGCGATGCCAGCTCGTCGGCGATCATGCGAGCGACTCGTTGGGCACTCGCGTGCACGGCGGTGAAGCCCTCGCGGCCCAGTCGCAAGAAGGTGTAGTACTGCAGGAGCACCTGCGCCCCCGGGCGAGAGAAGTTCAGCGCCAGCGTCGGCATGTCACCGCCGAGATAGGCGACACGAAAGATCAGCTCTTCGGGAACGTCCGTCGCTTGGCGCCATACGACCCAGCCGAGTCCGGGATAGACGAGCCCGAACTTGTGGCCCGATGCGTTGATCGAGACGACTCGCGGTAGGCGGAAGTCCCAGTCGAGCTGTGGCTCGAGGAACGGCGCGACAAACCCGCCCGAGGCGCCGTCGACGTGGATCGGGATGTCGAGACCCGTACGCTCGTAGAGCTCGTCGAGGGCACGCGCGATCTCGGCGACCGGCTCGTAGACCCCCGTGTACGTCACGCCAAGGATCGGCACGACACCGATCGTGCGCTCGTCCACCGCCGCGAGTACCCCGTCGGCGTCCAGCGTCGGGTGCTCGGGCGTGACCGGAACGTAACGAGGCTCGACCTCGAAGTAGTTAGCGAACTTCTCCCACACCACCTGCACGGCGGAGCTCACGACGATGTTCGGCCGATCCGTCGGCGCCCCCGTGGCGCGACGGGCGATCTGCCAACGCCGCTTGAGCGCGAGGCCTGCGAGCATGCACGCCTCTGACGAACCCGTGGTGGAGACACCGATCGTGGTGTCGGGATCGGGCGCATGCCACAGATCGGCGAGCATCCGAACACAGCGACCCTCGATCGCTGCCGTCTGCGGGTACTCGTCCTTGTCGATCATGTTCTTGTCGACCGCCTCGGCATAGAGACGATCGGCTTGCGGCTCCATCCACGTGGTCACGAAGGTCGCAAGGTTGAGGCGCGCGTTGCCATCCATCGCGATCTCGTCGTGAATCACCTGGTAAGCGAGGTCGGGACCGAGACCATCGCTCCGCAGCCGTGCACGTGGTACACCCTCGGTGAGCTCGCGGACGAAGAGCGGATTGATCGGGAGGTCCTTCGAGAACGTGTGTCGCCGTGGTGACGAGTGCCGTCGAGCCAACCTGATCATCTCCTTCGGTCATCCAGCAGGCACCGCCCGGTGCTCCCGATCACGTGACGTGAGAGGCGCGAGCAACGCTGGAACCCGCTGCGACCCTAGCAAGCCCGTCCGGTGCCGGTCGGTCAGTGCGTGGTCGATGGCAGGCCGGACCTTCAGCATGCGAGCGCTGCGCCCTCTGCGCGATCGCGGCCCGCAGCCACGGACGGCACCGTGCGAGCGGCCCTGTGAGCGCGGCGCGAGTCACGCACCGGCGAACATGGCCGGGAGCCGTCGTCGCGCGGCGTGCGAGCAGCGTGGCGAGAGTTCACCGACGACAAGCCACCGCTCACGCCTCGTGATCGCCGCGGCGGCCATGGACGTCCGTGACGTCACCGACGTCTCATGCTCCCCTCGCCAGTTCGGCCTGGATCCGGGCAAGGACCTCGGGGTCCTCGAGGCCGGTGACATCACCGGTCGCCTTGCCATCGACGACCAGTTCGGCGAGCAGGCGGCGCACGATCTTGCCCGATCGAGTCCGCGGCATCGTCGACAGGACGTACACCGCGCCAGGGCGCGCGATCGGACCGATCTCGCGCTCGAG
The DNA here is from genome assembly GCF_000023265.1 of Acidimicrobium ferrooxidans DSM 10331. GTDB lineage: Bacteria > Actinomycetota > Acidimicrobiia > Acidimicrobiales > Acidimicrobiaceae > Acidimicrobium > Acidimicrobium ferrooxidans. The sequence continues at coordinate 1,733,719 of NC_013124.1, forward strand.
CGCCGCAGCACACGTGGCCTCGTCGACACCGGTGGCGCCGGCGGCAACCGTCACGAAGGCGACGGGGACCTGGCCCTTCAGTGCGTCACTGACCCCGACGACTGCCGCCTCGGCCACACCCGGTACGAGGAGGAGCGCACTCTCCATCTCCATCGTCGAGAGTCGGTGTCCCGCGACGTTGATGACACCATCGACGCGGCCGACGACCCAGACGTGGTCATCGTGATCGAGGAGGGCGGCGTCGGCGGTGTCGTAGCGTTCCGCACCGAAGCGCGTGAAGTACTGCGCCCGATAGCGCGCCGGATCCCCCCAGATCGACCGCGCCAGCGTCGGGAACGGCGCCGTGAGCAGCAGGTAGCCGACTCGGTCTCGACCCACCGTTGCGCCTTCATCGTCGACGACGTCGAACCGATGACCAGGGAGCGCCATCCCGCACGACCCGGGCTTGGCGGGCGTGATGCCCACGGCACTCGAGGTCCACGCCGAACCGGTCTCGGATTGTCCGTAGGTGTTGTTGATCTCCACAGTGCCCGTGCCAACGTGCTCACGCACCCAGTGCCAGGTCGTCGCGTCGAGCGGCTCGCCGACGAGCGAGATCAGACGCAGCGACGAGAGATCGTGGCGCTCTGCCCAGCTCGCGCCCGCTCTCGCGAGCATGCGCAAGAACGTCGGGGCGGTGAAGACCTTCGTGACGCGGTAGCGCTCGATGATGTCGTAGGCGCGATCGGGCTCCGGATAGTCCAGCGCACCTTCGTAGGCCAGCATCGTCGCCCCGGCGGCGAGGCCACCGACGAGCTCGAAGATCGGGAAGGTCAGCCATCCGGTGTCTGCGGTGCACCAGTACACGTCCTCCGGCCCGAGGTCGAGCGCCCACTGGACGTTGTGGTAGGTCCCGATGAGAAAGCCCACGCCTGCGTGCACGAGCCCCTTGGGTTTGGCCGTCGTGCCCGAGGTGTAAATGATGAAGCCCGGCTCGTTCGCCTCGACCGGCACCGGCTCCGCTCCGTCCGGATGCGCGGCGATGAGTTCGTCCCATGCGTGATCGCGCCCCGGTTGCATCGGGACCTCACCGTCGCCGAGCCGACGCACGACGATGACGTTGCGCACCGACGGCAACCGATCCAGGATGCCGTCCAAGGTCTCCTTCAATGGGATACGCCGCCCCCGGCGGTAGGTGCCGTCTGCGGTGATCACCACCTTGGCCCCGGTATCGACGATGCGATCGAACAGCGCTTGCGCCGAGAAGCCAGAGAAGATGATGTTGTAGATGGCGCCGATCCGGTAGCACGCGTGGACCGCGGCGAACGTCTCGAGCAGGTTCGGCAGGAAGATCGCGACGACGTCGCCCTTCGTCACGCCGAGATCAGTGAGCGCGGCCGCCATGCGTGCGGTCTCGGAGGCGAGCTCCTGGTACGTCCAGCTGCGCTCGGCGCCATCCTCCCCGATCCACCGAATCGCCACGCGCTCTGGCTCGCGCCTCGCATGGCGATCGATGCAGTTCACGCTCACGTTCATACGAGCCCCGGCAAAGAACCGAAATCCATCGGCAAGGCTGCCCTCGAGGGCGGGGGCTTCGTCGAACCCATCGATCCACTCGAACGTGGCTGCAACCGAACGCCAGTAGCCCCCGAGATCCTCGATCGAGCGTTCGTAGAGCGCTCGGAACTCGTCGACGTTCGAGACCGGCAGTCGACCAGACGGTGACAGGGACGGCTCCACCAGTTCGGCGGTTCGCACCATCGGGGGTAGCTCTGGCATTGGCTCGCTCATGGGCAGCACCTCCCTCGCTCCACGCTGGGCGGATGTTACCACGGCACGGCACGCGCGGCGAGGACCCGGGGCGCGACGCGCCGTGCGAGGCAGGCGGCCGCGGCGACCGCTCGTGGCTCGCTGGTCGCGAGGAACTCCACGCCGAGCGACCGGTCCCCACGTCGTACGGGGATGCTCGTGGCTGCAAGCTTCGCCAGGTTCGCCACGTGCACTCGACCCACCTCGGTGGTGTCGTCGTCCGTCACGACGACCTCACCAGCTCTCGTCCTCGCCCCGCTCGACCCGACGGTGCTCGGTGCAAGCAGCGCGTCGAACTCGCCGGCCACCCGACGCACACGCGCGCTCGCCGCTCGGACCGCGTTCTCGGCGGCTACGAATGCCGCCACGATGCCGGTCGCGACCTCGCGAGCGGTGCGCTCGGTCTGCGTCGTTGCGATCGCCTCGAGCGCGCGCCGTGCCTCGACGAGCGACCACCACGGTGCGCAGAACGCGTCGTCGACGTCGATGCATTCGACCCCGTCCGCTTCCAGCGCGGAGGCGGCCTCGTCGAGGACTGCGTCTTCGTCCGTGCGAGCGCGTCCGGGCGTCACGCGGCCCCAGACCCCGATCCGCGTCGGACGCCACTGGCCGAGCGTGAACGGGGTGAGGAGCCGTCCCCGCCCCTCTGGGTCTCGAAGCACATCGATGGCCCATGCAGTCTCGGACAGCGTCGCGGCGACGACGCCGTCGCTCAGGCGCTCGGCGTCACCGAGCACCCACGGTCGCACGTGCACGCTCGCGAGTCCGACGTCGGCTGCTGCCACCCGCAGCGACCCGAGGGCATCGGGGACCAACGCGAGCGGGACCGCACCGAGTGCGACCCGGCTCACCGCAGCGTCGAGGACACGGGTCGCGCAAGACTCGTCCACGACACCGGGATCCTCGAGAGCAGGAAGCGGCCCCGAGCCCGTCGTCGACCACACGCGACCGACAACGACGGCTCCCAGACTCCGGGCCCTCGCGACGACTCCCTCGCCATCTGACAGACGAGCATCGACGAGCACGGGGACACCAGCGAGCGGGCGAGACGGCGACGGGGCGACACCGTCGAGCGCACGAGCCTCCTCGAGCGCCGCGTCGTCGAGCGACACAGCGATGGGGTCGGGGCGTTGCTCGAGGGAGCGAAGCTGCGCGCGAGAGGCAACGACGACCTCGCTCGCGCAGCGACGTCGGTGGACGAGGTCGTCGAGGACCTCGAAGAGCACGTGCTCGACCTATGCGCCCTGAATCGGCGGGAGGCTGCCGTCAGCAAGGCCCTCGGCCATCGCCCAGCCGAAGGCGATGAGCACGTCGGCGTCACCCTCTTTGCAGCAGGTGAACACCTCATCGAAACCCGTCGGCGTCGCGTCCGAGAGACGGTAGACCACGAAACCGACCGGCCGCTCTCCGCTCACCGCACCCGAGGTGCGGTCGTCAAGGCCAGAATCGAGCCCAAAGCGCTTGGCGAGCCGTCGCGACCAGGCTCGCTCCTCTCCTGTCGGACGATGCCCGGGTCGCGGAACCACGTCCTCAAGACCAGCAAGCAGGTCGTAGCCGGTCGGGGAGCCGAGCTTGGCCGCGACGAGCACATCCTCGTCAGGGAACGCGAGCAGCGCGCGCTCGTAGGCCTCGTGGAGCAGACTGGCCAAGGTGAGGGGCTCGTGCTCCTTCGGCGTCGTGACCGCCAGCTCGATGAGCACGCAGGGCGTGCCGCCGATACGTTCGAGGGTGAAGAGCATCCCGCCAACGAGCTGCTCATCATCGGCGGCGAGGGCACAGAGCACCCACGCTTCTCGCTCGGCCTCCAAGAACTCAGGGGTCAAGGTCACGCCGTGCGCTGCTGCCAGCGCACCGAGCGCGTGCAGCTCCTCGTCCGTCAGTGCGGTGCAATCCTTCGTGATCGTCTCGATCGCCATGGCGCTCCTGCTCCCTCGAGTCGACGGCCCCTCCAGTTTACCCGCCCTGGCGTCGCGGCGAGGGCGATGCCACCCGCGCCGTAGGCTGGGATCGTGGACGACTCGATCACGCTGCAGGCACTGGGTTCATCGCGGCAGACGTATGCCTACGACGACCCTGACCCATCTGTGCTCGAGACCTTCCCGACGCCACAGCCCTCCGGCGGGCTCGTCATCCGGCTCTTCGCCCTCGAGTTCACGAGCCTGTGTCCGGTGACCGGCCAGCCCGACTATGGCCAGCTCGACATCGTCTACGTGCCGGGGCCTCGTTGCGTCGAGTCGAAGAGCCTCAAGCTCTACCTCATGCGCTTTCGGAACCACGGAGCCTTCCATGAGGCCTGCGTCGCGCAGGTCGCGCAGGATCTTGCCTCCGTCCTCGCTCCTCGCTATCTTCGGGTAATCGGCCGCTTCAACGCGCGCGGAGGCATCGCGATCTGGCCGCTCCGTGAGGTCGTCGCCGACCACGAGGACCCGGCTGCCCTCCGAGCGCTCGTCGATCTGGACAACGGAGCGCGTCCATGAGAGGCATCGATCGATCGCGTCTCGCACTCGCCATCGCGGGTGCGGCGGTCTACGTGGGATCCATCGTCCTCGCCAACTGGATGCTGCTCCACGTCGGCGCTCCGGGCCCGGGGGCACGTGTGCTCCCCGTGGGCTTCGGGCTCGAGGCCCCGAGTGGGGTCTACGTCGCAGCACTCGCCTTCATCGCGCGCGATCTCGTCCAGCGCTACGCGGGTCCGAGGGTCGCCGTCGCGGCCATCGTCATCGGAGCGGCGCTCTCAGCGCTCGTCTCCACGGCGACGCTCGCGTTCGCATCGGGCGCGACGTTCCTCTTGTCCGAGTCGACCGACTTCCTGCTCTTCCAACCGCTCCAACGTCGCACGCTCCCCGGCGCGGTGTTCACCGCTGGACTCGCAGCGATCGTGGTGGACTCGGTGGTGTTCCTCACGCTCGCAGGCATTCCGCTCCACGCTGCGCTTCCAGGGCAACTGCTCGGCAAGTTCTGGATCGTCCTCGTGGGCAGCGCCGCCACCATCGGGCTGCGACGCGTGACCCCCGCACCGTCGCTTCGTCCTCGCGCCGCGTCATGAACCACCTCGACCACCGTCAGCGAACGCTCGGCATCATCGCCCTCGCTGGTGCCTCGGCGATCTGGGGCGGCATGTACGTCGCGACCGCCGCCCTCATGCGCCAGACCCCGCCACTCGTCGTCCTCGAGCTGCGCGAGGCGATCGCAGGTTTGATCCTGGTTCCGATCGCATGGCGATCAGGGCGGTTGCGCATCGCTCGCGGCGACCTCGCCCTTGCGGCAGCGATCGGCATCGTGGGTTTCACCGTCTCGATCGGCCTGCAGCTCGAAGGCACGCACATCGCTGGGGCCGCACTCGGTTCGCTCATCACCGCATCGTCGCCGGTGCTCATTGCGCTCCTCGGGAGGGTCTGGCTGCGGGAGCGACTCCCATGGCCCAAGCTCGTGGCGATCCTCGTCGCCGTCGGGGGTGTGGCGCTCATCGCCGGCCATCCGCCAGGGGGACCCCAGGTCGAGCCCGGGATCATCGACCTCGCAGGGGCGGCCCTCGCTTGGGCGATCTACACGGTCGGATCGGCGCACCTGACCCGCCGCTACGACGCCCTCGGAGTCTTGGCGATCGCCTGCATCGTCGGCTCCGTGACGAGCCTCCCCTTCGCACTGGCGTCGGCCAGCCACGCAGCGCATCCGCTCCCGACGACGCTCGTGGCGTGGCTCGAAGTCGCCTACATCTCCATCGCAGGAATGGCGCTCGCCTTCTTCCTCTGGAACTGGGGGTTCGGTCGAGTCGATGCCGCCGTCGGGGGATCCATGCTGCTCTTCCAGCCGCTCGTGGGCGTCGTCCTCGGCATCGTACTGCTCGCAGAACCGATCACTCTCACCCTGGTGTTCGGCGGCTTCCTCGTCGTCGCCGGCGTCTCAGGAGCCGTGGCGATCGCCACACCGAGAGTCCAGCTTGCGACGAACGCGTCACCTGAGGCACCCCAGTCGGGGATTCGCACGTAGCCGTCACCCCGTCAGGCCCCGACCACATGCTCGACCGAGTTCGCGACGCTCGCGAGACCACGCCGGAGCGGGTACGGCCCTGGCTCGGAGCACATCGTCCTTGTCAGCGAGATCGGAGCCATCTCGCACGAGCAGGACGGAACCTACGGCAGCCCCAGGATGACCCACGAGATGCGACTCGTGGCGGCTGCTTCTTCAACCACCAGTGCCCGTGACCGGCCCTGCGACCGAGTCCACCCTGAAGGCGAGACTTGACGCCCTCCCGCCACGGCTCGGTCACGGCGGGCGCCGATGACCGAGAGCGCGTCGAGCCTCCGACTCCCGGACGCGAGGATCCGTCGCTGGGTGGCGGCGTCGGGGTGGCAGCGCGTGGCCGAGCTGAGGCAGGCGACAGATCCGTGGGCTCGCGTCGTGTTGGCGCGATGCCGTTCGTGTGCGACGAGCGCCCGGGGCTCCTGCACGGCGGCGGACGGTCCCCGTCGAGCACCTCCTCTCGGACCTGGGCGTTCAGCGGCTTGCCTCGCAGAGGCCGCGCTGCCACGGCGATGCGGCATCGGGGAGCCACGGAGTCACCCCGAGTTCCGCTGCTCAGTGAGCGAGCACGCCCGCGACGGACAGGCGCAAGGTGGAGAGCGGGTCGGAGTGGCCAGGTCGGACGGCCATGTTATCCGTGACGAAGCGGACCGTGACGCCCTTGTCATTGAGCTGGGGGACGAGGGCTCGCAGGTCGTCGAGGTTGCGCGCCGAACGATCCAGCGAGTGGACGACGACCTCGTCGCCCTCGCGGAGGTAGGCGATGAGGTCGCGCAGGGCCGGGCGGTCGACCCGAGCGCCGGAGACGTGGTCCACGAAGACACGGTCGGTGTGGACGCCGACCAGCTGGCGCTCGACCGACCGATCAACCGAACTCACATGAACGTAGCCGACGACCCGCCCTGAGGCCTCGCTCACGAGAGCGCGCCTACCCTCAGCGTGAGCCAGGAGACGAGTGCCACGGTCGGGAGTGGACGGTCGCGGCGACGAAGGCTCGCAGGTGGTGGGCCAACGTCTCACGGTCGATGGCTCCCTCGGCGACCTTCCAGACGAGGTCCTCGAGCTCGTTGTCGGACGCCAGCAGCACGTGGCCGTTGAGCCGGACAAACAGCTCCGTCGTCACGACCGCACAGCGCTTGTTGCCGTTGGGGAGTGGGTGGTTGGCGACCAGGCGCTCAAGCAGCACCGCGGCCTTGGTAGGCACGGTCGGGTAGGCCTCCACGCCCCCGAGGCCGGCTCGAGGCGCTGCGAGCGCTGAGTCAGCGAGTTGACCTGCCGGGCCAGCGAGGATCGACCTTACCGTGGCCTCGTCGAGGCCGAGCGTGGCCTGCACGACGACGGCGTAGTCGGCGAGGTCGAGGTAGCGGACCGTCACATCGTGGCGAGGCGCTCGAGGAGCCCCTTGCGCTCCTCGATGATGCCTCGTAGCATCGCCAAGTACCCGGGGTCGGCGCGGCGCTCGCGCGCACGAGCGATGACGTCGTCGATGGTCTCGACGGGCCTGGGTGCAGCCTCGACACAGCGGGTGAGGTCCTAGCTGGCCATGATCGAACACACCCCCTCCCTGCGCCGACGTCCGCCAACTCATCGAGCCGATGTCAGCACACCGTAGCAGAACGAGCTGGGGGGCGTCGGCGGCTGCTGTCGCCTTTGGTCTACAACATCGCCGCGACAGCTGTCGCCACAGGAGGAGTGAATCCCACGGCGACAGGATCCCGTGGGGAGCGCGAGATCGCGGCCGGTACACCCTGAGGCGACGTCGGTGGAAGCTCATTGCTGGGGGCGACCATGTCGTCGACGAGTTTGCATACCTTGGTCGAGCGCTCGAGGCGGTAGTCAAGTTCCGACCACGCCTCGCCAAGTTCCTCGGCGCGTCGGCCCTGGTAGCTCTTGATGAAGCGCCCGACGCGGGCGTCGAACTGGATGCGATCGCCAGGCTGGAGCTCGAGGCGCGCGAGCGACGCGCCGTACGTGAACCAGAGGTGGTCCGTGACTACCTCTCCCGTCGTGACGAGACGGACATCGAGGAGCAGAATCGAGCGCTCTGGCCCCATCCAGCCAGGTTTGGAGTCGAAGAGCCCTACGTCGCCTCAAAGCGTGATCGTTGTCCGACGTGTCGTGCCAGTCGTTCCCTCGTGTCCGTCCCATTAGGGCGGGCCTGGCCTATATCTCCCCGGGCAAGACCGATGCGCTCGCTGCGCGGCCGTCCTCAGGGATTTCCATCTGCGTCCAGGGCTCGTCACGCACACTCTCGCGAGCCACGAGGTCAAAGAGGGCGTAGGCAAGGGCGCAGAGCGCGTAGCGGGCGATCGTGCAAGCGTCACGTGTGGAGCGTGGCGGCACGACGATCTCTGCCGCGTTGTCATCAAGCACGCCAACGGTGATCGCGTCGTCGTCCGGTCGCTCGGCAATCCTCGTCGTGACGAGGCGCTGGGTCCACTCACCGAACACGCGACATGCGATGCCCGCCTCGTCGCAGAGGGCCTCGATCGTCCGCGCACCGTCGAGATCGATGTGCTCGACGTAGCGAGGCGCCGGCCAGAACGAGGTGGCCTTCTTGCGCTCCGAGTTCGACGAGTGCGGCAAGAGCCGCTCAGCGGTAGACCGCGCGCTGCGCGCCCTCGTCGACGAGGAGGTGCTCGTGCGCGGCGGCTGGGGCATCTACGTGCGCGCGAGGCGCGTCGGGCATCGCTGCTCGCGCCGACCGGCACGATCGGGGCATCTACGTGCGCGCGAGGCGCGTCGAGTACTTCGGCAGGACCGGCATCGGCACGGCGGTGATCTTCGATCGCCGGTACCCCGAGGTGCTCGCCAAGCTCGGTGTCACTTGGGAGGCCGACAGCGCACGCAAGGCGTACAACGAGGGGCGCACCACCCAGGTCCCGGCCTGGACCGCGGTCAACGTCGGCCGCCAGCGCATCACCAGGCGGATCGCGTTCGGGAAGCGAGTGTTGCAGTATGAGCGGACCACGGGGACTCGACGACGGAACGTGGCGAGCGCTCGAGGAGGCGCGAGCGAACGGTCTTCTTCCGCTACTTCCTGAGTTCTTCGAGCAGAACTCGCCCGTCTGAACAGGACCATCGACTTCCGGGTGGTGCTGCCGGACGACCTGCCCGGCACCAACCACTGCCGCAGCTACACGGTGTGCTGGAATACGGCCTGCTCGAGCCGACGGAGGCGCTCGGCGACGCTCAGCTCGCCCCCTCCCTCCTCGGTGCGGAGCCGATCGAGTGCCCAGATGCGGAGCAGCGTGGAGACTGGTAGGTGCTCCTGAGCGGCGGCCCGTTGGAGCCGGGCATGCTCGTCAGCGGACAACCGTACCGACACCACGGTTGGGCGAGTGAGGTTGGGCCGTGCGACCGTGATGTCCGTGGGCATCGTGTCGGCGAGGTCGTGCTGCTCCGCCGCTGCCCCCTCTTCAGCCAGGATTTCCTCGATCTTGCTGCTCATCGGTCCTCCTCCGCGTAGATCCGTCGATCTCGTGGGCCTGCGACCCAGGCGTTGGCGCCCCACCACTCCCCGGCAGGCCGCTCCGTCTCGTCGACGTCGGCGGCGACCAGGATCACAACGAGGACATCTCGAGCGCTCGGCGAGTAGCCGATCACTCGTACCGATCGACCGCTCCGGCTCGCAGGGTCCGGCGTGAGCCAGACCGCATGGTCCTCGTTGATCGCTTCGTCAGCCCAGCCTGGTTCGATGCCGTGGCGTGAGCGGATGTAGGCGGCTCGCTTCTGCCAGTCCACTCGCACCACACCTACATAGTACTACACTCGACTACGCTTGGTGGCTCGGCGCCGACCGTGAGAGGACGGTTGTGAGGTTCGCGGCAGCAGTAGCACCCGCTCCCAGGGAGCGGCTCGGAGGTCGTCACGGCGCAGCTACCACTCGTAGAGTGGCGTCCCACCAGGTGGTGTAATTTCCGGGCGGCCTGAACTCCAGGAGGGCGGGCCACCGGGCGATCTCTGGCTTGTCGGTCAAGAGCTCGCCAGAGGAGGTACGCGAGTGGCCCTGACTCTTTCCGACTTCACCCACGTGCTCTGGCGCCATCAGAGCAGGCGGCGACATCGACGTCATCCGAGAGGGGGTTCAGCTCGTTCTCCAAGCCCTCATCGAGCGAGAGGCTCGAGCGGTCATTGGAGCTGGCCGCGACGAACGAGGCGAGGGACGCCAGACGCAAGCGCAACGGTGAGCGCGACCGTCTGCTCGTCACCAATGCTGGCGACCTGGAGCTACGCATCCGCAAAGCTCCGTCGGGGGAGCGTGTCCCGAGCATCGGCGAGCGCCGCCGCCTGCGTCGATCGCGTCCTCGACGTGCGTGGTCATGGAGGCCGACGTCTGAGGGAGTCAGCACCCGCACGGTCGACGACTTGGTCGCGGCCCTCGGTGGGACGGGGATCTCGACAAGCGAGGTCTCCCGCATCATCGCATCCCTCGACGAGGAGCTGGCAGGATTTCGTCGCCGCAGGCTGGACCATCTCTGAGTTCTGCTCCCTCTTCGCCGATGCCACCTACGCGAAGGGTCGCCTCGAGCACCAGGTCATCTCCCGTGCCGTGGTAGTCATCACCGGCGTGCACACCGCCGGGGACCGCGAGGTCCTCGGGGTCGTGCGTCGGGGATGGGCAGACCGAGAGCTTCTGGACCGAGTGCGAGAGGGAGCTCAGGGATCTCGGGCCTCGGGGTGTGCGCCTCGTCAGCTCCGATGCCAGAGCGCAGGCTCACCAAGCCATCGCCAGGTGCTTCGTCGGGGCGAGCTGGCACAGGTGCCGAGTGCAGCGGGCGCGACGTGCTCGCTCGCATCGAAGAAGGGGAGCTCGGGAGATGGACCTCGCCTCAGATCCCAACGATCGTCGCTCAAGCCGTCCCCAGGAGCGGTACGTACCCGCTACGACCAGGTCATCGACTCCCTTGCCGCGAAGCTCCCAGCGGTTGTGACCATGCTCGCCGAGGCCAAGGAGGAGGTCTGCACCTTCACGAACTTCCCGGAGGCCCATTGGCGAACGATCTGGTCCACGAACCCGCTCTGAGCGGGTGAACCACGAGATCAAGCGGCGCACTAACGTCGTCGGGGTCTTCGGCAACGACGCCGCTCTCCTGCGCCTTGTCACCGCTGTCGTGCTCAGCCAGCACGAGGAGTGGGCCGTTGCCGAGCGGCAATACCTATCACAGGAGTCCATGGCCGAGCTTGTGACTGCCACGAGCGACGACGACACGGCGGGCACCTCCGAGACGCCTCGGCCCCCTAGCGCTCCTCCCGTGCTGCCGTCGCCCGCCGAGGAAGAGCCTGCAGTGGTAGGCTGAGAGCGGCCAGGGAACGGATTTACACCACTCGGTGGGACGTGATCCATCGCACCCTGCTGTCGCATCTGGTCCGAGATTTCACCGCGATAGCTGTCGCCACAGGAGGCGCAGATCCCACGGCGACAGGATCCCGCGGGGAGCACGGGATTGCCCCGCCGGTACGTCAGGAGACGAAGCCGGTGGGCGCGTCGAGATGGCAGCTTCCCGGGTCGGGCGTGATCCGGGAGGGGGCGTGGGGAGGTCGTCGGGCGAGGATGCAGCAGTGCTCGTCGCTGCGCGACCAGTCCCGCCTCGTCGACCACCACGACTCGGACGCACGCAGGCAATGGAGTCTCGAGGAGATCGAAACCGATGGGCGACCGAACGCGACCGCTCGACCCGGCCTCACCGATTGAGCGCACCAGAGCTGCCTAGGCCTTCTCCGGGGTTGCGTTCCTACTCATCGACGAGAAAACGCCACGCGAGCTCGCCCCCGCGGCTCAGCCCGATTCGGCCAGTCGCCAGAACACCCGTCCTGCGTTCGTCGGCCGGCTCGAGGTCGACCGCCCCGCCGAGCACGAGGCCATTGTGCTCGCCCGTCATGCCGAGCGCTCGTGCGACCCGCCCTGGACCGAGCACTCGACGCCCGTCGTCGAGCTCGATGCCGCGCACGAGGACGGCACCTGGCACTCCTTCGGGTGCCACGACGATGTTCACCAACCAGTGCACCCCGTAGCACAGGTACACGTAGAGGTGGCCCGGAGGACCCCACATGATCTGGTTCCGCGGTGTCGATCCTCGCCACGCATGACTTCCTGGATCCTCAGCGCCTTCGTACGCCTCGACCTCGATGAGTCGACCTGCGCCGAGCGGCCCGACGAGACGTGCACCGAGGAGCCGCGGAGCGACGTCGTGTGCCGGACCCTCGAGCAGCTCACGCAGGGCGCGTGTGCCTGAGTGCATGGAGGCGCTCCCGACGCTCGCCGAGCCGGACGCGCAGCTCGTCGAGCTGACGCCGCACCGACTCAAGACTCGCCATCCCGTTCGCGCCGCGCCGCTCGATCGCCTCGTGAGCCTCGATGAGGCGCACCGCCTCCTCGCCGAGCTGCGGATGCGCCGCCACGAGCTCGGCGAGCGCGACGTGGCGCTCCAGCGAGTCACGCACGAGCCCTGCCGCCACCGCATGCGCACGTCGAAAGGGCATCCCTCGACGTACCAGGTACTCCGCAACATCGATCGCTTGCAGGTAGGCCGATGACGCCGCCTGTCGCATGGCGTCGAAGTCGAACGTCATCGTCGCAAGCAGCCCCTGCATCGCCGACAGCTCGAGGCGGAACTGGTCGACCGCGTCGAAGAGCGGCTGCTTGTCCTCCTGGAGATCCCGGTTGTAGGTGAGAGGCAACCCCTTCAAGACGGTCAGGATGGTCACGAGGTCGCCGATGTAGCGACCGGCCTTCGCGCGCGAGAGTTCGGCGATGTCCGGGTTCTTCTTCTGCGGCAGCATCGACGAGCCCGTGGCGTAGGCGTCGTCGAGGCGGATGAAGCGAAACTCCTCGGTGGTGAAGAGCACGATCTCCTCCGCGAGCCTCGACAGGTGCACCCCCGCCATCGTGATCGCAAAGATCCCCTCGGCGACGAAGTCCCGATCGCTGACCGCATCGACGCTGTTCGCAAACGAACGCGAGAACCCGAGCCGGGCCGCAACCCACGGTGGGTCGAGCGGCAAGGTCGAACCTGCCAGGGCACCGGCACCGAGCGGCGAGACGTCCATGCGCACGAGTGCGTCGAGCACTCGGGCGATGTCGCGCTCGACCGCCCAGGCGTGAGCGAGCAACCACTGTGCGACCGGGATCGGCTGAGCGCGCTGGAGATGCGTGTAGCCCGGCATCACTGCGCTGCCCGCACTCTCGGCGAGCTCACGAAGCACGTCCGCAAACCCGATGAGCCCTCCGGCAACCTCTGCCAGTGCGTCACGGGCCCAGAGCCGCAGATCGGTCGCGACCTGGTCGTTGCGCGAGCGGCCGGTGTGCAGCTTGGCGCCGACGTCACCGGCGAGCTCCGTCACGCGTCGCTCGATGGCCGTATGGATGTCTTCGTCGGAGGGGACCACGACGAAGGTCCCCTCGCCGAGTTCGGCCTCGACGGCCCGGAGCGCCCCGAGCAGCGTCTCGAGCTCATCGTCGTCGAGCAAGCCCGCGTGGTGGAGTCCCTCGACGTGTGCCCTCGAGCCCTCGAGGTCCTCGCGCCAGAGACGCTCGTCGATCGAGAGGCTCTCGGTGAACGAGAGCAGGGCATCGGCGGGCGGCGCACCCATGCGGTGCTGCCAGAGCGTCACGGCCGCAGCCCTCCCTGGCGTTCGGCCCAGGTACGGATCCCGAGCCCGAAGATCCGTACGAAGCCCTCGGCGTCACCATGGCGGAACCGATCCTCGCTGGCATAGGTCGCCAGTTCGTAGTCGTAGAGCGACGAGGGGCTGCGACGGCCATCCACCCAGAACGCGTTCGGCGCAAAGCGCACCCGCACCTCACCGGTGACGGGCTTGGACGCTTCGTCGATGAAGGCGTCGATGGCGTGCTTCAGGGGCGAGAACCACAGCCCATCGTAGACGAGGGTTGCCCACCGCAGACCGAGTTCGATCTTGGCGTGCGCCACCTCGCGCTCGAGGGTGATGTCCTCGAGCTGCCGGTGCGCCTCGAGCAACACGACCGCGGCTGGTGCCTCGTAGACCTCCCGCGACTTGATACCGACCCGTCGATTCTCGACCATGTCGATCCGACCGACCTGCCACGATCCGGCGATCCGGTTGAGACGGTCCACGAGAGCGGCGAGCGGCAGGCGCTCACCGTCGAGCGACACCGGCACACCCTGCTCGAAACCGATGACGACCTGATCGGGGAGCGACGCAAGGCCACCTGCGGTGTAGGCCCAGACGTCCGATGGTGGCGCCGCCCAGGGATCCTCCATCTCACCGCACTCGACCGCACGACCCCAGAGGTTCTGGTCGATGGAGTATGGGTTCTCCTTCGACTGGGTGAGGGTGACCCCGTGCGCGCGCCCGTACTCGATCGTGTCCTCACGGTTCATGCCCCAATCACGCACGGGCGCGAGCACCGTGAGATCGGGAGCGAGTGCGGCGAGCGCAACCTCGAAGCGGACCTGGTCGTTCCCCTTGCCGGTACAGCCGTGCGCGACGGCGCTCGCACCGTAGCGCCGGGCCACTTCGACGAGCCGCTCCGAGATGAGCGGACGCGACAGCGACGAGACGAGGGGGTAGCGATTCTCGTAGCGCGCGTCCGCCTTGATCGCACGCGCGATGTAGTCGTCGGCGAAGGCGTCACGCGCATCGACCACCTCGGCGGCGATCGCGCCGGTCGCGAGGGCGCGGGTCCGCACCGCCTCGAGGTCTTCCTGCTGGCCCACGTCCACCGAGAGCGCAACGACGTCGAAACCACGCTCGACTTGGAGCCACTTGAGCGCCACCGACGTGTCGAGACCCCCCGAATAGGCCAGCACTACCACTTCAGCCACGAGTCGACTCCTTGCTGTTCCGTCTTGTCTTCGTCCTGTATCGAGCGCGCTCCGTGCGACCTGGCGCCACGACCAGGTCGATCCCGTCGATCGATCCGAGCAGAGCCGACGCGCGCAGTCACGGGAGCCAGATCCGCGCCGATGCCCGCGTCAGCCTAACCTCTGGGTTCGCCCGGGAGTCCGGCGAGGTTGTGCAGCAACGCGGCGACCTCCGGGGCGGTCGAGCCCTGCGACACCACGATGAGCAGGGTGTCGTCACCCGCCACGGTGCCGAGCACGCCATCGGGCTTGGCGCGATCGAGGGCAGCGGCAACGACATGCGCGCACCCCGGCGGGGTCTTGGCGAGCACGAGATCCCTCGCAACCGCGACCTCCACGAGCCACTCCGACAGCACGCGACGAAGGTAATCCTCCGACGTGGTCTGGTCCCGCGGGAGATCCGGGATGGCATAGACGCTCTGACCCTGCGGACCACGAACCTTGATCGCGCCGAGCTCGTCGAGATCTCTCGATACGGTCGCTTGCGTGGCGGAGATGCCCTCGACGGCGAGTAGGTCGACGATCTGCTGCTGAGAGCTGATCGCCTGCTGACTGATGAGCTTCGCGATCCGGTACTGGCGCTGGTTCTTCGCGACCATGGCGATCACCACCGCTCGATCGAGCCGGAGCCGGCACGATCGACGAGGAACGCCAACAGTCGCACCATGGCCGTCACGCGATGGCCGGCCTGACGAAAGGCCCACGAGTGCGGGCCGTCGAGGACCGACGCCTCGATCTCCTCGCCACGGTGCGCCGGCAAACAGTGCAAGATCCCAACCTCGTCGCTCGCCTCGGCGACCAACGCCTCCGTCAGGGCCCAGCCCTCGAAGGCGCTGCGTTTGGCCGGGTCCTCGCCCATCGAGACCCACACGTCCGTGGAGAGCACATCGGCACCGCGTGCCGCACTCGTCGGCGAGTCGAACAGCGCAATCGCCCCCCGCGCCCGCCCTGCACGCTCGAGGTAGGCATCGATCTCAGCCATGTCGGCCTCGGAGAACTGAAACCCCGCCGGCGCCGCGATGCGCACCTCGGCTCCGAGCGCGCCAGCGGCCTTGGCCAGCGATCGAGCGACGTTGTTCGCATCGCCGATCCACGCGATCCGCACACCCTCGAGCGTGCCGAGCGCCTCGTGGATCGTGATCACGTCGGCAATGGCCTGAGTCGGATGCGCGCGATCGGTGAGCAGGTTGACGAAGGGTCGCTGATGCCCAGCGAACCTGGGAGCCATCCGCTCGAACGTGGCGTGACGACGAAGACGCGCCCCAACCACCCGATGGTGACGCGCCAGCACCTCGGCGACGTCCTCGGCCGCCTCCCGCGTATCGATCCCGATCTCGTCGCCGGTGAAGAACACGGGCGTCGCCCCGAGCGCAGCCGCAGCGACGCCGAGCGCCGAGCGAGTGCGCATGCTCGGATGCTCGAAGACCCCTGCGATGGTGCCGCCTCGAAGCGGCCCGCTCGCTGCGACCGCCTCGGTGACGAGGCGCCGCATGTCCTCGGGAGCAAGGTCGTCTACGTCCCCGACCACGAGCGACGTCGCGCGCTCCATGTTCAGACCTCCTCCAGGACACGGGCCAGGGCACGACCGAGGCGGGCAAACCCCTCCGCAAGCTCGTCGGCCGTGATGATGAGCGGCGGCAGCAGCCGCAACCGCGTCGGACCGGTGGCGTTCACCACGACGCCCTCTGCGAGCGCCACGTCGACGACGCGCGCTGCGACCGGAGCGGCGAGTTCGAGGCCCAACATCAGGCCAGAGCCCTCGACGAGCCGTACCCCAGGCAGCGCCCCCGCCAACGCGACGGCCTCGTCACCTCGCGCGCGAGCAAGCGCGGGCGCGTCAAGGCGAACCAGCTCGTTCGCCACCGCCTCGACGACCGCCATCGCGAGGGCATTACCGCCGAAAGTAGAGCCGTGGTCTCCCGGGCGTAGCGCCTCGGCGACCGGCGCACGGGCCACGACCGCCCCGACCGGGTACCCGTTGCCGAGTGCCTTGGCCAGCGTGATCACATCGGGCTCGAGCCCGACCACCTCCGAACCGAGCCACGCACCCGTACGGCCGAGGCCCGTCTGGACCTCGTCCACGACGACGAGCGCGCCGGAGACCCGCCGTGCCCGCTCGATCGCCGCGATCGCCGCCGCTGGCAGCGGATGGACGCCGGCCTCTCCCGCGATCGGCTCGACGACCACGGCTGCCGTCGCCTCGTCGGCGACCTGCGCCTCGAGCGCAGCCGTGTCGTGCGGATCCACGTGCACGACGTCGGGCACCAGCGGCTCGAACGGCGCTTGCTTGTCGGGCTGACCTGTCAGCGAGAGCGAGCCGAAGGTACGCCCGTGGAACGCGCCGGTCATCGCGACCACGCGGGTCCTCGGAGCGCGCGCACGCCGGACGAGCTTGAACGCCCCCTCGACCGCCTCGGTCCCCGAGTTGGCGAAGAACACCGACGCGTCCCCGAGCGAGGCGAGCGGCGTCTGGAGCGCGGCGAGCGCGCGCTCGCGCGCGTCAGTGTCGAAGTAGTTCGACGCGTGCCACAGACGCGCAGCTTGGGCCCCGAGGGCCTCGACGAGACGCGGGTTCGCGTGACCGAGCGACACCACGGCGATGCCGGCAAGCAGGTCCACGTAGCGCTGGCCGTCGGCGTCGATGAGCCAGGAGCCCTCGCCACGGACGAACCGCCGCTTGGGCTGCCCGTAGACGCCGATGAGCCCGAGCCTCGTCATGACGCGCTCCGACGGATCATGGTTCCGACCCCCGCATCCGACAACAACTCGACGAGAAGCGCGTGGCGTTCACGACCGTCGACGAAGTGCACCTCGTCGACCCCGGCCTCGAGCGCGGCCCGTGCGGCAGCAAGCTTGGGGACCATGCCGCCCCGTACGCTGCCCGAGCTGAGCCAATCCTCGAGCTCGCCGAGGGTGAGTTCGGAGACGACGCTCGCCGGATCGTCTGGGTCGGCAAGCAGGCCCGGGACGTTCGACAAGAACACGAGCTTCGTCGCCGAGAGCGCCGGCGCGAGGGCGGCAGCGAACTGATCGGCGTTGACGTTGAGTTCACGGCCCTCGTCGTCGGCGGCGAGCGACGCCACGATCGGAATCATGCCGTGTGCAACCAGCGCCTCCACGAGGTCGGCACGCACCTCGACCACCTCGCCCACCCGACCGAGCGACGGATCGACGACACGCGCACGTGCGAGCCCACCGTCGACGCCCGAGAGGCCCACCCCTCTCGGCGCTCCGGAGACCTGGTTCACGGCGCGCACGATGGTGGGGTTGACGGCACCGAGCAGGCCGAGCCTCACCACCTCCAGCATCGCGTCGTCGGTGACCCTGAGGCCGCCGCGACGCTCACTCGACACCTTGAGTCGGCGCGCGAGATCATCGATCTGCGGACCCCCGCCATGCACGAGGACCGGGTGGATCCCAACGTGAGCGAGGAGCACGAGATCGGTAGCGAGCGAGGCGAGCGACCCCGCCTCGTCGCCGAGCACGTTGCCACCGTACTTGATCACGACCGTGTGACCCGCGAAGCGCTGGATGTAGGGCAGAGCCTCGACGAGGATCGGGGCGCGGAGACGAGGATCGAGGTCGATCACGAGGTCCTCCGGTTCTCTTCGAGGTAACCGTGACCGATGTCGCTGGTCAAGACGGTGGCGCTCGCCGATCCACGCCCGAGTGCGACGGCGAGGTCGACCTCCGGTTGGGCCATCCGCCGCGTGAGCTCCTCGTGCTCGTTCGCACTCCAGCCGCCTCGGGCCTCGAGGCCACCCTCGGCCACGAGCATCCCCTGGTACCAGATGCGCACACCGCTCGGATCGACGCCGCGTCGCGCGGCCCCCACCTCGGCCAGGACACGGCCCCAGTAGGGATCCCCGCCGAGCAACGACGCCTTCACGAGGAGCGAGTTTGCGATCTGTCGCGCGATCAGGAGCGCTTCGTCCTCGTCGCGTGCCTCGAGCACGCGCACCACCCCGACGCGCGACCCACCCTCGGCGTCCGCAACGATCTGGTGCGCGAGCTGCGCACAGACCTCGCGGACGGCCTCTTCGAACTCCTCGCCAGGCGAGCGTCCCCGACCAGAGGCGAGTGCGACGACCGTGTCGTTGGTCGAGCTGCATCCGTCGATCGTGATCCGATTGAAGGTCGTCTCGACCGCCGCGCGCAGCGCAGCGTCGAGACGCTCCGCCTCGACCGCCGCGTCCGTAGTGATGACGGCCAGCATCGTCGCCATCTGAGGCGCGATCATCGCCGCACCCTTGGCCAAGCCCCCGACGCGAAAACCATCCCCCTCGACGAGCGCGGTCTTCGGATGGGTGTCGGTGGTCATGATGGCTCGAGCCGCGGTCTCGGCGCTCCGCTCGTCCACTCCGACCGACGCAGTGAGGGCCCCGAAGCCCGCGAGCGCCGCGTCGATGGGGAACGAGATCCCGATGAGGCCGGTCTGAGCGATGAGATAGTCCTCGGCCCGGCCTCCGAAGGCGTGGGCTGCAGCCTCGAGGAGGCGCCGAGCGGCTGCTCGTCCCGCTTCCCCGGTGGCAGCGTTCGCGTTGCCCGAGGTCAGCACGACGCCACGAACGCGGCGGCCCGAGCCAGCGAGGTGCGCTCTCGACACCTCGATGGGTGCGGCTGGCGAGTCAGTCGTCGCGAACACCGCCGCCGCGACGACCGGCTCACCGTCGGCCGATCCGACGAAGGCCGCGTCCAACGCGCCGCCCGCCTTGATGCCGATCCACGCTCCACCTGCACGAAAGCCTGCCGGCGCGGTCACGCTCACGGCCACACCCCCAATCCCTCGAGCCCGAGTACTTCATCCACACCGACCATCAGGTTCGCGCCCTGCACTGCGTGCTGCGCCGCGCCCTTGCCGAGGTTGTCGATCACGCTCGTCGCGACGATCACGCCGACCTCGTCGTCGACCGTGGCGGCCAGCACGGCTCGATTGGACCCCCGCACCTCACGCGTCGACGGAGGCGTCTCTCGCACCTCGACGAAGGGCGAGGTTCCATAGGCCCGAGCGAGGACGTCGCGCACCGAGTCCGCATCGACGGTTGCGTCGGCGACCGGCAGCGTGATCGTCGCGGCGATACCGCGTGAATAGGGCCCGAGATGCGGCGTGAAGCGCACCGGGACCCCGAGCAGCGAGCGCATCTCGGGCGTGTGTCGATGCCCCCCGAGGGCATAGGCGCGCACTCCCTCGGCAACGTTGACGAAATGCGTCGTCTCCGTGGCTGCACTGCCCGCGCCGGTGACGCCCGAGATCGCGTCCACCACGACGAGGTCACGACGAGCGAGACCAGCGTCGATCAGCGGCTTCGCGGCGAGCACCGTCGCGGTGACGTAGCACCCCGGAACCGCCCAGACCTGTGCGCTCGCAAGCTCCGTGCGCACGTGCTCGGCGACCCCGACAACGGCAGACCCGAGGAGCTCGGGCGCGGGGTGGTCGTCTCCGTACCAGCGCCGCCAGGTCGCCTCGTCTGCCAGGCGCAGGTCGGCACCAAGATCGACCACGCGGACACCCCGAGCACGGAGTTCTCGGATGATCCCACCACTGTGACCGTGTGGGAGTGCACAGAAGGCGAGTTCAGCGGCGACGGCACGAGGATCGATGGGCTCGATAGGCCGCTCGGCCAAGTCGACACTGAGGCCAGGCACGAGCTCGCCCAGGCGGCGGCCAGCGCGCTGGTGGGCCTGGAACGCGACGGGCTCGAAGACGGGGTGCCGCGCCAGCACCCGAACGAGCTCTTGGCCAACGAAGCCGCTTGCGCCCACCACCACGACGTCCATGTCGAGAGTCTATGTCCACTACTGCATAATCATGCGCACCCTGCCCGAAGAATCGGCGCCGAGCTAAGCTTCCTTCGATCGAGGGAGGCGCCCGTGGGTCCGTTCGTCGCCTATGAACAGTTCTGGCTGCGCTACGTCGACTTCCGAGGACGCTCGAGCCGGGCCGAGTATTGGTGGGTCTTCCTCATCAACCTCGTTCTCGAGCTGCTCTTCACCTTGGGTGCACGCTCCACGTCACTCGTCAGCGATCTCGGTCTCCTGTATGGGCTCGCCGCCATCATCCCCAACCTCGCGCTCGTCGTTCGACGTCTCCATGACTCCGACCATCGCGGCTGGTGGATCTTCATCGCGCTCGTTCCGATCGTCGGCGCGATCGTGTTGCTCGTCTTCGAACTCCTCCCGGGCACCCCAGGGCCGAACCGCTACGGGGATCCGTCGACGCCGGTTCGCTCTCCCCGGTTCTAGATCGGCTATATCAGCATGGGAACGCTTCGCTAGAACTCCAGCTCCCCGGCTGAATGGATCGTTGCTGAGAACGAATCCACTCGCGTCGGAGCTCTTCCCCGAACGAACCGCCCGACGGCGGGTAGGGTGGGCACTCGTGCGCGGTTCGTCGGGCCTGAGCGGGGCCACCTCGCGATGGCTCGAACGCTTCGAAGTGCTTGCAGTGCGAGCCTTCGGCGCCGACACGCTCCTCTACGGCGTCTCCGCAGTCATCGCCGGGCTGAACCTCGTCGTCGCCTCCGGGGGCGACTACCGCGCCTGGGCGATCGTCGCGACACCGCTCTATGCGATCGCAGCACTCGCCAGCCTCCTTCTCGACCGGATCGGCGACGTCGAGCAAGCGACGCGGTGGCGTCACCGTCTCGTGCTCATCCTCCTCGTCGGCGTGGTCGTCGTGCCGCTCGGCGATGCGGTGGCAGCGCGCGCCCTTGCGCTACCCGGCATCCACGCCCAAGCCGAGGTCGTCGTGATCGAGCGCTGCGGCGACCGCGTGCTCCACGGCCACGACTGCTATCTCACCCACCCGACGACCGCTGGCAGTTCCGTGTCATCGGCGTCGCACGCACTCGACGCGAACGCGTTCGTCCCCTACCTCCCTGGGATGGCCCTCTTCGGCCTCCCGAACGGCCTCCCCCTGCCGACCGTGCTCCGCGACGCCCGAGTCTGGATGAGCACCTTCACCGTGGCGGTGCTGGCCTTCGGCGCGTGGCTCGCTCGACTCGCGCCTGCACAGCGGTGGCGCCTCCTGCTCCTCGTCGTCGTGCTCCCCGCAGGAGCCCTCCCCATGGTCACCGGCGGCGACGATCTCCCCGTCATCGCGCTGCTCGCGACCGGCCTGCTCCTCGTCGAGACGAAGCCGCGCACGGCGGGGATCGCGCTCGGGCTCGCCACGGCCTTCAAGCTCACCGCGTGGCCGATCGTCGCACTCCTGCTGCTCGTTCGCGATCCCACCGTGAATCGTCGCCGCCTCATCCCGCCGATCGTCGCCATCGGTGGCGGCCTCAACCTGCTCGGTGCCGCCATCAACCTGCGAGCGTTCATCACCAACGACATCCGCTTCCCACTCGGGCTTACCAGTGTGCGCTCCCCAGCGCAGAGTCCCCTGCTTGGCCAGGCATTGGTGCAGCTCGCACCGAGCGAGCACCGCCTGATCGTGGTCGGCCTCGTCGCCATCGGTCTCGCGGGCACGGCGCTGCTCATTCGAGCGGCTTGGCCGCTCACCGTCGATCGGGCGATCCTCGTGGCAGCCCTCGTGCTGCTGCTTGCCACGGTGCTCGCTCCGCAGACGCGCTTCGGCTACCTGCTCTATCCGTTCGATCTCCTCGCCGTGCTCGTGCTACGTCGAACCACACGCGTGCCGATCGACAGCGACCAGATCAATCCCGACCTCAGACAGACAGCGCTCGCGCGACTAGAGCGCTGACAGGCAGACTGCGCGGCCACGACTGGAGGCGCGTCGCCGACGTGTCACTCAGTCGTCACGAATCCGGGCCGGGACGACGCCCACGACGAGGCAGAGTCGAGGCGTGGTTCGCGTTCGTCCCTCGACTGGACCAGACTCACGGGTCGATCAACCGTACGACGAGTTCTACGACGCCGACGGGTGCGTTCGGCCCGTCTACGAACAACTCGCTCGCACCGTCGCGAGCCTTGGCGCAGACGAACTCGCGGTGCGCACCATCGAGCGCGACATGGCTCACGCCGATCGGGGCGTCACGTACGATCACCAAGGGGTCGAGGCCGTCTTCCCCTTCGATCCCATCCCGCGCATTCTCACCGAGTCGGCCTGGCGTCACATCGCAGCTGGCGTGCGACAGCGCGTACGCGCCCTCGAGGCCTTCCTCGACGACGTCTACGGCGCCCAGCAGATCCTCGCCGACGGCGTCATCCCGAGGGCACTCGTGCTGCGCTCGACACACTTCCGCCGCGAGGTCCACGGCCTGCGACCCGCGAACGGCGTACGCGTCCACGTCAGTGGTGTCGATTTGGTGCGCGACGCCGACGGCACCTTCCTCGTGCTGGAGGACAACCTCCGCGTACCCTCAGGCGTCTCCTACGCGCTCGACAACCGGCGCACAACGACGACGCGTTTCCCAGAGCTCCTGCGCGGCTACCACGTGGAATCGATCGACACCTACCCGTCGCAGCTCCTCGCCGCCCTTCGTGCGAGCGCTCCCGACGGGGTCAACGACCCCACCGTGGTCCTCCTCACACCTGGGCCCTACAACGCTGCCTACTTCGAGCACGCGTACCTCGCGAGGCGCATGGGGATCCCGTTGGTCCAACCCTCCGATCTCATCTGCAGCGGCGGGCGCTGCTATCTCCGATCCACGCGACGCTCGAACGAGGTGCACGTCATCTACCGGCGGATCGACGATGCCTACCTCGATCCCGTCGCCTTTGATCCGACATCGCTCCTCGGGGTCGCCGGCCTCATCGTCGCGGCGCGTGAGGGCACCGTCACCATCGCGAACGCCGTCGGCAACGGCGTTGCCGACGACAAGCTCATCGGCACGTGGGTGCCGACCATGATCGACTACTACCTGGGCGAGCAGCCACTGCTGGGCATGGTGCCGACCTACCGCCTCAACGATCCCGACGAGGTCGCCTGGGTCATCGCCAATCTCGACCGACTCGTCGTCAAGCCCACTGACGGCGCCGGCGGTAAGGGTGTCGTCGTCGGTACGACGGCGACCGACGAGGAACTCACCAACCTCGCTGGAGAGCTTCGCGCCCATCCCTACCGCTTCATCGCGCAGCCGATCATCCCTCTGTCGACCCACCACACGCTCGATGGACGCGCGCTCCACGTCGACCTCCGCCCCTTCGCGATCAACCACGGGGACCACATCTGGGTCATGCCCGGAGGCCTTACGCGCACCGGTCCGGCACCGGGAGTCCTCGTTGTGAACTCGTCCCAGGGCGGGGGATCGAAGGACACCTGGGTCCTGCGTCCGGGCAATGGTCGAGTACGGACGAGTCGCTCCGTGATCGGCCTCGTCGACCAGGTACGCGCCGACATCGACACGCCGAATCCCGAGGCGACCCAGTGATCCGCCCCCGCGCGGCGGCCTCCACGTACTGGCTCGGTCGCTACCTCGAACGCATCGACGCAACGGTACGGGTACTCGAGGTCCAGATCGACGCCTCCGTCCAGCACCGAAGCGGTCTCCCGTCGGCTGCGCTCGCGAACAGCTTGGGGATCGCCATCCCAGAGCAGCTCGCATCTCGCGACGACCTCGTCCGGCTTCTTCTCACCGACCCGGCGGTGCCCGGCTCGGTACCGTTCTGCGCCGCCATGGCGCTCGCAGACGCTCGGGACGTACGCGACCTGCTCACGAGCGAGCTGTTCGAGGCGATCAACGCCACCGCACGAGCCATCGCCAACACGGCTCGAACCGCGAGCACCATCCCGTGGGCACGCGTCCTCGCGACCGGACGCGACGTCCACAGTCGCGTTGCGACCTGCTTCGGTCTCTGCGAGATGACGCTCGCACGCGACGGCTACTGGGCGCTCTTCGGCATCGGCTCCAGCATCGAGCGCGTCGAGATGACGGCCCGGATCCTCGGCGCGTGGCGAGCACACGCCTCCACCGAGGAGGATTGGCACACCCTGCTGCGCTCGGTCGGCTCCCTCGAGATCCACCTGCGACGCCACGGGATCCGCGGGAGCACGCCCCACCGTGTGCTGAGCGACCTCGTGGGCGCGCTCGACAACCCGCGTGCGATCGCCTTCGGCCTGAACGAGGTTGCGCGTCGAGCGCGCCTGCTGCCACGCAGCCTGGTCGGGGCCCGTGTCGCCAAGACGGCAGCCGAGTTGGCACACGAGCTTCACCGCACCCCCGAGAGGATCGGCACCCGCAGCGGCGAGGTGGCTGCCCTTGAGGCGAGCCGAACCCTCCATCACCTCATCGAGACCACGATCGCCCTGCCGAGCCAGCCGCCCCGCTGGCAGCTCAGCGATCAGCTCGCCTCCGAGGTCACCCGATGAGGAGATCCCGTTCCACCCTCGCCACCTGGCACACCACCGAACTCAGCTACGACACCCCTGCCGTTCGGTCCTATTCCGAGCTGCGCATGAGCCCCACGACGGGGAGCAGCCAGCGCGTGCTCCGACACCGCATCGAGCTCTCCCAGCCAGCGCACCGAGTCCGCTACCGCGACTACTGGGGCTCGGTCGTCACGTACTTCGACATCCAACGCCCACATAGCGAGCTCACGATCGTGGCCAGCTCGACCGTGCGATGCGCGCCCTGGAGCACGGGATCGGTCGTGACGCTCGCGACGCTCGCGCGGCCCGAGACCCAGCGAGCACTCCTCGAGTACCTGCTCCCGACGCCCTTGACGACCATTGCTGAGCCCGCGATCGACCTCGAGGTGGGCACGGACCCACTGGAGCGGGCGGAGGCCCTCGCCGCCATCGTCCATGACACGATCACCTACGCTCCGGGAACGACGACCGTCGACACCACGGCCGACGAAGCGTGGGCCCGACGGTCTGGGGTGTGTCAGGACGCCACGCACGTACTGTGTGCGCTGCTGCGTCATGCAGGCATCCCTGCGCGCTACGTCTCGGGTTGCTTTGCTCCGCATGCTCTCGAGGTCTCCGAGGCCGCCGAGGGCGCAAGTCACGCCTGGGTCGAAGCGTGGGTGGGCCACTGGCACCCGCTCGATCCGACCAACCTCTTCGCGCCGTCAGAGCGCTACATCACCGTCGCCCGGGGGCGCGACTACCGCGATGTGGCCCCGCTGCACGGCATCTACGAAGGTCCAGGGCGACAGACGATGCGCTCGAGCGTACGCATCCAGCGCGTCAGCTGAGACGCGCTCCACCGCCGCTCCCTCGACCTGGTTGCCCCTGCGACGCGACCGGCGGGCAGCCTGGCGATCCGCACGGTGAGTGAGCGAGCGGACAGCATCGCATGTGTGGAGCCTCCCGGAGAGGCCGCTCTCTGCCGTGAACCAGCCCCGACCGGTCAACTCCGAACGATGAGCCCCACATCGGCCCTCCGACCTCTGGTTCCCTGGTCGATCCGACGACCAACGCGCACGCATCCGCGTGCACCCCGTGCAACCCTGAGCGCCAGCACGCGCAGGTTCCAGGTCGCGCTGGGACGATCGACGTCGAGCCGCTTACGCCATCGCCGGCAGTGCGGCCGTACGACATGCACCGCGGGACTTGCGCTCGAGCCGCCCGCAGATTCGCTCGACAGGAGGCGGGTGGCTCGCCTGCCATCTGAGGTGACGGTGACGAAGGTGCGCAGGTGCCCCCGGAGCGAGCGGGGACGGCGTCCCACCGACCGGACCGTGGCGAGAAGGCCGAGGCTCACAGAGCCGCGTGCACGCCGACCTCGTGGGCCAGAGGCGGCCCAGGTGCCGCTCGGCACGCGAGCGGGACCCTGGTGATCGCCCGGGGCAGCCCTCCACGTAGGACCGCGCGAGCGTGTCAGGTACCGAAAGGTGAGCCCATCGCTCCTCGTCTGTCGCGGGAGCGGAACGTCGGGCTAGAGGACGACCGCAGCGACCACGAGGATCGCCAGCACCACCGTCGCCACAGCAGCCATCCGTCCGACGCCTGCGGTCGCAAAGCCGATCACGGACGCCACGACGCCAGCGAGGGGGGTCGCGAGCAGGATGACCGCGCCGAGCAGCACGATGCCTTCCCCGCGGCCGTGCCGAAGAGCCCGTACCAGCCCGCCGAGCCCCACCGGAAAGTGCGCACGGCGCCCGACGAGGACGTGGTAGCTGATCGGACCGACGACGAAGTGAGGATGGCTGACGAGGGTCACCACGAGCCCGGCCACGACCAGCACGACCGCGATGACGACGCCAGCCCCGAGGACGCGTCCGACGACGTTCGCGACCTGCGCGTCCGGATCCTCGACGCGTCGCTCTCCCGACGCGCTCATCCGATGCCCTTCTGCAACATCTCGACGGCGACGACCACGAGCACCGCGATGAAGACCCAGCGCACCACGGTCACGTTCACCCGCGTGAGCAGGCGAGCCCCGAGCGTTGCGCCACCGAGCACACCGACCGCGATGGGGCCGGCGAGGATGGGGTCGATCTGGCCTCGCGACAGGTAGATCGCCGCACTCGCCGCGGCTGTCATGCCGATCATGAAGCTGCTGGTCGCCGAGGCCACCTTGAGCGGCACGCCCATCAACATGTCCATCGTCGGAACGTTCAACGCACCAGAGCCGATACCGAGGAGCGCCGAGACCACGCCGGCACCGAACATCAGCACCAGACCGAGGAGGCTGCGCTCCACCCGATGGGCAACGAGGACGCCGCCATCACCGATCGGCGCTGCGCCATGGAGTTGGAGGGCATCGGCGATGCGATCGTCGCGGGGCTGCTCGATGCGATCCCCACTGCGTCGACGCAGCATGGCGACGGCAGAGTAGACGAGGATGGCTGCGAACAGCAAGAAGAGGAACCGCGTCGGCACCGCGCGCGACAGGAGGGCACCGACGATCGCGCCGAGCGTGGTCGCGATCGCGAGATACAGCGCGAGACGCACGTTCACCATGCCGCGACGGACGAGCCGCGACGCGCCGGTCGCCGAGGTCGCCACCACGGTCACGAGGCTCGCCCCGACCGCCAGGCGGATGTCGACATGGAAGACCAGGGTGAGCACCGGCACGACGACGATTCCGCCACCGAGTCCCACCAGGGACCCGAGCAGGCCAGCCACAGCGGCGATCACTATCAGCGCGATGATGAAGACGAGCGGTGTGATGACCATCATTGTACCCTCGTGGGTATCAGATCACGACGCCGGCGCCGTACGAAGCGCGGCTCCGAGTGCCGCACCCGCGTGCCGGGCCACCTCGATCACCTCGCGAACCCTCGCCTCACTGATCGGCCCTTCGGGGTCCTCGAGCCGTAGGCGCAGGCCGAGCGAGCGCCGACCCTCGCGAACGAACGTGTCGAACGCTGCCACGTCGCGCACCACCGGGCCGATCTCCTCGCGCACCCGAGCCGCGAGGCTTGCGGCCGCGAGGTCCCAGGGCACCTCGAACGAGAGGTCGAGCTCACTCGCCGCGAAGGCGCCAAGGGTCGAGGAAGCCGTGAGGGGTCGGGGCTCGGCGAGCCAGTCCGCGTCCAGCTCGACAACGCCGTAGCGCCACCGTCGAGCACCCAGCGCAGCGGCCACATCCGGCGCGAGCTCACCGAAGACACCGACGACCAGCCCATCATCGATCACCGCCGCCTGGCGGCTCGGATGCAGTCGGGGCCACCCAGGACCACCAGGGCCGAGCTGCACCGACCCAGGACCAAGCTCGAGGCCGGCCCGAGCCACGAGCCTCGCGAGCCAACGGCCCGCCTCCACGCCGCCGTCATGGGCGTGGGCGACGATGAGCCCGAGTCGCTGTCGCTCGTTGACGACGCGTCCCTCCTGCCAGAAGACCGGACCCCACTCGAAGAATCGCGCGGGCTCGAGACGGCGTCTGACCGCGTGATCGAGCGCACCGACGAGGCCCGCAGCGACCGTGGTGCGCAACACGCTCTCTTCGGGGCGCAAGGGATTGGCGATCACGGGTGCGACGCGCTCGCTCCCGAGCTGCTCCTCCACCGAGGGCGACACCATGGTCACGCTCCAGGCTTCGAAGGCGCCCTCGTCCGCGAGGAGCGTCGAGAGGGCACGTTCGCGCTGCTGGCGTAGCGTCGGGCCATCGCGTCGGGGACCGATGAGGGGCGTCGGGGCCACCGCGTCGTAGCCGACCTGACGGAGCGCCTCCTCGACGACGTCGGCGACGTCGGTGACGTCGGGGCGCCAGGTGGGGACCCCGACCTGCCAGCCGTCCCCGTCTGGCTCGAGGTCGAACCCGAGGCGCGAGAGCCCGGCATCGGGTTCGAACGACTCGAGCACCACTGGATCGCCCGCGATCGCCACCGCGCTCTCAGCACGCACCGCGATCCGTCGCGGCGTCGTGGCGTACGCAACGTCGGCGACCAGCATCGGCGTCGCGACACCCACGAGAGCGGCAACACGGGCGCACACCGCGTGCGCGACGGCGGGGTCCACCCCACGCTCGAACCGCCACGACGCCTCCGTCCGAAGACCCGTGGCGCGCGCCGCGCGCGCGATGCGCTCTCGTGGGAACGCCGCCACCTCCAAGAGGACCTGCTCGGTCTCGGCGTTGACCTCGGTCTCGGCACCGCCCATGATGCCAGCGAGCCCCACCGCGCGATCGCTGCCGTCGACGATGACGAGTTCACCACCGGCGAGGGTTCGTTCTCGATCATCGAGGGTGACGAGCCGCTCTCCAGGACGAGCACTGCGCACCCCCACCACGCCACCAGCCAAACGGTCGCGGTCGTAGGCATGCGAGGGCTGACCCGTCTCGAGCATCACGGCGTTCGTGGCGTCGACGATGGGGCTGATCTGCCGCATGCCGCTCAGCACGAGCCACCGCGCCACGCGCGGCTCGAGCACCGCGCCACGCACCTCGAGGCTCGCGAGCACGAGTCGATCGACGGCGCCCTCTTCCACCGTCACCGCGCGGGGATCCTGGCGCGTGAGCACCCCCGTGACGTCGACGAAGGGGGCGCGGAAGCGCGCAGCGAGGTCGCGCGCGACACCGCGAACTCCGGAGGCGTCCGGTCGATTGGGTTCCACGGCGATGTCGAGGACGACCTCGTCACGGACCCCCAGAGCCTCACGCACCGGCACGCCGAGCGGGAGCGACGGCGAGAGGATCGCGAGGCCGCTCGCGTCGGAGCCGAGACCTGCCTCCGGAGCCGAGCAGAGCATCCCTTCCGACGTCACCCCACGCAGACGCCGGGCCCCGATCTCGGCGCCGTTCGGCAGGCGCACGCCTGGCAGCGCCAGCGGGACGACATCGCCTTCGACGAAGTTCCATGCGCCGCACACCACCGGACGGATGCGACCCGATCCGTCGTCCACCTCGACGAGTCGAATGCGGTCCGCTCCCTCGATCCGATGGATGGCGAGCACCTTGGCCGTGACCACGCCGTCCGCCGCGACCGGGTGCTCTTCCACGCCTTCGACGACGAGCCCGAGGGAGTCGAGCGTGCCCACCAGCGCGCGAACACCCTCGCTGTGCGCACGCAGTGGGTCCGTGAGGCCGAGCGCCTCGAGCGGCGTGAAGACCTCGAGCCAACCGATGGGCAACCTCATACTTCACCCCTCGTGCGCACCAGCAGCCGGAGGTCGTTCTCCGGCAATACCCGCATGTCGGCCAGCCCGTAGCGCATCTGCACCAGACGGTCGATGCCGAAACCGAACGCGAACCCCGACACACGGCCGGGATCGAGCCCACCTGCCTCGAGCACGCGTGCGTGCACCATGCCTGCACCGCCGAGCTCGATCCAGCCCGTGCCCGAGCAGGTGCGGCACCCCGCCCCGCCACAGATCGTGCACGTCACCTCGAACTCAGCCGACGGCTCCGTGAACGGGAAGTACGCAGGACGCAGTCGCGAGTGGATTCCCGGTCCGAAGTACGCCGTCGTGAAGGCCTCGATCGTCCCCTTCAGGTGCGAGAAGGTGATCCCCTCGTCGACCACGAGCGCCTCGATCTGATGGAAGGCCGGCGTGTGACGTGCGTCCGGGGTGTCGCGCCGATAGACGCGCCCCGGCACCACCGCGTAGATCGGCAACGTGCCTCGCTGCATGAGACGGATCTGCGCTGGCGAGGTGTGCGTCCGCAGGAGCAGCGGAGGCGAGGCGTCGACGTCGAGGTAGAAGCTGTCCTGGGCGGCCCGTGCGGGATGGTGCTCCGGCACGTTCAGCGCCTCGAAGTTGAACCACTCGTCCTCGACCTCTGGACCCGAAGCGACCTCGAAGCCGAGGCGCCAGAAGACGTCCTCCAGCGCCATGCGCGCTCGCGCCACGAGGTGCCTCGCCCCGGGACCCTCGAGGGGTTCGACGAGCAGGCCCACGGAGGGATCAGAGCGCTCGCGCTCAGCGCGCTCGAGGAGCTCTGCTGCGTCGAGACGTGCCTCGGCCGCCTCGATGGCCGACGTGAGCGAGGCGCGGGCCTCGGCCACGACCCGGCCGAGTACCGGCCGCTCCTCGGGATCGAGGTTGCGAATCGACCGTGACAGCACTGCCAGTGGGCTCTGCGGCCCGAGCGCAGCCTCACGGATCGCAGCGAGCTCGTCCCGATCCGCGACCGTCGCAAGGCGCTCGAGCGCTCCTTGCACACTCGCCGTCACGAGAGCGGTGTCTGCGGCGCCCTGACCGTCGCCACCCTGGTCTCGCACGCTCGCCCCCATAGACCCTCGTCCTTCCTCACCACCGCGACCTGCGGCCAAGGCTAGCCCCGGGTCGACGCACCCGCCCCGCCACCGAGCGACACCCAGAGCGCGAGTGCACCCGCCACCGCAGCGTTCAGCGACTCGAGCCGGGGCGGCACGACCAACGCCGCGCGCTCGTCGAGCTCGCCGTCGACCGCCGCACTCAGGCCAGCGCCCTCGGCACCGACGACGAGCACGCGCCGCTGTGTCTCGGGCGCGAGCGGCGACGGTGCGCGCGGGTCGAGCCCAATGACGCGCGCGCCCCGGACTCGCAGCTCACGGAGCGCAGGCGTGAGCTCGTCCACCTCGGCGATGGGCACGCGCTCGAGCGCCCCGGCCGCCGCTCGAGCCGCCTTGGGATTGAACGGATCGGCCGATCCCGGACCGACGAGCACGCCCACCGCGTCCGAGAGCGCGGCCGCGGTGCGCACCAAGGTGCCGACGTTGCCGGGATCTTGCACGCCGTCGAGGGCAAGGACGACGAGACGGTCCTCGAGCGCCTCGACCGGAACCGTGACCCGTCGCAGCACCCCGACGAGACCCTGCGGAGTCGTCGTGGCGCTGATGGCGGCCAGCTCGCGCTGCGTGACGACGACGACCGAACGCGCAGAGGCCACGAGGTCGGCCTCGCGACGGATGGCCTCGTCGACCCCGACGAGCTGCTCCACGTGCGCTCCCGCCGCCACCGCGGCACGAAGGAAGCGTGCGCCTTCGAGCACGTAGCGACCGTGTCTGCGCCGCGCGGCTGCCGACCTCACGAGCTCGCGCAGCTCGGCGCGGGCGTCAGGACGCAGCGCGCTCCTGGTTGGCTTCGGCAAGCCGCACCAACGCGCCGAACGCGCCCGGGCTCCGCACCGCCAGGTCCGCGAGCACGCGACGATCGAGGCCGACACCCGCGCGGCGCAGACCAGCCATGAAGCGCGAATACGTGGTGCCCTCGGCACGCGCCGCCGCATTGATGCGCTGGATCCACAGCCGACGAAACTCGCCCTTGCGCGCCCGACGGTCGCGATAGGCGTACTGCAGCGAGTGCATCACCTGCTCGTGGGCGGCTCGATAGCTTCGGCTCTTGTTGCCGTAGTAGCCGCGCGCGAGCTCGAGCACCGCACGACGGTGCTTGCGGCTGTGCAACGACCGCTTGACTCGTGCCACTTGTGTCCTCCTCCGAAGCCCTAGCGTCCGCCGAGCTGACGCAACGCGCGACGGGTGTCACCCCGCGACAACACACCCTCGCGATGCAGGCGCCGCAGCCGCGACGACGACTTCTTGCCGAGCAGGTGGGAGGTGAAGGCGTGCCGACGCATCAGCTTGCCCGTGCCCGTGCGCTTGAACCGCGCCTTCGCACCCGTATCCGTCTTCATCTTCGGCATCGCAACTCCCGTCTCCTGCCGGCGTCACCCGCTCGCGATCGGTCCACACCCAACGAGCGGCGCTGGTAACCACGCATCCATCCCCGAAACCCCGTCTGCGACGGAGCGCTCGAGCGGTCATGGCTGCCTCGACAAGCTCGCGCCGGGTGCGGCGCGGCCTATCAGCGTAGTGTGTCTGTCGACCGAGTTGGGCCTCAGGCGCGCGCCGGTGCGGGTCGGCGATCTGGTGCGAGCACCATCACCATGTTCCGGCCATCCAGCTTCGGCATCACCTCGACGTGAGCGACGCCCTTGACCGCCTCGACGACTCTCGTGAGGATCTCCTGACCGAGTTCCGGGTGGAACACCTCACGACCGCGGAACATGATCGTGACCTTCACCTTGTGGCCCTCGGCGAGAAACTTGGCCACCTGTCGCGTCTTCGTGTCGAAGTCGCCCTGCGAGATCTTGGGGCGGTACTTCATCTCCTTGAGCTGCGACGCCGAGGCCTTGCGCTTCTGCTCACGGACTCGCTGGGCTTGGTCGAACTTGAACTTCCCGTAGTCCATGATCTTCGCGACCGGTGGCTTGGCCATGGGTGCCACCTCGACGAGGTCCATGTCCATCGCTCGGGCGATTTGCAGTGCCTCCGGAGTCGGCTTGATGCCGAGCTGGTTGCCGTCCGGTCCGACGAGGCGCACCTCGCGAACTCGGATCTGATCATTCACACGGGCCCCGTCCTCGGGTGCAGTGGCGATAGGAGACTCCTTCCGTCGGAAAACCACCAGCGTGGCGGCCAGCAGCCGCGCCTCACGATTGTAGCCCAACGCGACGAGGCAAGCCTCGATTCCCCGAAGGCCACGGCGCTAGACTCATGGCCCGTGGCCACCGACGAACGTCCGCCATCCGACCTCGCTGGCGAGGTGCATGGTCCTTCGTCCAGCGACGGCTCCACGGCGAGCACCGCGGCGCCCTCGGATGCGCGCGCCGAGGAGGAGGCCGCACGCCTCAGGGCCGAGCTCCTCGACGCCGACGTTGGGGATCTCATCGCCAACCACGCCTACGGTCTGTTCGAGCTGACGCGGATCTACCTCGCCGCCGAACCACCCCGGCTCGCTGACGCTACCCTCGTCATCGACGCCCTCGCAGGTCTGCTTGCCGGCGTCGCCGATCGCCTGGGCGAGCGCGGCCAGCTGCTCGAAGCCGCACTCCGCCAAGTGCAGCTGGCGTTCGTGCGCCTTCGGGACCTCACCCACGACGAGACCGCCTCCTGAGCGCGCGTCAGTCGAGCTTGTGCACCCAGGTGGCCTCAGAGGCGCCTCGAAAGGACGGCGCGACCCGAACCAGCACCCGCTGGCCGACACGGACCTGGCGCGACCCGTCGTCGACCACGATGCAATGAAACGGCACCTCGACTGACCCCTCGACCGCGATCGCCCCGAGGCCGACGTGGGCGTCGAACGCCACCACCGTCCCCTCGCGCACCTCGTAGGGATCGACGACGGCGCGCGCTGGCGCCTCTTCCAGACTGCCGCGGACGCGGCGCCGAGACCGACGCACCGCTACCTACGGCACGATCTTCGACAGCGGGATCTCGAGGATGTCCGTCGCGCCCGCGTCCTTGAGCGACGGGATCAGCAGGTTGATGCGCTCTCTCGGCACCACCGCCTCAACCGCGAACCCATCGCCGCCGTAGAGCTCGCTCACGGTCGGGGCCTTCATCGAGGGGAGCTCGGCGATGATCTGCGCCAACGCCGCCGCTGGGGCGTTGAGCTTGACGAGCACCGACCCGCGTGCCGCCAGTGCGCCCACCAACAACGTGCGCACCTGCTCCATGGCGTGGCGCCGCTCGGGGTCGGCGGCCGCGACGGGATTGGCGATGAGCTCGGTATAGGACACGAGGAGCTCGTCGATGACGCGAAGTCCCTGGGCCGCGAGCGCTCGACCGGTCTCGGTGATCTCTACGACCGCATCGGCGATCTCGGGGACCTTCGCCTCGGTGGCGCCGTAGGAGGCGAGCACGTGGGCCTTGATGCCGAGCCTGGCGAAGTAGCGCTCGGTCAAACGGGGATATTCCGTCGCGACGCGAACGCCATCGGGGAGCTGTGCGGGTTCGGTGACGGCGCTCTCACCGGCGACCGCGAGCACGACGCGGATGGGGCGCGACGACGCCTTCGAGTAGCGCAGTTCGCCCAGCGACACGACGTTCGCGCCGGTCTCCTCGACCCAGTCTCGCCCGGTGATGCCGAGATCGAACAGACCCTCGGCGACGTAGGTCGGGATCTCCTGTGGCCGGAGGATGCGAACCTCCGCGATGCGCGGATCGTCGATCGTCGCGCGGTAGGAAACCTCGCTCTCCCGCTCGATCGTGAGATCGGCGGCGCGGAACAAGTCGAAGGTAGCCCGCTCCAGCGAGCCCTTTGGCACCACGACCCTCAGCACGAACCGTCATCCTCCTTGAGTGCATCGATGCGTCGATAGACATCGGCCATGCGAACGGCCACGAGGGCTGCCTCGTAGCCCTTGTTGCCGTGCTTGGCCCCGGCCCGATCGAAGGCCTGCTCCAAGGAGTCCACTGTGAGGAGTGCATTGGCCACCGGCACCGTGGCCTCGGCCGCGAGACGAGCCAGCTGGGCGCTCGCCTGCGTCGCGACGACCTCGTAGTGATCGGTCTCGCCACGAATGACCGCGCCGACGGCGATGATGCCCGCGATCGGCGTGCCTGCCGTCACGAGTCGACGCGCCGCGCCAGCGATCTCGAGCGCTCCGGGAACCCACACGACGATGGGCTCAGCCGCACCTGCCTCCTCGAGCGCCCGCCGAGCCCCATCCACCAGCGCCTCGCCGACCAGCTCGTTGAAGCGCGCCGCGACGATGACGAAGCGGTCAGTGGGCTCGGCACGTGGTCGGCCTTCGAGCTTCATCGTTCTCCCCTCGCGACGTCGAGCAGGTGCCCCAACTTGCGCGCCTTGGTCTCGAGATAGCGCGCGTTCTCGGGTCGCACCTCGGTGACGATCGGCACGCGCTCGACGATCTCGAGGCCGAATCCAGTGAGTCCACGGTACTTGGCCGGATTGTTCGTGAGCAGACGCATGCGTCGCACACCGAGGTCGGCGAGGATCTGGGCACCGATGCCGTACTCACGCGCATCGACCGGCAGCCCGAGGCGCTCGTTCGCCTCGACCGTATCGAGCCCCTCGAACTCCTGCAAGTGGTACGCGCGCAGCTTGTGACCGAGCCCGATGCCGCGGCCCTCGTGCCCACGCAGGTAGACCACCACCCCTCGTCCTTCGTCCGCGATCCGTGCGAGGGCGGCGTGGAGCTGCGGACCGCAATCACACCGATACGACCCGAAGATATCCCCGGTCAAGCACTCCGAATGCACCCGCACGAGCACCGGTTCCGTGTCGTCGATCTCGCCCAGGCTGAGCACGAGATGCTCGTCCCCGGGCTCGAGGACGCTCCGGTACACCACCGCATCGAACGCTCCCCATTGGGTCGGAATGGTCGCCTCCGACCCCTCGACGCGTGCGACGAGCGTCTCGCGCGCCGCCCGGTAGCGAATCAGGTCGGCGATGGAGATGAGCGGGACGCCCCAGGCAGCGGCGAACGCCGCCAGTTCGGGGAGCCGGGCCATGGACTGACGATCCTCGGTCGTGATCTCGGCAAGCATCGCGGCAGGCCGCCGACCGGCGAGGCGGGCAAGATCGACCCCTGCCTCGGTGTGTCCACCTCGCTTGAGGACCCCACCCTCACGCGCGCGCAGCGGGAACACGTGACCAGGTCGCACGAAGTCGCTAGGGCGCGCGTCCGGGCTCGCGAGCAGCGCCACAGTGCGGGCTCGGTCCTCGGCCGAGATGCCGGTCGTACCGCCGCGCGCAGCGTCCACGGTGATGGTGAAGGCGGTCTTGCGGGGATCGGTCCCGTGCTCCACCATGAGCGGCAGCTCGAGGGCGTCGAGGAGCTGCGACTCGGCCGACACGCAGATCATGCCCGAGGTGACGCGCAGGTAGAAGGCGACGTCGTCCGGACGCACCGCGTCGGCAGGCATGATGAGGTCACCCTCGTTCTCACGATCCTCGTCGTCGACGACGATGACCATCTCGCCTCGGCGAAACGCCTCGATGGCATCCTCGACCGACGAGAAAGGCGTCGCCGCTGTTGTCTCACTCATGCATCCTCCGCTTCGCGGCCAAGCCGGACCCCCTGGAGCCGCGCGACGTACTTCCCGATGACGTCGAACTCGATGTTGAGCACCGCACCGACCTCGCAGGTCCCGAGGTTCGTGCGACGTCGCGTCTCTGGGATGAGAGCGACTCTGGCCGAGGCCGGCGCGAGCTCGGCGACCGTCAACGCAACCCCGTTCAGCACGATGGTGCCCTTCTCGACGACGAGCGGCTCGAACCGCTCGGGGTAGTGCACCACGATGCCTTCGTCGTCGACGTCCGTCACGGTCGCGACGGCGTCGACGTGGCCGAGCACGAGGCCGCCATCGAGCAGCGTCTGGAGCGTCACCGACCGCTCGACGTTCACCAGCACCCCGGGCTCGAGCGCACCGAGATTGGTTCGCCGCAGGGTCTCGGGCACGACGTCGACTCCGACCACCTCGTCACTGATCTCGACGGCAGTGAGGCACGCCCCGTTGAAGGCGATGGAACTCCCTGGGGCGATGGCGACATCCCAGTCGCTGCGGTCGAACAGCAATCGCCCGTCACGGCGCTCGAGGAGCGCTACGGTCCGTTCCACGATCCCCGAGAACACCCGACTACCTCCGGGCGCTCCACCGGATCGACCGCGCCCCGTCGACCAGCCTACCGGCAGCCGATCGCTCCGAGGACCTGCGACTCCAAGCCCCAGTAGGCATCCTCGAGCGCCGTCGCGGCGGGGAGTCGCACCCAGGCGACGAGATCCTCACCGACCCGTCGATGCGCACGCCAGGCCCCCCGAATGGCATCCTCCAGGAGCCGCCCCTCCCCGAGGTCGACCGCGTGCCGAGCATGCTCGTCGCCCAACAGGATCGGTGCGATGGCGACGAGCAGCTCGTCGACCAGTCCCTCGGCGAGATAGGCACCGAGCAGGGTCGGGCCGCCCTCGACGAGGACCTCGACCCACCCGCGAGCCGCTCCGGCAGCGAGCAGCGCACCGGGGCTCTCGCTGGCGACCACGAAGCCCTCGGGGACGTCCAGCGGGCGACGACTCGCGACCACCCTGACCGGTTGACGCCGCGCGAGTCGCCCGCCCGGTCGCGCGGTGAGTTGCGGTCGATCTCGCTCGAACGTCCCCCGACCGACGATGATGGCGTCGACCTCGGCTCGAAGTCGGTGCCCGAGCTCTCGCGCAGCTTCCTGGGTGATCCACTTCGACTGCCCCCACCGATCCGCGACGGCGCCGTCGAGGCTGCAGGCGATCTTGCCGACGACGAAGGGGCGCCCGCGCAGCCGGTGCGAGAGGTACGGGGCCAGGTCGTCGGCGAGCCTCGCGCGCATCGCCCGGGGCGCGAGTCGCACCTCGACCCCAGCGGCTTGCAGGGCCTGGATCCCTCGACCTCGCACCCGTGGATCTGGATCGATGAGGCCCACCTCCACACGTGCCACGCCCGCCTCGATGATCGCATCGACGCAGGGCGGCGTGCGGCCATGGTGGGCGCAGGGCTCGAGCGTCACGCTCATCTGGGCGCCGCGAGCCAGGGCACCGGCCGCAGCGAGAGCGGCGACCTCGGCGTGGGGACCCCCGGGATGGGCCGTCCGGCCGACGCCGACCACCACGCCATCGCGCTCGATCACCGCACCGACCCACGGGTTTGGCGGTGCGACCGCACGGGAGCGACGTGCGAGCCGACGTGCACGCTCGAGCGGAGCGATCACGGCGCCGCGTGCGGGTGCGCGTCCCCGCCGTCGATCAACAGCGCCAACGCATGATCCAGGACGGGCAGCACCGCCTCGAGCGACTCCACCGCGCCGGTCGCCGACCCGGGGAGGTTCACGATCAGGCTACGCCCACGGGTGCCGGCGAGGCCACGCGACAGCGCACCGAGCGGACTCGCCGCGCGCATCGCCTCGCAGAAGCCGGGGGCGTGACGCTCGAGCACCTCGGCCGTGCCCTCGGGAGTCTGATCGCGCGGCGTGAAACCCGTCCCACCCGTCGTCACGATGAGCCCCGCGAATCCCAACGATGCCTCGCGCAGTGCGCGTGCCACCGATCCGGCGCCATCGGCGATGGCGCTCCGGGCCTCGAGCTCGAACCCCGCCCGCTCGAGTGCCGCCGCGAGCGCCTCGCCGGATCGATCGACGCGCGTCCCGCGCACCACACCGTCGGAGACCGTGATCACCTTCGCCTTGCGCTTCGGCTCCATCTAGAACTCCTCGCTCGGGATCGCTCGAACGTGCAGCTGCGCTGCCCGAAGCCCGCGAACGAAGTCCGCACCGCTCATCGGTCGCCCGCCTTCGGGGATGACCTCTCCGAGCTCGTAAGCACCTCGTGCCGTGTGCACGATGGCCCGACCGTGATCGAGTTGCACGGTCCCGAGCGGATCGGCCGCCTCTCGCTCGAGGGGACGACCCGAGCGTACGATCACGCGACGCCGTCCGACGAAGCAGAAGGCTCGCTCCAGACGCACACGCCGATCCCACACGATCGCGGCCTCGGCGGGACGCAGACGGAGGTCCTCGGACGTGATCCGCGGAGCCCAACTCGCCGCTCCGGCCTGGGGGACCCCCGCTTCGAGGGATCCGGGCTGTTCGAGGAGACCGAGGAGGAGCGACACGCCGGCGTCGGTAAGACGACGGCGAGCCTCGCTGGCCCGGAGGCCATCGATCAGCACCGAGCGCATCGCGAGGATCGGGCCCGCATCGAGCTCGGGCTCGAGACGGATGATGCTCACACCGCTGCGATCGACGCCAGCAAGGATGGCACGCTCGACCGGAGCGGCACCTCGAAACTCAGGAAGCAGCGAGTAGTGCACGTTCACCACCGGAACACCGGTGAGCCAGGCGGCAGGCAGCAACCGGCCGTAAGCAACAACGACGCAGACCTCGGCCCCGAGGTGGTCAGGAGGGAGCGCCTCGTGCACCTCGACGCCGAGCTCCTGCGCGCGGCGCGCCGCCACGGTCCCGGCCACCGCGCCGCCACGCCCACGTCGCTTGGGTGGCCGAGTCACGAGGCCGATCACGTCGTGACCCGCCTCGACGAGGCCATCGAGATGTCGCGCCGTCTCCTCGGTCGAGCCGAGCAGGAGCACGCGCATGGTCAGTTGCCGAGCCAGCGCTCACGCGCGATGCGTTGCTTGGCCTCGCGCCGCTCCTCCTCGTCGAGTCGCTCGATGAGCAGCACACCATCGAGATGATCTGTCTCGTGCTGGAACACGCGCCCGAGGAGGTCGCTCCCCTCCAACTCGGCGACCTCGCCGTCACGGGTGACGTAGCGCAGGAGCACCGTGCGAGGGCGCTCGATCGGCCAGAAGTAGCCAGGAACGGAGAGGCAACCCTCCTCGTAGCGCCACGTCCCCGTACGCTCGACGATCTCGGGGTTGATCGCAACGTCCGGACCGTCACCGATGTCCCAGACGAACAGGCGCAGATCGACACCCACCTGCGGGGCCGCAAGCCCGACTCCGGGAGCCTCGTGCATGGTCACGATCATGTCCTCGATGAGCTGATCGAGGCGAGCGTCGATCGTCTCGACCTCGCGAGCTCGATGCGAGAGCACCGGATCGCCTATGGTTCGGATCGGCAGGATCGGCACGCCACCACGCTAGACGGCCGAGGCCCGTCGGGGCGCTAACCCTGGTTCACGGTGGGGGTCGTTGCTGATGCGATCTCTCGCCACGAGCCCTGATCGAGCTGGAGGAGGCCGACACCGGTCAGATTCGGATTGCCCGCCACGACCTCGACCGCTCCGCCCGAGGTCACGCCGACCCCTTGGGCCCACGCTGGTGCCGCGATCGCCCTCGTGATCACCCCGCCGCTTGAGGTGACCGGTTCGAACTCCACCAATGTTGCGCGAGCCCCATGAGGCACGAGCGCGACCGCACGGGTCCCGGAGGCTGCGAGCGACGGACCGAGCGAGGCGTCACTGCCGAGTGACACCGTTGCGACCACGCGGTCACCGACGAGGTCGACGAGCTGGAGCCGCTCGCGATCGTTCGTCGCAACGATGACGGCGACCAGCGGACCCGTCGCCCCATCGACGACCGCACTCGTGGCGACCACATGGCCCGCGAGTGCCACGGTGCGAGCGGTGCGCGCCGCGAGGTCGACCACGGCGAGACGCGCACTCGAGCCACAGCTCACCACGAGCGTCTCGCCGTCGGGTGCGAGGGAGCGCGCCACGGGCGAGACGCACCCCACCTGATGCTCGAGCGCCGCGAGGGACGCAGACGAGACCAGCGTCGTCGCGATCGTGCCGTTCGGCGCCAGATCGACGATCGACTGGTCGCCGAGCCCAAAGGAGCGTGTCCCGACGATCGCCTCGCCGCCACCGGTGGTCGCAACGACCGATCCAGGGAACGGCGCCACCGCCGTCGTGAACTCCTGTGGCGTCCAACCTGCGCTGTCCGCCGACCACAGGACCGAGTAGGGCCAGGTCCCATGGGCGACCTCGCCGGCATACACCGGCAGACCCGCCGACCCCCCGGACGCAAGCACGATGCCAGCTCGGGTCGACACGCCGAGCGGGGTGGCGAGGGAGAGCGAGTTCCCTTGTTGCACGAGCACCTGGCCGTGTTGGTAGCTCTGGACCTCGATCAGCTCGCCACCGCTCGGACGGGCGACGATGGCCGCAAAATTCTCAGGCGCCGGAGGGGCTTGCGTCGCTGCACTCGTGGCTGTTGCGCAGGCCGCAAGCAACGCGCCGAGCGACGCCACGACCGCGACTCTGGCACCTCGGCCACGCGTCCAGCGCACTCAGACCTCCTCGACCAGGTGGACATACAGCGACGAGATGCTGGTCGCCACCGATGCATTCAGCGACGGATCCATCGGTATCAGGTAGCGCTCGGTGAGGTTCGGCCCTACCACATAGCCGATGTCCTCATGCTGGGTCATCACGCCATCCACCGGCTGGGACACGCCGAAACCGAGCGCCTGCCACACCTTCGACAGCTGCGTGAGCGAGGGGCTGGTCAAGAAGTACCAGTTGGACAGTCCGGTCAGGTTCTCTCGTTGGTCGAAGATCTTGACCGCCTGCACCGAATGGATCACGGGGTTGACCGCGACGGCAACGAACACCGTGTTGGCGCGCACCGACGGAGGCAGCGCCAAGTCCGCCGTGCGGAGTTCTTGGGCAATCAACGGACAGTCGAAGGTGCACACCGGATCCAGGTTGGTGAGCACCACCCGCTTGCCGGCGAACTGGTCGATCGAGACCGGAACGCCTCGCTGATCGAGCAAGGTGAACGAGGGTACCGGGCGGTCGATGGCAAAGGGCGTGTCCGAAGCCGCCAGCGCGAGCGCCGGCGAGGCGGTCTGATTGATGGCGGCATAGGCCAGCGGACCGATGCCCATGAGCGCGACCACCACGGTCCACGTGCCGAGCAACCGCCCAGCGATCCCCACGCCACTCGGCCACAGACCGCGAACATCGACCGACTCTCGAGCAGGACTCACGACGCCGACGACAGCAGCGCCAGCGAGCACGAGACCGGGCACCATGGAGTTCGGGTCCGTGCCGACGCCCCCGAGGAACCCGAAGTCCTGGACGAACCACCACGCCAGGAGCGACAGGACCGCGAGCACCCAGAACGCGGGCCATACCAAGCGCTTGGCCAGAAAGGCAACCCCGACGGCAATGAGGACGGCCGCGACGGCAGCGTTCACGACGACCGTCGTCGTGCCATGGAGTGCGTTCGCGAGATCGACCATCGGCCGCGCCAGGAACGATGGTTGGGGCGTCCCGGCCATCGTCCGGATCATCGCGGGGATCTGTCCGTGATAGAAGCCACGACCAGGCCAAGCCTCGAGGACCCCGAACACGAAGAGTTCGGCGCCCACGAGGCCGAGCAGCCAGCGTGGAAGGCGATCCGGTTGCCACGCGCTCCACGGCGCAAGCAGCGCTGCCGCCGCGACCACGTACAGGAGGACCGCCCCAGGGGCCCCGAAGAGCCACGAGGCCCCCGGCGCGAGGATGCCACCCATCGCCTCGCCACCCACCCACACGGTCAAGCCCCAGAGGATGGCGGCGACGTAGCCGACCTTGGCGAACGCCCCTGACTTGCCGAGGAGCAACCACACGCCGATCGCGAGCTGGATCCACACCGCACCCGTCGCTGCCCAGAGCGGATGGCGCTGCCACGCGTCGATGCCGAGCTGAACGAGGTCGACCAGCCAGCGGGGACTGCCCTGCGCGGCTGGCTGGATGACCTGGCCCACGAGCGACGTCGGCATGGCACGCTGCATCTGGAGCAGCCCATCGACGATCCACAGGGCACCAAAGCCCCAACGCAGGATCGCTCTCGCTCGCGGCTCGGCGACCTCGTACACCCCCTCGTCCGCCGAACCAGCGACCTGGACGCGTGCCGGGTTGGTGGCGCCCGCAAAGAGGAAATAGCGGGCCGCGACGAGCACCAACCCGATCAAGACGAGCGCAATCGCCTCGAGCCCCAAACGGTGGTAGAACGGCCCCGCAAGACCCGAACTGCTCAGGGCTGCACTGCCCATACCCGTCATTGCCTAAGCCTCCTTGGGCTCACCGACCGGCACGTACCGAGACCCGCGGTTCCCGACAGAGCCTGTCCTGACAACCGGATTCTAGCGGCCGAAGGCCGAGGCTACGGGGCCGCTCTGTGCACCAAAGCTCAGAGTTCTCGCGGGTCGAGTTCGACCCGAACCGCGCGCGCATCGAGCGTTCGCGGCACGGATCCAAGGACAACGCGCAGCTCACGGCGGGTGGGAGCGGTGAGGAGCCAGCGATCGGGGGCGAGCTCGGCAACCTCGAACCCCGGCACGC
This sequence comes from Acidimicrobium ferrooxidans DSM 10331, assembly GCF_000023265.1. Taxonomy (GTDB): domain Bacteria; phylum Actinomycetota; class Acidimicrobiia; order Acidimicrobiales; family Acidimicrobiaceae; genus Acidimicrobium; species Acidimicrobium ferrooxidans. The sequence continues at coordinate 1,777,214 of NC_013124.1, forward strand.
TCACCTCGCTCAGTGCATGCACAAAGGCCGCCGCCTCCGGTCCGGAGACGACGGCGGTGCCGTGGTCTGGGTCGAGACCGAGAGCGGCACGCTCGTCGCGTATGGCGCGCAGCGCGCGTCGCGCGTCGCGCTCCGCGAGCACCTCCGGGAGCCACGCTGGCGCGTGCTCGACCACGAGATCCACCTCGCCGCGGTTCGATGCGACGAGCGCCACTGCCCGGTGGATCCAGTAGAGGCCCAGCTCCTCCGCGAGGCGGCCATGAGAGCCGAAGAGACGCTCCGGCTCGACGAGTACGACCAGATCTACCGAGCCAGCACTCTCGAGCGCCTCGATCGTCCCGACGACCACGCCCGCCCGTGGATCCGGGCCCTTCGCGATCGGCTGGCGTACCACCGGCTCGAGGCGTGCCGCAACGTGCTCGACCGACCAGCGAGACACCCGCACGGCGGGTGAGCCGCACACGCCACAGCGCAGCGGACGTAGCGCCTCGCACGTCCGACACCAGCCCCGTTCCGGGACACCGCGCCTCGCAGGGAGCACGACCAAGCGCCCACCGCAGGCGGCACACGTGAGCGTTGCGCCACACGCCCGACAGACCGGAGCGTGCCCCGGACCTCGAGCCGGGACGACGACGAGCGCCCTCGGGTCCGCGCGCCGGCGCCGGGCTACCGCGAGCCCATCGGCGACGACCCCCTCGATTCCGCGGTCGAGATCGGCGGCCCCGAACGTCCGCACGACGGGCCAGGGTCGAGGCGCTCGAGTGGGGACGCGAACCCGGGCGCGCGCCAGGATGTCGGCGGGCGGCACCGCACTCACGACCACGAGTCGGCTCCGGCTGACGGACGCCCGCACCCCAGCGAGATCCAGTGCCTCGAGGTACGGACTCGACTCGTCCCGCGCGTTCGGATGGATCGGGTCGAGCACCACCACCGCATCCGGCGTCGCGAGCGGCGCGAGCGCGCCTCGGCGACCACCGATACTCACCGTCGTACGACCGCACGCGAGCTGGTCCCAGTCGTCGGGGAACCGTGCCGCACGGACCCCGACCCGGGCGAGCGCGTCTGCAGTGTGTGCGGCGATCGCTCCGGTGGGCGCCGCGATGACCACTCGCTCGCCGAAGGCGCCAGCCGCCATGAGGCGGCCGACCTCCTCGGGCGCCGAGACGGCGAGCGGCACGAGGAAGACCTCGGGTGTGACCTCGCTCGGGTCGACGAGGCGCTCGGCGAGCTGACCCCGGGCAGGCTCGAGCACCGGTGCTCCCCGCACCTTCGGGCGCCGCGCAGCGCGCAAGAGCGTGACGGGACTCGCCACCGCCCACATCGCCGCGGCGAGCACCGCCTCGATCACCTCGGGAGGGGGGCCCGGTCGGACACGACGGAGCACCGAGCGCAACGAGGTGGCCGACGGGTGCTCGCGCGCTCGGGCCGGGCGCGCAACGACCCATCCGCTGACGCGTCTCGCACCGAAGGGCACCACGACCTCGTCACCGAGACCGACCTCTGCCTCGGGGTCGACGGCGTAGGTGAACGGCCCGGGCCGGCCGACCACGTCGACGATGACGTCCGCCGAGTCCGCGGGAAGGTCGCCCTCCACCTCAGCCAGTGATGTCGAGCGCGCTCCGCAGCGCGTCGAGCCGATCGAGTCGCTCCCACGGGAACGTGCCGTCGGAGCGCCCGAAGTGCCCATAGGCCGCGGTTCGCCGATAGATGGGTTGACGGAGCCGCAGCGCATCGATGATCGCCGCTGGCCGCAGGTCGAACACCTCTCGAACGGCATCTTCGATGCGACGCGGATCGACCTGCTCCGTACCGAAGGTCTCGACCATGAGCGACACCGGATGGGCGACGCCGATCGCATAGGCCACCTGGAGCTCGCACCGCGACGCTGCGCCCGAGGCGACGATGTGCTTGGCCACCCAGCGAGCCGCATAGGCCCCGGATCGGTCGACCTTGGACGGGTCCTTGCCCGAGAACGCGCCACCGCCGTGACGCGCCGATCCCCCATAGGTATCGACGATCACCTTGCGACCGGTCAGGCCGGTGTCGGCGTGTGGTCCGCCGAGCTCGAACCGTCCCGTCGGGTTCGCCAGGATCTTGAGGCCCGAGACGTCGAGGTCTTTGGGCACCATCGGACCGATCACGACGCTCTCGAGATCAGGGAGCAGCAGGGTGGCGAGATCGATGCCGGGCTGGTGCTGCGTCGAGACCAGTACCGTGTCGAGGGCGACGGGTCGAAACCCCTCGTAGCGTACGGTGACCTGGGTCTTGCCGTCGGGTCGCAGGTACGGGAGCACCCCAGCCCGTCGCACCTCGGCAAGGCGCTGCGCGATGCGATGGGCGAGCCAGATCGGCAAGGGCATGAGATCGGGCGTCTCATCGCACGCGAAGCCGAACATCAGTCCTTGGTCACCAGCGCCCAGGGACGAATACGGATCCGCCTCGCCGCTCCTGGCCTCGAGCGCGCTCAGGACACCAGAGGCGATATCGGGCGACTGCTCATCGATCGTGACCACGACGCCACAGGTGTTGCCGTCGAAACCGTAGGACTCACGGTCGTAGCCGATGTCGCAGATGGTCCGACGAACCACCTTGGGAATGTCAACGTAGCTGTCGGTGGTGATCTCGCCGGCGACGACCACGAGACCCGTGGTCAGCAGCGTCTCACACGCCACACGGGCCACCGGATCCTGCGCGAGGATCTCGTCGAGGATCGCATCCGAGATCTGGTCGGCCATCTTGTCGGGGTGACCTTCGGTCACCGACTCCGACGTAAACGCGTAGCTGCGCACAGCGCTCCTTCCTTCGAGGGCGCTCGAACAACCTAGTGGAGCCGATGCGATCGCGCGTACGCGACGGCGTGCGCGAGAATGCCCGCAGCGATCTGCTCCTTCGACGCCAACGCCAGCTCGCCCCAACGGCCGTCTCGGTCGAGCAGCACGACCTCATTGGTCGCCACCGCGAAGCCGGCGTCCGCACGGGACACGTCGTTGCCAACCATGATGTCGACGTCGCGGGCTGCCCGCTTGCGCTCCACCTCGGTGCGCGGATCACCCGTCTCGGCGGCGAACCCAACGATGATTTGGTGCGGCTCGCGATGAGCGCTGAGCTCACCCAACACGTCGGGTGTCGGTCCGAGTTCGATCGTCAGAGACGAACGGCCGGCCCGCTTGATCTTGGAAGACGCCGTCGCCACCGGAGCAAAGTCCGCCACCGCAGCCGCCTGCACGACGACGTCCGCCGACGGCTGGCGCTCGCGCATCGCAGCGAGGAGCTCCTCGGCTCGCTCCACCCGCACCACCTCGACGAGCTCGCCGACCGGACCGGCATCCTCGGTCGTCACCAACGTCACCGTCGCTCCAGCGAGCGCCGCCACCGCAGCGATCGCTCGCCCCTGGCGACCAGACGAGCGGTTGGCCACGACACGAACCGGATCGATCGGCTCCCGTGTGCCGCCTGCCGAGACGAGCACCTTCCAGCCGGCGAGATCGAGCTCAGGTGCCGCCTCGAGCAGCTCGAGCCAGAGCGACATCCACCACGGATCGACAAGGCGTCCGAGCCCTCGATCGCCTCCCGCAAGCCGACCGGTCGTCGGTCCGACGAGCACGGCGCCGTCGGTGCGCAGTGTCGCTACCGAGCGTTGGGTCGCTGGCGACGACCACATCTGGGTGTGCATCGCTGGTGCGAGCGCTCTCGGCGCGCTGCTCGCGAGCAGCGTCACCAGCGCAACGTCGTCCGCGATCCCGGCGGCGACCTTGGCCATGAGGTCCGCGGTCGCCGGGTACACGATGATGCGCTCGGCCCACGACGCCAAGCGCGTGTGGACCGATGGCTCACGACCGAAGAGATCGTCGTTCACCATGCGTCCGGCGATCGCCGACAGCGACGCGGCACCAACAAACTCCCGAGCGGCGGCCGTCTGGATGACCTCGACGTCGTGCCCCGCATCGATCAGCAGCCGGATCAGCTCGAGCGCCTTGAACGCTCCGACTCCACCGCCAACGACGCACAGCACGCGTCGCGTCACGCCGTTACTCCGCTTCGTCCTCGACCAACTCGGTCACGTCCTCGGCCACGACATCCGGAACGATCATGCCGGCAGCGATCTCCTCGAACGCCAGCGACAATGGCTTCGCGACGTCCGACTCCACCTGCGGCGGAATCATCGCGCCCAGCCCTTCACCGAGATGGGTGCGGTAGTCGTTGATCTGGCGGGCACGCCGCGCGGCCAAGGTAATCAGAACGAACTTCGAGCCCGTGTGCTCGAGCAGCTCCTCGATGGGCGGGTTCAGGAGCGAACGCCCGGCTTCAGCCACCACAACCTCCTCGACGGACCTCGGAGCCTACCTGCTCGAGCCGACTACTCGGGCCGAAGGGCTGCGCCGCGGACGATCCCGGCCACTTCATCGATGGCCCGCTCGAGGCGATCGTTGACCACGATATGGTCGGCGAGGCCGATCATCGCCTCCACCTCGTTCGCCGCGATGGCGAGACGGGACTCGACGTGCGCGTCGTCGTCGCCTCGAGCGCGCATGCGACGCTCCAGTTCGTGGAAGCTCGGCGGCACCACACCGATGATCGCCGCCTCGAGCTCCAGCATGCGCACACTCCTGGCACCCTGGACATCGATCTCGAGGATGGTCGGATCCCCGCGCTCGAGCTCCGAGCGCGGGGTGCCGTACAAGCGCCCATTGAACGACGCCCACTCGACGAACATGCCCTGGTCGATAGCCGACTCGAAGTCCTCGCGCGAGACGAACTCGTACGCCTCGTCCCCCTCACCGGGACGACGAGGCCTCGTCGTCCACGATCTGGCGAGGTGGGCCGATGGCAGCGACCCAGCGAGCCGACGAGCGATCGTACCCTTGCCGACCCCGCCGGGGCCGCAGATGACGACGATCAGTGGCCCTTGGTCTCCTCGAGCAGGCGCTGACGCTGCACCGATCCAAGACCCTGGACGCGGCGGCTGTCGGCGACCCCGACCTCCGCCATGATGCGGCGAGCCTTGACCTTGCCGATGCCCGGCAACGACTCGAGGACCGACAGGACCTTCATCTTGCCGACGATCTCGTCCGACTCCGCTCGCTCCAGGAGCTGCGCGAGACTGAGCGAGCCCATCTTCAGGCGCTCCTTGATCTCGGCGCGGGCTCGACGGGCTTCTGCAGCCTTCTGGAGCGCAGCTTGACGCTGCTCAGGGCTGAGCGATGGTGGCAATGGCATACAGCGCAACCTAGCAGAGCTTCTGGCCGTCTAGGGCTCGATTTCGCCTGAATGTTGCCTACGAGGCCTCTCCCGTCGCCGCTGCGAACAGCCTGGCGGCCACCTCGACCGGGTCACTCGCCTCGGTCACCGCACGTCCAACCACCAGCACGTCGGCACCTGCCTCGAGCGCCGCTCGTGGCGTGACGACCTGCCGCTGATCGTGCTGGGCACCCGATGGCTCCCGGATCCCTGGCACGACGCGAACGAGCTCCGGCCAGCGCTCGGCGACGGTTCGCAGGTGATCGGCGCCGACGACCACGCCCTGACAGCCCGAGCGTACGGCGACGTCCATCCGGCGCTCCAACTCGGAGAGGTCGAGCGGAGCCTGCGACGTCAGCGACAGCACACCGAGCGCGATCGGTGTCGGAGCACCGACACGTTCAGCCCCCTCGAGGAGGCCCTCCACGCCAGCGCGGAGCATGGCCTCACCTCCTGCAACGTGCAAGGTGACGAGTGCGACGCCAAAGGACCCCAACACCCGGCTCGCGCGATGCACGGTTGTCGGGATGTCGTGGAGCTTGAGGTCCGCGAAGATCCGGAATCCTTGGTCGGCAAGGGCCGACAGCACCGTCGGACCGGCGGCGGCGTAGAGCTCGAGCCCCACCTTGGCGATGGAGAACCACTCTCGCAACGACAGTGCCAGCCGTTGGGCCTCGACGGCATCGTCGCGATCGAGCGCCAGAGCGAAGCGCTCCCGAAGCGCCTGAGCCTGCATCATCCACTCCCTCCTTGACGCCGAAGCGCCCTTGCGTAGCGGTCCCAGCTGTCGACGCCGCTGCGCGCGAGCCGACGTTCGATCTCGGCGAGCACGAGGACGGGACGTCGTGGGTCGACAAAGAGCGCGGTGCCGATCTGGACGGCATCGGCTCCAGCACGAACGAAGCGCTCGACGTCGTCGGCGGTCGCGACCCCGCCGACGCCGATGATCGGGACGGTCGGCAACGCCGCACGCAGATCTGCGACCGCCCGAAGCGCGATCGGCTGCACAGCGCGGCCCGACAAGCCGCCCCCTCGCGCCGTGCCGAGGGCCTCACGACCGTCGTCGTACCACTGCGCAAAGAGGGTGTTGATCGCGACGAGTCCGTCGGCGCCGGCAGCCACCGCGGCGTGCGCCACGTCGACGATGCGATCCGTATTCGCCGAGAGCTTCACGAGGATCGGGGTCGCAACCTCGTCGCGCACCGCGCCCACCACGCGAGCGGTGGCGTTGGGATCGTGCGCGAACAACGCCCGGTCGGCCTCGAGATTCGGGCACGACAGGTTGAGTTCGATGTAGACCAGCGATGGCGCGATCCGAGCAGCGCGCCGAACGGTCTCCCCGTAGTCGCGCGGCTGACGTCCCCAGACGCTGAGGGCGACCGGGATCCTGGCGTCGGCCAAGGAGGGCCACGTCTCAGCCAGCCATCGGTCGATGCCTGGACCCGCCAACCCGACCGAGTTCACCATGCCACCCGGTACCGGAGCGAGGCGAGGCGCTGGATTGCCCTCGGTGGCAACGGTCGTCAGCGACTTGACGACGTGGGCACCGAGTCGCTCCAGAGCCACAGCAGCCGCGAGCTCCGTGCCGTAACCGCCACACCCGGCCGCCGTGAGGATGGGGTTCGCCAAGACGAGCCGACCGCGTGCAACCGAGAGGTCCGCCACTCAGGTTTCCTCGTGATAGGCCTGCAGCGGCCGCACGGTCAGCGGCTGACGTGCGAGCGCCTCGACCGCTGCCACAGCCGCGCGAGCGGCCTCCAGCGTCGTGATCAACGGGATCTTGGCTTCGAGCGCTGCCGTGCGGATGCGGTAACCGTCTCGCCGCGGGCCACTCCCTCTCGGCGTGTTGATGATGAGCGCAACCTCGCCGGAGCGCACCAGCCGTACGGCATCGACGAAACCCTCCGGCGCAGCACGCTCGCCGAGATCCTCTTCCTCGGTGACCTTCGCGACGAGGCGCGCAACAGGGACGCCGTGAGCCTGAAGCCAGGAGGCGGTCCCCTCGGTCGCAGCAAGGTCGAACCCGTGGGCCACCAGTCGCTCGGCGATCGGGACGAGCGCCTCCTTGTCGCGATCGGCGACGGTCACGAGGACCGTGCCCTGCTGGGGAAGACGCGTACCGGCGGCGAGTTGTGCCTTGGCGAACGCCATCGGCATCGTGCGATCGATCCCCATCACCTCACCGGTCGAGCGCATCTCGGGCCCGAGGATGCTGTCGGCCCCGCGGAACCTGCCGAACGGGAGGACCGCCTCCTTCACCGCGACGTAACTGGTGACGCGGCGAGGCACGAAGAGGCCCTCTCGTTCGAGATCACGCAGGGTCGATCCCAGCATGAGACGCGTGGCGATCTTGACGAGCGCGACACCCGTCGCCTTGGCGACGAACGGAACCGTCCGCGACGCACGCGGATTGGCCTCGATGACGAACACCGTGCCGTCCGCCACGGCGAACTGTACGTTGATGAGCCCGACCACATCGAGTGCGTCCGCGATCGCACGCGTCTGGGCCTCGATCTCTGCGACGAGGGCGGGAGCAAGTGAGACCGGCGGGATCGTGCACGCCGAGTCACCCGAGTGAACGCCAGCCTCCTCGACGTGCTCCATGACCGCACCGATCCAGCACGCGCCCTCGCGATCGCGAACCGCGTCGACGTCGACCTCGATCGCACCTTCGAGGAAGCGATCGATCAGGATCGGTCGGTCCTGCGAGATCGCGCCCTCGGCCGCCAGATCGACGAGCCGAGAGAACGCGCTGCGCAGCTCGTCCTCCGAGTAGACGATCTCCATGGCTCGCCCGCCGAGCACATAGCTCGGGCGCACCAACACGGGCAGGCCGATCGCAGCGACCACCGCCTCCGCTTCGGCGAGCGAGGTCACGGTGCCGCCCGGGGGCTGGCGGATGCCGAGGCGCTCGCACAGGGCAGACCAACGCCGGCGGTCCTCCGCGACGTCGATCGAGTCCGGCGAAGTGCCGAGGACCAGCGACGGATCGATGTCTCGAGCCAGCTTGAGTGGTGTCTGGCCTCCGAGCGACACGATGACACCCTGGAGTGAGCCGAGACGCTGTTCCTCGGCGATCACGTCGAGCACGTGTTCGGTCACCAAGGGCTCCACGTACAGGCGCGAGGAGGTGTCGTAGTCGGTCGAGACCGTCTCCGGGTTCGAGTTGACCATGATCGCATCGACACCGGCCTCACGAAGCGCGAATGCTGCATGGACGCAGCAGTAGTCGAACTCGATGCCCTGGCCGATGCGATTCGGGCCAGCGCCGATGATGATCACACTTGGCCGATTCGATCCGACGGTCTCGCTCTCCTCCTCGTAGGTCCCGTAGTAGTACGGCGTGCGTGCTGGGAACTCGCCAGCGCAGGTGTCGACCGCCTTGTAGACAGCGCGCACCCCTACGGTGTGCCGATGCTCGCGAACCGCCGTCTCGTCCACACCGAGCAGCCACGCGAGTTGGAGATCCGAGAAGCCCCATCGCTTCAGATCGAGCAGTTCGTCGGCACCGAGTGAGGCGAGATCGCGGCCACGGATGTCGGCTGCACGCGCGACGATGCCCGCCATTTCCCCGATGAACCACGGGTCGATCCGGCTCAGCTCGGCAACGCGCTCGATGCTCCAACCGCGCCGGAGTGCCTCGCCAACGGCGAAGACTCGCTGCTCGGTCGGCACAGCGACGAGCGTGGCCAGGGCGTCATCGGAGTACGCCTGCCAGGTGACCTCGGCCGGATCGGCGCCGAACCCTCCCCGCGACCGCTCGATACCGCGGAGCGCCTTCTGCAGCGCCTCGGCGAAACTACGGCCGATCGCCATGGTCTCCCCGACCGACTGCATCCGCGTCCCGAGAATACCCTCGGCACCTTCGAACTTCTCGAAGACCCAGCGCGGCACCTTGACCACCACGTAATCGAGTGCCGGCTCGAAACTGGCTGGCGTGACACCCGTGATGTCGTTCATGATCTCGTCGAGCGTGTAGCCGATCGCCAAGCGTGTCGCGATCTTGGCGATCGGGAACCCGGTGGCCTTCGATGCCAGCGCGCTCGAGCGCGACACACGGGGGTTCATCTCGACCACGACCATGCGGCCGCTGGTCGGCTCCACAGCGAACTGCACGTTCGAGCCGCCCGTCTCGACACCCACGCGTCGGAGGATCTCGAACGAGAGCGACCGCATGCGCTGGTACTCGAGATCCGTCAGCGTCTGTGCAGGAGCAACGGTGATCGAGTCACCAGTGTGAACCCCCATCGGGTCGACGTTCTCGATCGAACACACGACGACGCAGTTGTCATTCGCGTCGCGCATGACCTCGAGCTCGAACTCCTTCCAACCGGCGATCGACTCCTCGACCAACACCTCGCCGACCGGCGAGGCGATGAGACCGGCCCGCAGCATCGCCTCGAAGGAGCTGGGGTCGGTCGCGATCCCGGTTCCGGCTCCGCCGAGGATGTACGAGGGTCGCAGCATGAGCGGGTAACCGAGCTCGTCGGCGACGTCCCTTCCCTCCTCGAGGGACCGCACGAGCCGCCCGCGCACCGCCAGCTGCTCGTCGATGCTCATGAGCAGCTGGCGGAATGCATCGCGGTTCTCCGCGAGCTCGATCGAGGCCGGTCGCGCCCCGAGCATCCGCACCCCACTTCGCTCGAGCACACCAGACGCATCCAGCTCCATCGCGAGATTCAGCGCCGTCTGGCCGCCGAGCGTCGGGAGCACCGCATCAGGCCGTTCGGCCTCGATGATGCGCTCGAGCACCTCGAGCGTCAGGGGCTCGATGTAGGTCGCGTCGGCGAACTCGGGATCGGTCATGATCGTCGCTGGATTCGAGTTCGCCAAAATGACGCGGAGCCCTTCCTCTCGAAGGACCCGGCACGCCTGTACGCCGGAGTAGTCGAACTCGCTGGCCTGGCCGATGACGATGGGACCAGACCCGATGACGAGCACCGACTCCACCTTCGGATCCCTAGGCATGCGAACCTCCACCGAGCAGTGACAGCAGCTCGTCATGGATCTCCGACGACTGCTCGAGCGGACCGGGGGCGGCCTCCGGATGGTACTGGACGCTCACGGCGCCAAGTGCCGGCAACCGCAGTCCCTCGACGACCCCGTCGAACAGGTTGCGCCGGGTCACCTCGGCCGGCGTGTCGAGCCGGCCGAGCGACGCCTCGTCGACCGCGTACGAGTGATTCTGGGCGGTGATCGCGACGCGGCCGGTCTCCTCCAGGCGAACGGGATGATTCGATCCGTGGTGGCCGAACGGCAGCTTGATCGTCTCGGCTCCGGCCGCGAGGGCGAGGAGCTGGTGCCCGAGGCAGATCCCGGCGATCGGCACCACACCGAGCAAGGACCGAACGAGCTCGATGGGACCCGTCAGTGCGGCAGGGTCTCCAGGCCCGTTCGACAGGAACACCGCGAGCGGGTCGAGCTTCTCGAGCTCTTCGAGTCGTATGGTCGCCGGGACGACGACGAGCCGCCATGGGCCACGCAGGGTCTCGAGCATCCGCTCCTTCACCCCGAAATCGATGGCCACGATCGGTCGACTGGAGCGCGCGTGACCCAAGGGCTCGAGCTCGCGAGGTTCGCGACGGGTGACCGCGCGCACGAGATCTCGCCCTTCGGTACCGACGGCGACCCGAACTCGCTCGGCGGCCGCGTCCGGATCACCGGTCGTGATGATGCCTGGTTCGGCGCCAGCGGCCCGCACCAGGCGAACGAGTCGCCTCGAGTCGAAGTCGACGAAGAGTGGGACGCGTGCCTCCCAGAGCCACGCCGCGAGGGTGGTGTCGGCCGCATGGTTCGACGCCACCACCGAGTACCTCGGCGCCAAGACCGCACTCACCCACGGCCGGACGCTTTGCACGTCGGCCCTGCGGACGCCGTAGGTTCCGAGGTGGGCCGTGGTGAAGCACACCATCTGGCCGTAGTAGGACGGATCGGTGATGGCCTCGACGTAGCCGCTCATCGCGGTGTTGAAGACCACTTCGGCCTCGACGTCATCGAGGAGCGGCTCGACACCGGCGGGGATGACCACAGCGCCACGGAACCTCGCACCCGAGCGCAGCACCAACCACGCCGGTATTCGCTGTACCGACTCCTCACGCACCCACATAGCGGCCTTCCTCGACAACCACCTGACCTCGGCGCACGACCCAGCGGATCGACCCGACCAACTCCCTCGTCGCCCATGGCGAATTCGTCGACCGGTACGCCCCGTCGCCGCCGCCGATGGTTCTCCCACAGGGATCGATCACGACGACATCCGCCAGCTCGCCTCGTCGCAGCTCGCGCGAACGACCGAGCACGCGGGCCGGGCCGATCGCCAACGCCTCGAGGACACGCACGAGGGCGCGCCGCGCCTCGTCGCCAAGGTGCTCAGAGCTCTCTGGCCGCGCATCCTCGATCGAGCCACGGAGCACGAGCTGGTCGAGCACGGCGGTCCAGGTCGCAGGGAACGCCTCGACGAGACCGAGCATGCCGGGTGCTGCCAGCTGGACCGGCACCGTCTTCGCTCGCTCCGGATGCGGGGCGTGATCCGTGGCGATCGCGTCGAACGCGCCTCCGAGGAGCGCTTCGAGCAGTGCCATACGCGTCGCACGCGTACGCAGCGGTGGGTTCACGCGAAAGCGCGCGTCGTGGCTCAGGAGTTCTGACTCCTCGAGGCCGAGGTGATGCGGCGTGATTTCGGACGTCACCGCCAAGCCCTCTCGCTGCGCCGCACGCACAACATTGACGCTCTCGCGGGCGCTCACATGCTGGAGGTGGTAGCGCGCACCGGTCGCACGAACGAGAGCGACGTCGCGCGCGACCAGTGCAACTTCCGCAACCTCCGGAACACCGTCGTAGCCGAGACGGTCCGCCAGCGCTCCGGCGTTCATGACGCCGCGGCTCAGTTCCGGGATGGTCGCATGCTGCGCCACGACGACCCCCGTGCTCGCGGCGGCCTCGAGGACCGCGACCGCGACGTCGGCACGCCAGAGGGGGTCACCGTCATCGGAGATGATGCGAACACCGGCCTTCGCCAGGCTCTCGACGTCGACGGCATGATCTCCTGCACGCTCCATCGTCGCCGACGCCGCCTGCACGACCTCGACCGGGAGCGCCGCAAAGCGATCAGTTGCTGCGCGCCATCGCTCGACACGGTCGATCGCGGGGACCGTGTTCGCCATGGCAACCACCGTCGTAAAGCCCCCACGCAGCGCCTGGATGGCGATGTCCTCCGGCGTGTCGGCCACCTCACCACCCGGCCACCGGAGGTGGGCGTGCAGGTCGGTGAAGGCGGGGGCCACGACGGCCCCGGGAGCCTCGATCACCCGGTCGCCGCGCTCGGGACCCTCGAATCCGGCAATCCGTGCCTCATCGATCCGTATCGGCACCCGTTGGAGGCTCCCGTCGACGAGGACCTCTGCGCCTGTGACTACAATCCCCACCCTGCCTCCTCGGCGAGCGCTTCGAGAACGGCGACCCGAGTGGGCACACCGTAGGCGTACTGCAGGCCATCGAGCATCCGAGGGGACGAGAGCACGATATCGTCCAATTCGACCCCCCGATTGACGGGCCCGGGATGGAGCACCACGGCATCGGGCCGCGCACGCTCCAGGCGATGCCCGCTCAGCTGAAACCTCGCCCGATAGCCCGACAGATCCACGCGCTCGTTCGCTCCCACGCGCTCGTGCTGGATACGGAGCATGTAGAAGACGTCGACCTCGTCGAGGACGTCATCGATTCCATCCGTGACGCCCACGGCACCAAGGGCCTTCGGATCCAACGACCACTCACGGGGAGCGACGCCGACCACCTCCGCCCCCACCGAAGCGAGAAGCCGCCCTACCGAACGCGCGACGCGCGAGTGGCGCAGATCACCCACGATCGCCACCCGACACCCCTCAAGCGCGCCAAACGCATCCGCACGCCCGCCCCGAGTCCGAGCAAGGACGCAGACGTCTTGGAGCGCCTGCGTCGGATGCTGACCGACACCGTCGCCAGCGTTGACGACGATGCCATCGAAGAATCTGGCTACCACGTCGGCCGTACCAACCCACGGAGCCCGCACGACCACGCCACTCGTCCCCTGCGCAGCCAGCACGCGCAACGTGTCGCGAAGACTCTCATCCTTGACGAGCGAGCTGCTCTCCGGATCGATGCGGACGGTCCGCCCGCCGAGCCGATCGATTGCAGCCTCGAACGACAGCGCCGTACGCGTCGACGGCTCCAGGAACAGCAACGCAACCCGTCGCCCCTCCAGACACCGCGACGCCGCCGCGCCATGAACGAGCTCGTCGACACGCGCGCCCAGCACGCCAAGGCGCCCCGCATCGAGCTGCTCGACCCCCAGGAACGTTGCGCTCATCGCCCTTCCGCCTCGATCCACACACCGGCCGCATCGACAACCACGTACTCGTTACGCGCTGTCGGCAGGTTCCGACCCACGATGTCGGGCCGAATCGGCAGCTCTCGATGTCCCCGATCGACGAGCACCGCGAGCAGCACACGCTGCGCTCGGCCCGCACGCAAGACGGCCTCAAGGGCCGCTCTCGCCGTACGCCCAGTGAAGACCACATCGTCGACGAGGACAACGGTCCGTCCCTCGACCTTGATCGGCGGCAACCATCTCGGATCACCTGCCGGCTCCGCATCGTCGCGGAACTGCGTCGGATCCACGACGACCAACGGTACCGCTACGGAGCGAATCGACTCCAACGTGTCGACGAGGCCACGAGCAACCGGGACACCGCCGTCGGCGATCGCCACGACCACGAGATCCGCTCCACCGCGCGTCGCCTCGACGACCTCATGCGCCATCCGACGCAGTGAACGAACGATGTCGTCAGCGTCCAACACACGCCGCCGACGCATCGCAACCTCCGTTTCGGCCTCACAGGACCGTCCTTAACGGCTACCACGACGAGCCTAGCGTGTCGGCTCTCGCCGCGGCACGGACGGACGAACCTCACACGCGCGCCCGAGAACGATCGATGGCGGGGAGCTTCACGCCCCCCGCCATCGTCAGCGAACCAGCGAGATCAGCCGGACCCTACCGGCGGCTACCGAGCCGCCGCCGAGCGAAAAATCCGAACACCAACGACGCTGCGAAGATCCCGATCGGAATCGCGAACGTCATGTCAGCCGCTGCTGAGTATCCGGTGACACTTGCGAACATTGACACTCCCTCTTGTTGTCGTCAGCCCCAACACGAAAGACCCATGACGCTCCTACTGTATCGCGACGAGACCAGCTCGGGCGACCACTACCAGGAGCACTACAGGAACAACTCTACCGACCCACGGCAGCGAACCACCGGCCGATCTACGGGCGCCGTCGCACCGAACGACCGATCCGCACACCACCAGTGAGACGCCCCTTGAGCCCGTCCCGTTCCTCGGCGTCCAACCACAGCTTCATCTTCTGCGCCCCGAGCACGAACCACACGGCCCCACCGCCGATCACCAAGATCGCCGCCGCGATCTGCTGGTCGGTCATCGCGCCAAGAATCCCATCCTGATGGACCAGGTAGCCGTACCAGGTGCCCGGTGCGAGGCCCATCGCGATACCCACGCCCATGATCACCATGGCCGAGGTCCACGCGACGATGACTTGACGGATGTGGGTGATCTGGGGCCTGCCGTCTCCCATCAGCACCGCCATTGACAGTGCTCCTGCAGTCCCTTGGGCAAGCAACGTCGCCGTACCGACGACCGGCACGGCGTGGATCCATGACTGCCAGAAACCCTCGAACTGACCCACGACCAACAGGTCATCGGCGACGGCAACCAGCCAGACCCATCGCACCGCCCACGCGACGAGCGGCCCACGCCCAGCGAGCGGCTCGTCCGACTGCGTCAACTCGTGCCAAAAGAGCGCGAGCGGCACCGCCAGGACCACAATGCTCACCAGTGCATGCACCGCGACCACAGCCGCGGACGCCACCATGAGGAGCGGATTCGCCACCAGACCGAGCGCCACGACGACCCAACCCACTCGACGCCACATCGAAACGCGACCGCGTCGAATCAGAGCAGCCCCAACGGCGACGACCCCCACGCTGAGGAGCGCCGCAACAACGTTACCGATCACGCCAGCACCCCCTTGCGACAACTCCTCGCCCGACGACGACCCTCTGCATCCAGGCCATCCGTCGCCGGGAATCGTGCTGGCGGGGCACCCGGAAACCCGCGTGCCCCGGCCAACACTCAACTCACTCGAGTTCCCACCCTCCTAGTGGAGGATGAAGTACACGTACCACGAAAAGATCTGGACCAACACGAAGAAGATGGAGAAGGCCCCGAAGCCATCGAGGTTTGCTCGGAAGTTCTCCGCCAGGCGATGGCTCGAAACGCCGACGCCACCGTCGACCCGGAAGAACTGGTAGCTCCGAATCGCCCGCATCACCAACACGAAGATCCAGTAGGCCGCCAGGAACAAAGCCAACGCATTCATCACAGCGAACGCGATGTACACCCCGGCATAGCCGGAATACCCAGGCGGGAACGGCAATCTCGTCAGGCTCCAGATCTGGAACCCCATGGCGAGCAGCAGCAACAGCACATTAGCGAGGCCTGCCACGATGAAGTCCATCGTGAACCCACGCCGCAGGCGCCGATTCGCAAACAGCTGCACCAGCAGACCAGCCAGCGGGAGCAGCATGACGAGGAAGCCAAGGATCTTCGAGGCCGTCAATCCGTGTGGATCCCACAGGCCGTTGGAGTTCAACGACTGAAGGTAGAAGAACGAGAAGTAGATCCCGCCGTAGAACGCAGCCGCAACCGGGATCAGCGTTCGAGACGCCGTCCACAGCGCACCCAGCTGCGCATCATGGTAGTACTGCTCCTCATCGATCGCAGGCGGCTGGGCCTGCACACCCGTAGCCACTACTCCTCACCTCCAGCGACGACAGCGGCCTGCTCAGCCGACGGATGGAGCTCGGCAACCGGACCCCGATCCTTCACGCCGTACTGGTACGGGCTGCGAAGCACGACCGGAATCTCCTCGAAGTTGTCGGCCGGTACCGGATAGCCAACCTGCCACTCAAGACCCTCCGAGCGCCACGGGTTCGGACCAGCCGGCGTCCGCCAGACGGCGAGCGACCAGATCAGATTGAACACGTAGAGCAGGATTCCGAAGCCGAGCACGTACGAGGAGATCGACGCGAACTGGTTCAGGTGCTGGAGCCGAAGGGCGTACTCGAACACGCGGCGCGGCTGACCCAGCAGACCGACCATGAAGAGCGGCAAGAAGGTCCCATTGAAGCCGAGCAGGATGAGCCAGAAGGACCACTTCCCGAGCTTGTCGTTCAACCGCACACCGAACAGCAACGGTGTGTAGTAGTAGATCGCGCCGAGCACGATGAACACGAGCTGACCCATGATCGTGAAGTGGAAGTGCGCCAGCACGAAGAAGCTTCCGTGCACCAACGTGTCCACCGGCACGTCCGAGTTGAACACTCCCGTCACGCCGCCCCAGAGGAAGTTCCAGAACACGGCGAGAACGAAGAGCATCGGGACCTCGAAGCGGATCTTTGCGCGCCAGAGCGTGCCCATGCTGACCAGGTACAAGAAGCCGGTCGGGATCGAGATCAGCTCCGTGGTCAGCATGAACAGCGGACGCATGTCCGGGTTCATGCCCGACATGAACAGGTGATGCTGCCACACGAAGAAGCTCAGCGCAGCGATACCGATCATGCCCGCCGCCGAGGTCTTGTAGGCAAAGACCGGCTTGCGTGCGAAGACCGGCAAGAGCTCCATGGTCATCGCGAAGCCAGGCATCGCCATGAGGTAGACCTCGGGATGACCGAAGAACCAGAACAGATTCTCCCAGAGGAAGCTCGAGCCGCCGTGGCCCGCATAGAGCATCGACGTGCGCACGGCACGATCGAGACCCATGATGAAGAGGCCATCTGCGAACACCGGAACCGAGAGCAACATCGTGAAGGCCGTCGTCAGCAAACCCCACACCAGGATCGGCATCCGAGACCACTTCATCCCCGGCGCGCGGTAGTTGATGATCGTCGCCACCATGTTGAGCGAACCGATGATCATACCGATGCCGACCAGAGCGAAACCGACGTCGTAATCGGACTGTCCGGGTCCACCCTGGATCGAGAGCGGTGCGTAGCCAGTCCAACCGGCCTGGAATCCACCCTGCCACAGCGCCGAGATGATGACCATGTACGCCGCGACGAGGAGCCACAGCGACACCGCCTCGAGGCGGGGGAAGGCCATCTTCTTCGACCCGATCATGAGCGGCACCAGGTAGTTACCGAACGGACCGAGCACGAGCGACGTCGCCATCGCCATCATGATCGTTCCGTGCTCACCGACCACCTCGATGTAGGTATCGGCCGCCCAGATGTGGTACGTCGGCGACAAGAGCTCCGTGCGGATCGCAAGCGCCAGCAAACCACCGGTCAGGAAGAACAGCAGCGTGACGAACAGGTACTGCACGCCCACGACCTTGTGGTCGGTCGAGTACGTGAAGTGCTCCCAGAACGTCCGCTTCTCCGACTTCGGCGGGTCCTTCGGTTCCCATCCGAGAAGCTTCTGGATCGGGTAGTTGAAGACCCCGAGTCCAGCGAGAAAGCCTACGGCACCGAAGATGAGTGCCAAGTACACGGCGATCTCGTTCTGGCCGGAGTTCACTACCACCGTATAGCCCGAGGCAATGAAGTTGCCGAGCCAATGGCCGAACGCGTAGAAGATCGCGCCTCCAACGAGGCCAGTGAAGAAGTTGCCCGTGAACCACGCACGTGCGAACTTCAACCCTCGAGCCTCGAGGTCACGCTGATCGACGATCGCCGCGCTCGGCGACATCTCAACAGCCATCGTTTCGTTCCCTTCCTCAGCGTTCCTAGTACGCAACCGAGTGACCGTTGGGGTCGTAGCTCGGGTAGTAGCCACCACCGGCCCCCGAGTACGACGGCGTGTACGTCAACGCGAACGGCGGCAGGAGCTTGGTCACACCAGCGTTCGCAGCCTGCATGTTCGTCGCCCACGTCTCGAACGACGATGCTGGCAACACCTCGCCGTAGTTGTACATCGCACCATGCCAGATCCCGCAAAGCTCGTCGCAACGGACGGTGATCTTGCCCGTCTGGCTCGTCGTCTCGGTGGTCGCGACGTTGTTGACGCCCGGATTCGCATCCGCCTTGACTCCGAGCTGATACGCCCAGAAGTCGTGGATCACGTCCAGAGACGTCACATCGAAGACCACGCGCGCGTTGGTCGGCAGATACAGCTCAGTGGTCTCCATCCCCCCGAACTGCGGGTACCGATAGGTGAACCGCCACTGTTGCGCGATGACCTGCACGACGAGCGGCGTCGAGCCTCCCGGCGTCCACGCCCCCTGCGGCGTTGCCTTTGCCCATGAGTAGTTCCAGATCGGCGACGGGCCAGACCCACTCCCCATGTCATGGTTCGCGATCAGCTCGTAGGTACCGAATACCGCCAGGCCGAGCACGAGCACGGTCGAGGCCACGTACCAGATTCCCTGGATCTTCCGATTGCCGAAGAGGACAATGCCATCCTGGTCCTCTTCACCCTTACGGGCTCGGAAGTTCACGAGTGCAAAACCACCGTACACCCAGACCATGAACAGGACTGGGACCACGAGCACCATCAGAATCTTGAAGTCGAACTGCTGGGCCGCAGCCGACGTCGTCATGGTGCCGGGCGGCATGTGGGGCCCCCACACGAACCACGTCAGATAGTCGACGATCGCCGTCAGGACGAACCAGACCGCAAAGATCTGCCACCCCTTGGATCGCGCGAAAGCCTTGCGCTCCTCACGCTCCTGTTGTGTCAGCGCCATCACGCCACCACCTTGAAGAAGCCAGCCATGTAGCCAGTCTCGGCCATAGGACCACCGTTACCTTCGAGGTAGCCAACGCCGCACGGGATGAAGCACTGCCAGCGGTAGGTGTGCGTCGTGTTGCCGGAGTAGAACGTGAAGGTGATCACGTTGTGCGCCTCCGACGGATTGCACGGACCCTGCTGGCAGAAGTTCTTCGCATTGCCGTTGACGCCCCACACCGGGATGTTCAGGCCGAGCGACGGGGCATCGATGGTGTGTGCGACACCATTCCCCGAGGCAGCATCGAGAACGCTGACCGGCTTCCCGTTCAGATACTCGACACCGCCCTGCGTCCCCAGGACCTTGCCCCAGTAGGGGTTCCGCAACGGCCCGCCCGAGTCGTACTCGTAGACCGTCACGTGCACGTACGTCTTCTCAGGAACCTGATAGATCGTCGTGCGTACCCACTTGCCAGCGGCATCCTTCGCGTACCAGCCCACCCATTGCGGGTGAGGACCGGTGCCGACGGCACCCTCGACCTGCAACGTCAGGTCGACGGTGTTCGGCTGTGTCGGCGACGGAGTTGCCGCCACCGTCGGCGGGTACGTTCGCAAGTATCCGAAGATGCCAAACAGGATCAACCCGATGGCGATCGCCGCGGATACAAGAACGATGCCCGCCCTTGCTCCCTTAGACAACCTCAACCCCCTATCACCTAGGGCCTTCCCCACTGCGCCTCCGGCGAGGCTGCGAGCGCAGCTGCTCGAACGAGCTCACTGCACCCGGACGAACCTGGTGCTAACCGTGGTGGGCCAGCGCGTCCAACTTCCGAAGCCAGTTCTCCAAGGTGGACGACGAAATTTGACCCTGCACCGCACCGATGACGCGACCGTCGGGTGCAACGAAGAAGGTGTCAGGGATGCCCACGAGCAGGTAGGACGACTGGAGCGATCCGGCGTCGCGCACGACTGGATACGAGACCCCCGTGCGCGCCAGAAAGGCGAGTGCAGCCGATCGCTGGTCATTTTCGTCCACACCGAGGAATGCGACGCTCCCGGCGGAAGCCGCCGCCGCCTTGGCGAGCATCGGCGTCTCGGCGTTGCACGGTCCGCACCACGACGCAAAGAAGTTGATCACCAACGGACGCCCACGGAAGGATCCCGGTCCGAGCTTCGACGCGCTCGAATCGTTCGCGAGGACCGGCAGCGAAAAGCCAGGCACCGTACGACCCACGAGGGCCGAACCAGACGACGAGGCCGTGAGCGAGGCCGAGGCCCCGTTCGTTGCGGATCGCGCAACACCCACGGCGTACACGACGTACCCAACCGCGACCAAGAGCGCAAGCACCATCGCGAACATGAAGACGCGGGGGCGCCGGCGAAGGTCGGACTGCTCGTAGGTGCTCTCACTCGTCGTCCGCGTCACCTCGACCTCACGATGACATCGACAGCCATCCCGACGAACAGCAAGGACAGGTACGTGATGGAGTAGGAAAACACGCGCATCGCCGCCTTCGGAGAGAGGGAGCGCAGGAGACGTACCGCATACCACACGAACCCCGCACCGAGCAGGACCGCAGCGGCGTCGTACACGAGGCCGAGCCCGGCGACCGGGCCCAGGACGAGGGCCAGGAGCACCAGCACGACCGAGTAGGCCACGATCTGCCACGCCGACGCGCGACGCGAGGCGACCGAAGGCAGCATCGGAACCCCTGCAGCCGAGTAGTCGTCGGCATAGCGAAACGCCAGCCCCCAGAAGTGCGGCGGCGTCCACACGAAGATGATGAGGAACATGAGCCACGCGGCGAGCGAGAGCTCGTCACGCACCGCAGCCCATCCGACGAGGACCGGCGCCGCACCGGCCGCTCCACCGATCACGATGTTCTGCGACGTCGATCGCTTCAACCACATCGTGTACACGCCGAAGTAGAACAGCGCCGCCGCGAGCGCGATCGAAGCCGCGAGCACATTGGCGCCCACGGACAGGATCGCAAACGCGGCGACCTCAAGCGTGACAGAGAAGATCAGGGCGCCCCGGGGCGACACATCACCGGTGACGAGCGGACGGCCCTTCGTTCGCCGCATGACCGCGTCGATATCACGGTCGAACCACATGTTGGCCGCGTTCGCACCGCCTGCCGCAAGGGTGCCACCGACCACGGTGATCGCGATGAGCGAGAGGGATGGCAGGCCACGCTTCGCCACGATCATCGCCGGAACCGTCGTGATCAACAGGAGCTCGATGATCCGCGGCTTCGTCAGCATCACGTAGCCGCGGGCTGTCCGCACCCAGCTCCGAGAGTCTTCGACCAGCACCGGCGACACCCCTCCTCATCACAGCCACCTGTCCAGTCATTCGGGCAGGACGGCGTGCTCAGCACTCGTTATCCTACCAACCAGGTCGTCATCTCGTCAACCGGAAGCAGGCTTTCGTGCATACGCAAGACACATCGCCTCGGCGTTCGCTCAGCTTGAACCCAGCCGCGCTCGACCGCGCGCCGGGTCCCTCCATGGTTGGGCAGGTCAGGGGCCTGCTGTCCGGACAAGCTGCGACGACGCTGGTCGTTGTCGACCCAGCATGGATCCGCTACTTGACGGGATTCGACGGTTCCCACGGCACCCTACTGATCGATCTGCGCGATGAGGATCGGCACCTTCTGTGTACGGATGGCCGCTACGTCGAGGCTGCGGGTCGGGCACTTGGGGCGCGAGGGCTCGACGGGCTCGTTGAGGTGCTCGGAGACGACCCCCTCACCACGTCGCATCACCGAGACCTGCTGCGCGCACCACTCGCTCTGCTCGGCTCGTGTTGGTCGCTCTCGACCCTACGACTGCTGATGGAGATCGATCCGACTCCCATCGACGCACAGCCTCTCCTCTGGCCGCTTCGGGCCGTCAAGCAAACCTGGGAGCTCGAGCGCATCCGCGCGGCAGCCCGACTCGCGGACGACGCCATGGATGCTGCCCTTGCGTCGCTCGCCGACGGGCCAATCTCAGAACGCCTTCTCGCGGCGACGTACGAGTTCGAGCTGCGTGCACGAGGAGCCGATGAACCCGCCTTCGCGACCATCGTGGCGGCGGGATCTCATGCCTCCGAACCGCATGCGAGGCCGAGCGAGCGGCTGATCAGGCCAGGCGACATCCTGCTGGTCGACTTCGGCGCAACGGTGGACGGCTATCGCTCGGACGCCACCCGCACGATGCTGCCGAGCGAAGGAGCAGACCCTCGAGTCCAGGCGTACTGGGACATCGTTGCGGCGGCCCAGAGGGCCGGAATCGCAGCCGCGACCGTCGGCGCGTCCGCGCACGACATCGAGACGGCAGCCCGCGCCGTCCTTCGCGAGGCCGGCGTCGAAGAGCTCCTCCTCCATGGAGTCGGCCACGCGCTCGGCCTCGAGATCCACGAGCGGCCCTTCACCGCGCACGATCGAGATCCCCTCGCCGAAGGGACGGTCATCACCGTCGAGCCGGGTCTCTATGTACCCGGAGAGCTTGGGATCCGGCTCGAAGACACGATCCTCGTGGGCGCAGAAGGCCCAGAGTGCTTGACCCGGCCCGCGACCGAGTCTCGAACGAGACCAGGTTCCGCAGCTCGCGTGCGCAGCTAAGCTGGTAGCTCGCATCGCGCGGACGTGCGTCCGTTGCGCCCATTCACTGTTCCGCCTCGGAAGGAGCCCCTATGGCAGTCGCTACCTCGACGAATGACCTCAAGAATGGGATGACCCTGGACCTCGGAAGCGACGGCCTCTTTACGGTGGTGGAGTTCCAGCACGTCAAGCCGGGCAAGGGCGGAGCGTTCGTGCGCACCAAGCTGAAGAACCTCCGAACCGGCGCGGTCATCGACCGTACCTACCGAGCCGACGAGCGCATCGACCAAGCCATCATCGACAAGCGGGAGATGCAAGCGCTCTATCGCGATCAGGACGGCTGGGTGCTCATGGACACGCAGAGCTACGACCAGATCACGGTGGATGCGGCGACCCTCGGATCCGCGATGCAGTACCTGCGCGAAGGGAGCACGGTGCTCGTCCTCAGCTACGAAGGCTCGATCGTCGCCGTCGAACTGCCTGCTGCTGTCGAGCTGACCGTCACCGAGACCGAGCCTGGTCTCCAAGGCGACCGAGTCTCCGGCGCCCGCAAGCCAGCCACGCTGGAGACCGGACTGGTCGTCCAGGTCCCCCTCTTCGTGAACGTGGGTGACACCGTCAAGGTGGATACGCGCACCGGCGACTATCTCACGCGTGCCTGACCGACGCGACGACTCGCACGACGTGCGCGCCGTTTGGCGCGAGCGCGTGCTGGAGCTGCTCTACGAAGCCGATACGAAGGGCGAAGCGCCCGCGGACCTCCTTCGGGGGGACGAGCCAGCGTTCATCCGCGAACGGATCCGAGGTCTGACGGAGCGACGCAGCGAGATCGACGCACAGTTGACGGCCCACGTCATCGGATGGCAGCTCGAGCGGCTCGCACCCATCGACCGTGCCATTCTCCGACTGGCGACCGCAGAGCTCCTGGAAGCATCGACGCCGCCCTCTGTCGCCATTGCAGAAGCGGTGAAACTCGCCGACCGCTATTCAACCGAACGTTCGGCCGCGTTCGTCAATGGGGTCCTCGCCTCGATCGCCGTCGACATCGCTGGCGAGGGCCACCGCGGCGAGCCCGACCGCGAACCCAGCTAGCTCGCGACGCGACCGAGTTCGGCACGCAAGAAGCTGGGCATGCCGCTCGTCGAGCTCAGCTCCACCCGTTGAGGCGAGATGCCGAGCTGGCGAGAAACGCTCGCAAGCTGTGCGTTCGCTGTTGCCAGGACGGTGTCCATGGTGTGCAGGCGCCCTGCGATCAACGTGACGGTGCTCATGTCGGTCGGATGCACCAGCAGCGTCTTCATGTACGCGAGCACCGACGCTGCGTTCGGGAACGCCCACGCGTAGACCTCCTTGACCACCGGCGTCAGGTTGAAGTGGTTCAAGGAGTTCGGCGGTGCATAGGTCGCCAAGTTGTAGAGGTCCGAGTTGACCGCGATGGTGCAGTACTCCTCGTCTTGTTCGATGATCGTTCGCGCCTCGGCGAGCTGGTTGGACGCCTTCGAGACGATCGCACCGAGCGCCCGATAGCCGTCGTTGAGGGCGACCGCACAGCCCCCTGCGTCCTGCTGCATCGTCTGCACGGCGCCGCGGAAATCGACGCGCTCTTGGGCAACGGTCACGCGCTGCGGGTACACGATCGCGGCCTCGATGGCGACGGACGCGACGACCACTGCGCCGACGATCCAGAGCACCTTGCGACGGCGAGCAGGCGTCCGGGGCTCAAGCGTTGGATCAGCTCGGTTGACGGGTCGGGGCACTGTGCTCCTCCAGATCGAGTGGTTCAGATCGCGTGGCGACGGGGCCGCTGCTACGCCCTCTCGGCGAGGGCCGGTTCGCTCTCCAGTCTACGGACCCACACGCACTCGCTCTCGCACCATCTCCACGAGGGCGAGCACGGCGAGTTCATAGGAGCGGGGCCCGAACCCAGCGATGGATCCTGCCACGACGCGCGCGATCGTCGACCGATGACGGAATGGTTCGCGAGCTGCCGGATTCGACAGGTGCACCTCCACCACGGGGATCGTGATCGCCGCGATCGCATCGGCAATCGCGTACGACGTATGGGTCAGCGCGCCCGCATTGAGCACCACACCATCGACCGATCGAGGCGCACGCTGCAGGAGTTCGATCACCCGAGCCTCGCTGTTGGTCTGCTCGAAGGTCACGGCTGCTCCGACCGAGGCCGCACGTTCTCCGACGCGGCGGCGCACGTCCTCGAGCGTCTCGGTCCCATACACGGTCGGCTCCCGGACCCCGAGCAGGTTGAGGTTCGGACCATCGATGACGAGCAGGCGCACCGCCGTCATGCGCGTGCCTCGTCGATTGCCGCGACGATCACCGCCTCTGGCACGCCGTGGACCAGCTCGAGACCGCTCGGTCCATCGAGGACCATCGCGAGTGACCCTCGGTGCTTCTTGTCCGCTGCGAGAAAGACCATCACCTCTGCGGCCCCGATCCACGGCGGCACGCGATGTGCGAGGCCGAGACGCGCCACCACCTCGACGTGCTGGATCACGCGATCTCGCGTGATCCTGCCGAGACGCTCGGCAACGATCGCCTCGACCACGAGGCCGATCGCCACCGCCTCGCCATGGCTCAAGGGCCGGCGACGCGCCAAGGCGGCTGCCTCGATGGCATGGCCCACCGTATGCCCGTAGTTCAGCAGTGCGCGCTCACCGTGCTCGCGCTCATCGCGCTCCACGACGCGCGCCTTTGCCTGGGCCGCCTCGGCAACCGCCTCGTCGAGCGGGAGCTCGACCAGACGATCGAGGCCAAGGAAGGCGTACTTCGCCAGCTCGCCAAGACCACTTCGCCACTGGCGACGAGGCAGTGTCGCCAGCACATCGAGGTCGGCGACGACTCGTCGCGGCTGCCAGAAGGCGCCGACGAGATTTTTACCGGCACGCAGGTTGACCGCGGTCTTGCCGCCGATGGCCGCGTCGACCATACCAAGGAGTGAGGTCGGCACCGCGACGAAGTCGATGCCACGGTGGTAGGTGGCGGCAACGAAACCCGCCAGGTCGGTGACCACCCCTCCACCGATGGCGATGAGGCCATCTCCCCGAGTGGCCCCGGCGCTGGCGAGCTCCTCAGCCACCCGCTCCACCACCGCGAGCCGCTTGGCGCGCTCGCCATTGGGAACCTCAATGACAGGCCAGGGCCATGACGCAGGGAGGGGAATCGCGGCTTGGGTCACCACGAAGGCCTGGCGCCAGTCCTCCGGGACGATCTCGCGAGAGTCCTGGAGGATGCCGCTCCCGACCGTGATGGCCACCTCGTGCTGTGGCGTTCGCATCGAGAACCGGCGGGTCGCACGGCCTCGCGCTGCCCACGCTGATCGGAGTGCGCTCGGAGGACCTTGCACCATCAGCGCTCCAGCGCACCGTCGCGCCACGGTAGCGCCGCCTCGTGTGCGAGATAGCTCTCGGCGTTGCGGCGAAACTCGGCGATGGAGTCCCCGCCAAACTTTCTCAGGGCTTCGTCCGCGAGCACCAAGGCCACCATCGCCTCGGCAACCACGCCCATCGCGGGCACCGCGGTCACGTCGGTGCGCTCGCGAAAGGCGATCGACCGCTCCCCCGTGGCGAGATCGACCGTCTCGATCACAGGCCGATTCAGCGTCGCAAGGGGCTTCATCCACGCGGTTGCCACGATCGGGCTCCCATTGCTCACACCGCCTTCGATGCCTCCAGCGCGGTCCGTCGGACGCTCGAGCTGCGAACCCACGATGGCATCGTGCGCGAGCGACCCTCGCACGCCCGCGACCTCGAGCCCGGCACCAATGCTGACGGCCTTGACGGCCGGGATCGACAGCAACGCCTGACCGAGGAGGCCATCGAGTCGACGATCCCAGTGCACGTAACTCCCCAACCCGACCGGCACGCCGTGCGCGACGACCTGGGCGGCCCCGCCCAGCGAGTCGCCAACCTTCGCGGCCGCTCGCACCTCTGCAATCATCGCCGCCTCGACAGCCGGATCGAGACAGCGCACCTCGGAGGCGTCGATACGCTCGCGATCACCAAGCGTCGGCACGGTCTCGACGCTCACCCGGGCGGCACCCAGCTGCACGACGTGGCTCACGATCCCGACACCGAGAACGCCGAGCAGGGCCTTCGCAACGGCACCTGCTGCGACCCGAGCAGCGGTCTCGCGTGCCGACGCTCGCTCGAGCACGTTGCGAGCGTCATCGAAGCCATACTTCTGCAGACCGGCGAGATCAGCGTGACCAGGACGTGGCGCCGTCAACTTCCGGGCGGTCTGGCCCGGATCCGGCGACATCTCCTCGGTCCACTTGCGCTCCCACTCCGAGTTGGCGATCTCGAGCACGATCGGCGATCCCAAGGTGCGTCCATGACGCACGCCGCCGATGATCGTGAGCGCATCCTGCTCGAAGCGCATCCTCGGGCCCCGCCCGTAGCCCAAGCGCCGCCGCGCAAGCTCAGCGCTGATGGCGTCGCCGACGAGCTCGAGTCCCGCGGGGACACCCTCGATGATGACCGCGAGCGCACGTCCGTGCGATTCGCCACCAGTCAACCAGCGCAGCATGCGCTCAGGCTAGCGAGACGCCGAGCGCACTCACGTGAGTGCCGTGAGCCACGATCAAAGCCACGAGCGCACCCACCGCGATCGCTGGCCCGAGAGGCAGGCGGTCACGATGGCTCCCGCCGCGCAGGAGATGCCAGAGCGCACCGAGCGCGCCGAGGCTCAAGGCCACGAGCGCCGCGAGGACCGGGACCCACCAGCCGAGCGGCGCCTCCACGGCTCCGAGCATGCCGAGGAGGGCAATATCACCACGACCGAGCCCCCCGCGCGACAACCAGCGTACGAGCATCCACGCGCCCACCACGGCGAGCGCACCGCCGATCGCTGCAGCCACAGCGCGCAGCGCGTGGGGACCGAGTCCGAAGATCACGACCTCCGTGACCAGCGCACCATCGACGAGCGAGCGCGGAATGCGTCGGGTCTGCCAGTCCACGGTCGCACCGACCACCGCGACACTCCAGGCAAGCGCCTCGGCGACGAGCGCGGCGCCCGTCACGCCCGACCAGCTGAGCCACCACACACCAAGACCCGCCGCCACGCCAGCGCCACCATGCAGGAACGTCGCCCGTCGGCTCTTCACCGCGCCCCGCCGACGGGCGAGCGGTCCCACGGCACAGGCGACCAGAGCGGCGGCAACCACAGCGGCTGTCGCCCGGACAACAGCGACGGACACGTACGATCCGTCGACCGAGTGCCTCCAAAGGTTTACCGTTCGGCAAGATCCGACCACTACGGTCGAGCCATGGCACCGATGAGCCAGAGCGCCGACGACCAGGACTGGCGAGCATTCGACGGGCTCTGGAATTTCCGACCCGTCGAGGCAATCCTTGCCAACGGTCACCGACTCCGTCCCGGCAGGCTTCTGCGCTCGGAGCAACCGTACCGACTCGACGCCACCCAACGACGCCAACTCCTCGAGCGCTACGCGATTGGCAAGATCCTCGACCTCCGAACCGCCGAGGAGTGCGCCCCGACGGAGTCCATCGACGCGCCACGAACGCACCTACCGCTCCCGGACGTCTCGCGTGACCCACGCATCGCAGATGGTTCGCGCAACCTGGCCGGTGCCTACCGCGCGATGCTCGACGACCACGCTCCGACGTTGGTTCGAGCCATCGACGCCATCGGGGTGCCAACGCCGGTGCTCGTCCACTGCACGGCCGGCAAGGACCGAACCGGGATCGTCGTGGCCCTCACCCTCGAACTCGTGGGCGCTCGGCGGGACGACATCGTGCGCGACTACGTCGAGAGCGGACGACGTCTCGCGGCGTTGACCGAACGTGCCTTGGCTCGCGGCTACGAGCCGACGTGGCGCGAGCTCGCGCCCGAAGTGCTCGGTGCGCCTCCGGCTGCGATCATCACGGTTCTCGAGACGGTCAAGGAACGGTGGGGCTCCGTGGATCGGTTCCTCATGACGTTCGGGATGACGCCAATGCGCATCGAGGCGATCCGAAGCTCGCTCATCGCATGACGCCACGATTGCACGCGCGCCAACCCCAACGGCTCCGCCCGAGGCCGGCGTGTGCGGCGCCGCATCACGAGCGCTCGCGCTCAGTCGCTCGCGTCGACCCCTTCAAGGGCCTTGGCGAGCAGGTTGCCAAGCTGGCGCAATTCCTCCGGAGTCAGTCGACTGCCAAGCGCGCCGTCAAGCGTCGCGACCACAACGGGCTCGGCTCGGCGCGCCACCGTGCGTCCCGCCTCCGTGATCACCGCATACGTCCCGCGCCGATCGGTCGGGCAGCCACGCCGCACGACCCACTCGGCTTCGACCAGCCGGTCGACTCGCCGCGACAGCGCGCTGCGCGACACCAAGGCAGCATCGGCGAGCTCGGACAGGCGAACCCGTCCCTCGGGAGCGCTGTCGAGGTGGTGGAGCACCAAGAACTCCCCGAGACCGATGCCGCACGCGCTCTCGAGCTCACGATCGAGCAGGTCGACGAGCCGGCCCTGGAGAACGAGCAGCGTGCCGAACACCTCCCGGGTCAGGGGGTGCTGGGCTGTTCGGACAGGCGTCGACGGCGATACTGCTTGCATGTGCAACTACAACTCCTATACTTCAGCATAGTCAGGAACCCATGACACAAGGAGGAAAGCGATGACGCTGAGCGCACAGGATCTCGGCATCGACACGGGGCGGTGGAACATCGACCCGACCCACTCGACGGTCGAGTTCGTCGTCAGGCACATGATGGTTTCGAAGGTCCGCGGGAGCTTCGAGAAGTTCGAGGGCTACGCCGACATCGCCGACGACGTCACGCAGAGCACGGTCACTGCGACCATCGACGCATCCACGATCTCCACGCGCGACGAGAACCGCGACAACCACCTCCGCAGCCCGGACTTCCTCAACGTGACCGAGTTCCCCACCATCACCTTCACGTCCACCCGCATCGAGCCCGCAGGTGAGAACTGGAAGCTCGTCGGCGAACTCACCATCCGCGGCGTCACCCGTCCCGTCACGCTGGACCTCGAGTTCAACGGCACCTCACCCGACCCGTACGGTGGGAAGCGTGCCGGGTTCTCCGCGACCGGCGAGATCTCCCGCAAGGACTTCGGTATCGAGTGGAACGCTGCCCTCGAGACCGGTGGGGTCGTGGTGAGCGACAAGGTCACCATCAACATCGAGATCGAGCTCGTCAAGGCGTAAGGATCGAGCGACCATACTACCGAGAAGGGGCCGGGTCCGAAGACCCGGCCCCTTCTCGCGTACCACGAGCGCACGGCGGGCCTCACCCGGATCCCGATCGCGGTCACGACGAGCCGGTCACGACGAGCGAGGTGCGCAAACCAGGGCCGTCGCCTACTTCTTCTCAGGTTGGTAGTACGGGTTGTTGCCGGCGGCGTGATTCGTCACGTCGACGACGTCACGAATCTCGGGTACGGCATCTCGAATGGCGACCGCGATGCCCTGCGTCAGGGTCGCAGAAGCCAGTCCACACCCCTGGCATCCACCACCCATCAACACGTAGGCCACCTCGTCGACGACGCCGACGAGTTCCGCATACCCACCGTGAGCTGCGATGGCCGGGTTGACCTGCTCCTGCAGGATGCTGTCGACACGTCGGGCGAGATCGCTCGTGAGCGCCTCGGGACCGAACTCTGGTAGATCGCTCTGGCGCGTCGGGGCGTTCGGATTTTCAATGACGAGGTCGCCATCGTCGCCGACGTCGAGCGTCGCGTCGCGCAGCGCCTCGATCGACGCCGCAGGAATGACGACAACGAGATCGCCCACCTCGACGATGGCGTCTGCACCGGACGCCATCGCCAGCTCCTGCAGGTACACGTCGTAGGTCCACTGGTCGCCCGTCGAACCAGTCACCTCGATCCAGAGCGCGATCGGCGCCTCCGCTTGCTCTTCGGCGATCGCCGCAGCGACGACCTCCGCTGCACGCTGCGACACAGCCATCAGTCCCACCGCGCGCCTCCTTCCGCTCACCACTACGATCCTATCGACGTGGCACGCCTTGCCCTCGTGGTCCCCGCGCATAGTTACCGAGGGAACGATTTCCTCGCAGCTGCAACGCCACACCAGCTCACGATCGTCACCGATGCCGAGGAGCCACTCGGAGGTGACCACATCGTGCGATCTTCGCTCTCCCTGGATGCGTCCGAGACAGATCGCCTCGCCCAGGTCCTCGTCGAGCGCAGCGTCGAAGCGGTCATCGGCGTCGACGAGTACTCCGTCCAGCTCGCAGCCGATGTCTCCGATCGCATGGGACTCAGCCACGGCCGTGGGGAGGCAATCCGGCGGGCGACACACAAGGACCAACTGCGCAGCACCCTCGATCGCGCGGAACTGCCACAGCCATCGTGGCACGTGGCCGACAGCGTGGCCGCCATCGACGTCGACTGGCTCGAGCGCGCGCTCGGGCCTGGCCCGTGGGTGCTCAAGCCCCTCGACCGAACCGCCTCCGAGGGAGTCGTGCGCGTCGATGCGTCCACACTCGCCTGGGGACGCGACCAACTCGCAGCCGTCGTCGGATCGCACGCGCCGGTCCTCGCCGAGACCTTCGTACCGGGAGCCGAGATCGCCGTCGAGGCGATCCTGACCGACGGCGCACTCGAGATCGTCACGGTCTTCGACAAGCCAGACATCGGCGATGGACCGACGTTCTGGGAAGCGACGTACCTCGCTCCGAGCTCCATCCCTCTCTCAGTGATCGAAGAGGTTCGTGTGCTCATCGAACGAGCTGCACGCGCCCTCGACCTCCACACGACGCCGATCCACGCCGAGTTACGGCTCCCTGAAGGTCGGCCGGTGATCATCGAGCTCGCGCCACGCACCATCGGCGGACGCTGTGCTCGAGCCATTCGTCTCGACGACGGTCGTCATCTCGAGGATCTCGTCATCGAGCGGGCACTCAACCAGCCACGCACGATCCCTGCGGCCCGCCGTGGTGGCCCCATCGGTATCTGGATGCTCCCCACGCCCCACGACGGCACCTTCGAGGGTCTCGACGGCGTGGAAGTGGCGGCAGCGATCCCAGGCGTCGAGCGCATCGAGATGACCACGACCGCCGGCACCACGGTGTACGCTCCCCCACGAACCCGCAGCTATCTCGGCTTCGTCTTCGTGAGCGGACGAAGCCGCCGACGCGTGCTCTCCACGCTCGATCAGGTCCGTTCCGTGCTTCGTCCCCGTGTCGCTCCCGCTTCCTAGACTCTGAGCGGTGACCGCTCCGCGTACCGACGCAGCACGAGTACTCCTCATCACCACCTACGACCTCGGACACCGTCCCCAACTCGCGGCGTTGCTCCAGGCCGAGCTCGCCGACCGACTCACGGTGGTCGACGGCAAGGCCGATGCCGCAGTGCTCGCGAGCGAGATTCGATCCGCCGACTGGATCATCCTCACCACACCGATGCTCACCGGCGCGCTGATCGCCGAGCAGGTCCTCGCTGCTCACACTGACCTGCTCGCCGCTCGGCACGTCCTCCTGGTCGGCGCCTACGCAACGACGACGCTCCACGCGCTCGGCGAGACACACCACGGGATCATCGCACTCGACCGTGACGATCCTGAGCTGGTCCTTGGCGCCATCGAACCCGAGCGACCGCTCCGCCGAGGCGGGCGTCGTCACTACCGCGTGACGACGAGCGAACCGCTGGACCGCTATCGACACGCCGAGCGCAACGGGAGCTGGCAGCTCGCCGGGTACGCCGAGACCACGCTCGGCTGCCGCCATGGCTGCCTGCACTGCCCGGTCGCCGGCGCGTGGCACGGTCGGATCGTGACGCTGGACGCGACTGACGTGCTCGCCGACATCGATCGCCAGGTGGAAGCGGGTGCCTCCCACCTGTCACTGGGCGACGCCGACTTCCTCTCGGCGCCCCGTCATGCGCTCGCCATCTTGCGCTCGGTCCACGAACGTCACCCGCAGCTCAGCGTCGACGTCACCATCAAGATTGCCGAGCTCGCAGCGGATCCAACCCTCCCCGCGCGTCTCGCCGAACTGGGCGTCGCCTTCGTGATCTCCGCGGTCGAGTCGCTTCGCGACGACATCCTCGACCGCCTGGGCAAGGGTCACCACGCGCACGACGTCCTGGCAGCTCGTGACGCGCTCTTCGCAGCAGGCGTCGGCCTCCACCCGACCTTCATCCCGTTCACGCCATGGAGCCGCCTCGAAGACCTTCACGACATTCTCCGCTTCGTGTGGGATTCGCATCTCGAAGACGTCGTCGAACCGGTGCAGTACGGCATCGAGTTGCTCGTGCCGACGTCGAGCCTCCTCGAGATCGGCCCCGAGTTCGGCGACTTCGACCCAGCGACGCTGAGTCGGCGGTGGAATCCGAGCGACCCTCGTCTCGATGGGCTCGCTCCGCGCATCCGCGCCATCGCAGCGCGCAGCGCTCGCTACGACGAGGGCTTCCGAGCCGTCTGGGAACTGGCAGGGCTCGGTGCTCTGCCGTCTCGCGGGCCGCGCCGAGCACCCGCGCCCACCTTGATGAGCGAGGCATGGTTCTGCTGCGCAGCGCCTCCACGATGACCGACCTCGACGACCTGCTCGATGGTCTCTCCGACGCCCAGCGCGAGGCGGTCCTCGCCCCGGCGCCCGTTCGGGTCATCGCACCCGCAGGCTCCGGCAAGACCCTGGTCCTGACGCGACGTATCGCTGCTCAGATACGACTCGGCGCCGTACGACCCCGCACGTCCGCAGCGCTCACGTTTACGAGAGCCGCCGCCTTGTCTCTGCGTCAACGCCTGGCTCGCACCCTGGATACGACCTTGCCGATCACCACGACGATCCATGGTGCTGCGCTCGTCTGGCTGAGCGAACTCGCTCGGCTGGAGGGGAAGGCCCTCCCACCAGTCGTGGAGTCCGAAACCCTCGTGCGCGCCGCGCTTCCGAACCTCTCGCCGGCGGAGCACGCGGCGGTGAGAGCTGCCCTCCGCGGCCAGCGACCGACGTCACCCGCGCACGAAGCGCACGTCCGCGCGGTCCATGAGCTCCGACGACGGCGACGCGTCATCGATCTCGACTCCATCGTCGGAGAGCTCGCACGACAACTCGAACGCCAGCCCGAACGGCGCGGACTCATCGGGATCGAGGCGCTGTTCGTCGACGAGTTCCAAGACTCGACGCCCGACCAACTTCGGCTGTTCCGCGCGCTCCTCGGTCCGGATCTGGCCGGACTCACCGTGGTCGGCGACCCGAACCAGTCCATCTACGGCTGGAACGGCGCCGACCCGAACGTACTCACCGACCTCGAACCGCCCGGCTTGCGCACCGTGACGCTCACGACGAACTACCGGAGCCGCGACGAGCTCGTCCGTCACGCGACCAGGATCCTCGATCCGCAGCCACACGTTCGAGGAGCACGTCCAGGCGGTCGACCACCCACGCTGCGCGGCTACGCCACGCCAGAGCGAGAGGCTCGAGCGCTCGTGCGCGAACTCGGCGGGCTCCACGCGCTCGGTGTCGCCTGGCGTGCGATGGCGGTACTCTCCCGCACCACGCGCGCACTCGAGCCCGTGACGGCAGCGCTCGAGGCCGCCGAGATTCCAGCCGTCGTGCTCGGACGGACGCGCACGGTCTCGGCCATGCTCGCACGACTGCGCTCGCTGCGAGATCGACGCGCGACCGTCGGGCACCTGATCGACGAGCTGAGTTCGATGCAGGTCGACGACCCTTCGCACCAGCACGAGCTCGACCAAGTTCGCGACATCGCCATCGAACTCCACCGTGTCGATCCACTCGCAGACCTCGCGACCTTCCAGGAGATCCTCGAGCAGCGGCTGGCACGGCGTCTCGACGCGGTCACCATCGCGACCTTCCACAAGGCCAAAGGCCTCGAGTGGTACCACGTCCACGTCCTCGGCGTCGGAGAGCGCGCACTGCCGCATCCGCGAGCACGGACGAGCGCGCAGCGCGAGGAGGAGCGAAGGCTGCTCTATGTCGCGATGACCCGAGCGACCGATTCGCTCAGCGTGAGCTGGCATGGCGGGGGGCCGAGTCCGTTCCTCGCACCGATCGTCGGTGATCGAGCACCCCTCCGCCCCACGCCGAGCGCAGCGGCCAGAGGAGCCGTCGCGCGCCAACGCGCGCTGCGCCATGCCCTCGTCGCCCAACGAGCTCGCCTGGCGCGCAGCTTCGCGATCGCGCCGTCGATGCTGCTGAGCGACGAGAGCATCGAGACCTTCGTACGAACCCCACCACGATGCGCGGACGACGTGGTCGCGCACCTCACACGCGTTCCGCCAGCCAGGCGCCGCGCGGTCGCTCGCGCCATCTGGGCGTGCGTCAGCGCGCCTGCCGACAGCTAAGCGAGATCCACGACGAGCGGTGCGTGATCGGAAGGGCGAGGAGCCCGCCGGGCCTCGATGTCCACATCGACCGCAACCACGTTGCGCGCGATGTCCTCGCTGGCGAGGACCAGGTCGATGCGCATCCCCATCCCACGACGGAAGGCGCCCTGCCGGTAGTCCCACCAGGTAAAGCCCGGATCGTCAGGGTGAAGCGCGCGATAGACGTCGGTGAGGCCGAGCCCGAGGAGCGCATCGAGCGCGCGTCGCTCGGGCAACGACACGTGGGTCGCGCCTTCGAGCGCGGACGGATCCCAGACGTCGTGGTCGCTCGGTGCGACGTTGAAGTCACCGCCGACCACCACACCGTCGGCAACCAGGTCTGCGAGATGTGCCCGCAGCTCGGCCAGCCACGTCAGCTTGTAGACGTAGTGCGGATCATCGAGCGCACGACCGTTCGGCACGTAGACACTCATGAACCAGCCCGCCTCGAGCCTGACCGCGAGCGCACGGGGTTCCTCGGTCGCCAGAGGCGCTCGCGCGAACCCGGTCCCATAGCGCACCTCGCGAGGAGCCTCGCGGGTCAGGACCGCGACGCCGTTCCAGGCCCCCGTGCCCCAGTGGGTCACGTGATAGCCGAGCGAGACGAGGGAATCGGCCGGGAACTGATCGGTGGCCACCTTGGTCTCCTGCAGCAGGAGCACGTCGGGGGCGACACGCTCGGCCCACGCCACCACCAACTCGATCCTGGCGCGGATCGAGTTGACGTTCCAGGTCGCAAGCCGCATGGTCACGCGGTCGGCGCGATCACGAACATCAGCTCGACCTCGGCGACGATCGCGTCACCGACCCTGGCATGTCCCCGACCGCGTCCGGCCCTCGTCGACAGCGAGGAGAGCTCGACCTCCAATCGCAGCTCGTCGCCCGGCAACACCTGGCGCCGAAACCGTGCCCGATCGACCCCACCAAACAGCGGTAGCCGACCAGCGAAGCGCTCATCGGCGAGCACGGCCGCCGCGCCCAGTTGCGCGATGGACTCCACCTGGTAGACGCCCGGCAGGACCGGCCGCCCTGGGAAATGACCGGCCAGGATCGGCAGGTCGACCGGGACGCGCCACCTGCCCGCGGCTCGGAGACCCGGCTCGAGATCGTCGATCGCGTCGAGGAGCAAGAAGGGGGGTCGATGTGGGATCAACGTGGTCGGA
The DNA here is from genome assembly GCF_000023265.1 of Acidimicrobium ferrooxidans DSM 10331. Lineage (GTDB taxonomy): Bacteria > Actinomycetota > Acidimicrobiia > Acidimicrobiales > Acidimicrobiaceae > Acidimicrobium > Acidimicrobium ferrooxidans. Next base: position 1,813,308 of record NC_013124.1, read on the forward strand.
TCGATCGCTGCCACCCGTCCTCCTCGGTCCTCCCCGATCGCGCCCCTCGCCGCGCCGTCACCGGCGACCTCGAGCGGACCTACCCTAGCGGGCTAGGCGACGTCACGAACCTGCGACTTCACGGCCGCGAGCAGGGCAGGCGTCACTCGCTTGAGCCCGTGCGCACTCACGACGTGCTCCTGGATGTGGGCGAGCAGTTCCTCATCCGTCGCCGCCGCTGCATGCCAGTCGCACAGGGGGATCACATCCCCGCACCGGAACTCCTTCATGGTTGGCCCTCCTTCTTGACGAACACTGGATCTGTGACCCGGACCACGCCGTCGAGCCCAACGCACTGCCGCAGCGCCATCGCCGCGAGGAACCCACCGAGGTCTGCGCCCGGAAGGCCCACGTTGCGCTGGCCACGACTTCCCTGTGGCGGCACGCTTCCTACCAGCGTCATGGTAGCTCACCGCGACGACGCCGGACCGAGGTTGGCCCACCTTGCACCCATACCATCATCGGCGACCGTCCAAGACGCACCGAACGACCCGCGACGGCTTCACGACGCCACACGCCGCGCCGTCGGCGTCGACGACCACGATCGGCTCGAGCGCACCGTCGTCGCGCACGAGCGCCCGTTGGAGCAGCACGTCGAGGGGGTCTTCTTCGTGGACGACGAGGGGTCGTTCCCAACGCTGGCGTCGCTCGCCGTTCGACCAACAGCAGCCGACGGCCAGGGGTTTGCGCCCTGTCGGCTGCAGCACCCACCAACCCGTCGGCGGTGCGTCGGCCAGTGCGCCGATACGTTCGGCAGGCTCAAGGTACTCGCCAGCGCAGCTGTCGTTCGAACGTGGCCTGTGGACGTGCATGAGTCGTTCACGCAGCACCTGGTCGAGATCGATCGGCTCGGGTGATGGACGGCCAAACAGGTAACCCTGCGCAAGAGGGATGCCGATCCGCACGATCTCTTCGAGTTCTCCGTAGGTCTCGACCCCCTCGGCAAGGAGCCACGCATCGAGTTCACCGAGGAATGCGCCGAAGGCGGATGCGAGACGACTGCGCGCCGCGTCACGGTCGATCCCGTTCACGAGCCCTCGATCGAGCTTGACGATCTCCGGTCGCACGACGAGGAGCGCCGCAAGGCCCGCGTACCCGGCGCCCGCGTCGTCCATGGCGATGATGGCGCCGCGTTCCCGAAGGAGGTCGAGTCTCGCGGGGAGATCCGGCAGGTCATGGAGCGGAACGTGTTCGGTGAGTTCGATGACCAACCCCTGGAGCGAGGGCAGTCCCACGACGGCCTCGAAGGCGCGCGACTCGAGCGTCACTGGACTCACGTTGATCGCGAGAAAGTGCTCGCCGAGCAGATCCGCTCGTCGCTCGAGCGCAGCGAGCGCACACAAGGTCTCGAGCTCCGCCCCCACGCCAAGGTCCCAGGCGGCAGCGATCACGCGATCAGGTCCGATCCTGCCCATGGGGTCGAGCCGCGCGAGCGCCTCGTAGCCCGCGATCCGCGGACCGTGCAGGTTGACGATCGGCTGCAGGTGCGTGCGAGGAGCGATCCGACCCGTGACGAGATCGTCCACGAGGTCCGCCAAGCTTCGCGGGCGGACACCGTCGGAGCGATCAGCGCATCCCACTCCCTGGAGATCCACGCCCGCCTCCTGCTCGGCTCCTGTCGCTTCCAGCAGTGGTGATCTCGGCTGCCGGAGCGCCCACCTGAAGCGACGGCCGCCGCGGCGGGCTCACTTGGCGCGATGGGGGCGCGAGCCTAGACTGAAGCTGATGGCGAGCGCACCCGACAACAGCACTGTGCAGCATTCGGCCTCCGAACAGTTCGGACCCAACGACTGGTTCGTCGAGGAGATGGCGGAGCGCTACCGAGCCAATCCCCTCCTCGTGCCTGAGAGCTGGCGTGCGTACTTCGAGGGTGAGCGCGTCCCCGATGGCGTGGCGACGAAGACCATCGCCACCGCTACGGCGAAAGAGCTCGTTGGCTTCGAGGCTCCAGGCGTCGCGACACCTCCGACGACGGCGACACCGGCGCCGACTTCGCCTCCGCACAACGGAGCCACACCCCAGACCGCGCCGTTCACCCCTGCATCGTCCCCAGAAGCCGTCGACCCGCTGACGCCGCCGAGGAGCAGCGCTCCCGAGACGGCACCGCACGCGTCCGAACCCGCAGTCTCCACGACGCCGACCGTCCCGTCAGCACAGCCCCTCCGTGGAGCCCAGGGCGCCTTGGCACGCAACATGGAGGCCTCGCTTGCGGTCCCGACCGCCACCAGCGTGCGTGCCGTGCCCACCCGCGCACTCGAGGTCAACCGGGCAACCATCAACGATCAGCTCCAGCGGCTCGGTCGATCGAAGGTCTCGTTCGGTCACTTGGTCGCGTGGGCCATCGTCCGTGCGCTCGTCGAGCATCCTCGGATGCACGCCTCCTACGTCGCCGACGCCGACGGACGCGGGCACCCCGGCATCGTCATCCCAGAGAGCGTGAACCTGGGCATCGCCGTCGACGTTCAGCGCCCCGACGGCACCCGCTCGCTCCTCGTGCCGGTGATTCGCAACGCCGACACCCTCGGTCCTCTTGGGTTCTTCGCCGCCTACGACGATGCGGTCCGCGCGGTGCGCTCACAGCAGGCATCGCCCGACCTCTTCGTCGGGGCCACCGCCTCGATCACGAACCCTGGGACGATCGGCACCGAGCACTCAATCCCGCGTCTCATGCCCGGTCAAGGGGTGATCGTTGGCGTCGGGGCCATCGCCTACCCCGCCGCATTCCAGGCTGCAGACCCACGACTCCTCGGCGAACTCGGTGTCTCGCGGACGATCACCCTCACCTCGACGTACGACCATCGCATCATTCAAGGCGCCGAGTCTGGGCAGTTCCTCGCGACGATCGCCGCTCTCCTCGAAGGAGAACAGGACTTCTACGACGAGATCTTCTCGGCACTCCAGGTTCCCTACCCGCCCATGCGGTGGCAGGCCGACCACACCAGCATGCAGCCCGACGCGACCGAGCGGCTCGCCAAGCAGGTCCACGTCCAGAGCCTGATCCACCACTATCGGGTTCGTGGGCATCTGCTCGCGACGCTCGATCCGCTGGACCTGACCCGTCCCACCATGAGCCCCGAACTCGATCCGGCAACCTACGGACTCACGCTGTGGGATCTCTCCCGACCCTTCCTCGCTGAAGGGCTCGTCCCAGGGGGTCAGGCGTCCCTCGAAACCATCCTCCAGGTGCTGCGCGATACCTACTGCCAGACCATCGGCTACGAGTTCATGCACATCCAGAGCCCGGACGAGAAGCTCTGGATCCAACAACGGATCGAGGGCTCGCACCAAACCCTCACGAAGGATGACCAGCTCCGCATCCTCGCAACCTTGAACGACGCCGAGGCGTTCGAGAAGTTCCTGTCGACGCGCTACATCGGCCAGAAGCGCTTCGGTCTGGAAGGTGGCGAGTCTGCCATCGTGTTCCTCCGGGAGGTCCTCGATCACGCCGCCGAGACGGGGACACACGCAGCCGTCATCGGCATGGCGCATCGCGGGCGCTTGAACGTGCTGGCGAACATCGTCGGCAAGTCCTATCGCACGATCTTCGCCGAGTTCGAAGGCAACCTCGACCCCTCGAGCGTGCAGGGCTCGGGCGACGTCAAGTATCACAAGGGTTTCGAGGGACACTATCGCACTGCGAGCGGCAGCGAGCTGCCCGTCACGCTCGCATCCAACCCCTCGCACCTCGAAGCGGTCGATCCCGTCGTCGAAGGCATGGTGCGCGCGCTCCAGGATCAGCGTGGCACGCTCTACGAGTTCGGTGTCCTCGGGATCCTCGTCCACGGCGACGCTTCGTTCGCCGGCCAGGGCGTCGTCGCCGAGACGCTCAACCTCTCGCAGCTGCCTGGCTACCGGACTGGCGGCACCGTCCACCTCGTCATCAACAACCAGGTCGGCTTCACCACGAACCCATCGGAGGCGCGCTCTTCCTTCTACGCCTCCGACATCGCCAAGACCATCCAAGCACCCATCTTCCACGTCAACGGCGACGATCCGGAGGCGGTGGCGCGCTGTGCGCGGCTCGCCGTCGAGTATCGAGCGACCTTCCACAAGGACGTCGTCGTCGACCTGATCTGCTATCGCCGTCACGGACACAACGAAGGCGACGAACCGAGCTACACGCAGCCCGTCATGTACCACGTGATCGAGCAGCACCCGTCCGTGCGCCGACTCTACGCAGATCAGTTGGTACGTTCGGGTGCGATCTCGGAGGACGAAGCCGACCAAGCGCTCGAAGCGTACCTCCAGCGGCTCGCGACGGCGCTTGCCGAGACTCGCGAGGCAGCACCCCCCAAGCCGACCGAGCTGCCGCCAGAGCCAGCACGCGACGTCCCACTCCCGATCGTCACGACCGCGGTCGACAAGGCTGCGCTCGACTACGTGATCGAGACGATCCATCGGGTGCCAGAGGATTTTCACCTGCATCCAAAGCTCGCTCGCCAGTTCGAGACGCGCCGGGCCCTCTACGAGCAGGGACAGCTCGACTGGGCGCTCGGGGAGCTCGCTGCCTACGGCACGCTGCTGCTCGAGGGGCACGACGTCCGCCTCAGCGGCCAAGACACGCGCCGCGGCACCTTCTCGCATCGTCACGCCGCCCTCTACGACTACGAGACGGGCGCGATGGTCCAACCCCTCGCTCGCTTGCGCGACGACGAGGTGCCGGTGCCGCACGCGTCCCCGATCGGGCGCTTCATGGTGTACGACTCCTCGTTGTCCGAGTATGCGGCGATGGGGTTCGAGTACGGCTACTCGCTCGTCCAGCGATCCGCTCTCGTCATCTGGGAGGCACAGTTCGGCGACTTCGCGAACGGCGCTCAGATCGTGATCGACCAGTTCATCGCCGGAGCGCTCGACAAATGGGACCAGCACTCGGGTCTCGTGCTCTACTTGCCGCACGGCTACGAAGGACAGGGGCCAGAACACTCGTCCGCTCGGCTCGAGCGCTTCCTCGCGCTCGCTGCCGGACCCAACCTTGCGGTCGTCCAACCGTCGACGGCCGCGCAGCTGTTCCACCTCGTGCGCGCCCAGGTTGCGCGCACCCCACAGCGGCCGCTCGTCGTCCTCACCCCCAAGTCTCTGCTCCGTGCGCGTGAGACGCGCTCTGCGATCGCCGCGTTCACTGACGGAGGTTTCCAGCCGGTTCTGGCCGACCCGTTGGTCGACGACGGCGAGCTCGAGCCGACCTCAGTGCGACGACTGATCCTCGCAAGCGGCAAGGTTGCCTACGAGGCAATGGCCAAGCGAGCCAAGGGTGAGCTCGCCGCGCCGACCGCCATCGTGCGCGTCGACCAGCTCTACCCCTGGCCCCGTGAAGCACTCGCCGCAGCACTGGCGACCTTCCCCAACCTCGCCGAACTGGTGTGGCTCCAAGAGGAGCCCGAGAACATGGGCGCCTGGCCGTCCGTCCACGAGCTGCTCCATCGCATGGACCTCAATGGGGCGCGGCTGCGCCACGTCTCTCGCGTGCGCGCTGGCTCTCCGGCAACGGGCTCCGCTGCGATGCACGCGCTCGAACAAGCCGACCTACTTCGTCGCGCGCTCGAGGCACCCCTGCCCTAGGCCCTCGCATGCCGTGCTCGGCTCGCGTGCTCAGTCGAGGCGACGAATGAAGTCGCGGACCGCCTCGGCCCAGGCCGCTGGCGCCGACAGGTGCACCCCGTGGGGAGCGCCCCTCACACAGTAGGCCTCGGCATCGATGCTCGCCATGAGTGTTGCAAGTCCTCGGCGATGGCGAGTCCCTGCCAGCTCGCCGATGCCCGCTTGCACCGGGACCGAGATCCGGTCGAGGTCGATGGCAACCTCACCAGCAGCGAGCTCGGCGAGTTCTCGCGTGAAGGCTGGGGCCTCTGCTCGGCGCTCCGCAAGGAAGTTCGGCCCGAGCTGTGCGAGCGCAGGGCCCATCGCTCGACGCAGGAAGTCGCTCACCAGCTCCTCGAGGTCTGGTTCGGGAACCTCACCCGCCAGCACCGACCGAGGGTCCACTGCCCACGGTCCCCACCACGCCGACGTCGGCAGGGGCGCCTCGAAGACACTCACGCCACGCAGCGTGGGCGGAGGATCGCTCGCCAAGGCGAGTGCGAGCGTCCCTCCGAGCGAATGACCAACGACCACCGTCGCATGCTCGCGCCCCACCACAGCCCGCAGGTCTGCGAGGTGCGCCGTGAAGGTGGCGGGCCCCATGTCCCGAGAGCGCGCGTAACCACGGCGGTCGTAGAGCACGACCTCGAGCGGTGCGAGCGCTCGCGCGAAGCGTCGAAAGGTCGCAGCACGATCGAGCACGCCGTGCACCACGACGACGCGCGGCTCCGAGCCCGCGAAGCGATCGACCGCCAAGTCTCGACCCACGCTGGCAGCCTACGAGGCCGACACGCAGACCCGCTCCCTCGTAGACTCGCTGCGTGCGCGCCGTAGCCCCCCGAACCCTCGGCCTCGCCGAGGCCGCGCTCGGCGGCGGCTTGGCGCTCGGCCAATGGCTCCGCAGGCATCCACACGCCGCGCGAGCCCTCGTCGTCGGCACCGCCTACGACCTTTGCGCGCGGGGGCCAGCGGGTCTCGGTCTCGGTCTTGCGATTGGTGCGGCACGTCCAGCCCTGCGGGGCCCGATCGTCGCGGGGTTGGCGCTCTCGGCTCGCAGACGACTGGGTTGGTTCGCAGGCCACGCCCTGGCCGCCACCGCTGCGCTCAGCGCCGTGCGCGCGGTGCTTCCAGGTCCGCGAACCGATCGGCGAGCCGTCGTCGTCGTCAATGCGCACGCCGGCTCCACGCGCCTCACCCGACGCGCCCTGACCCATCTCCATCGGCTGGACTCGAACGTCGGCGTCATCGTCGCTCCGCGAGATGCCTTCGGCGCAAGCCTCTCTGCCGCTGCCCGCCAGAGCCCCGAGGTCCTCATCGTCGCCGGCGGCGATGGCTCCATCAGCGGTGGGGCCGAGGTCGCGGCCGATCACGAGGTCGTGCTCGGCATCCTTCCGACCGGCACCGGCAACGACACCGCTCGAGGCCTGCGCATCCCACTCGGCCCGGAGGACGCCGCGAGCGTCGCGATCGGCGGCGTCGAGACCGCCATCGATCTCGGGCTCGCCGGCACTCGTTTGTTCGTCCACGCTGTGTCGGTGGGTGTGATCGCGCGCTTCGCGGAGGCGGTCCAGCACCTTCGCGGCCGAGCCCGGCCGCTGCTCTACCCGCTCGCCGCATGGCGGGTCTGGCGCCACTACGACGGAGTCCGCCTCGAGGTGAGCGTGGATGGACAACCTGTCCACTTTCCAGGGACGCTCGTCGAACTCGCGGTCGTCAACACCCCACGGCTCGGAGGGCGTCTTGGCATCTCGCTCCCGCCGTCGCTTGCGGCCGACGGCCGACTCACCGCCATCGCCGTCACCCGCTCGCCGCTCTCGCTGCTGGTACGATCCTTGGCCTCCATGATGCAGCAGAGGCCTCACCACCCGCACGGGACCCTGCTGACGCGCGACGCTCGAGTCATCACGCTCACGAGTGCCACGCCGACCCTGGTGGCGATCGACGGGGAGCCAATCGCCGAGACCCCGATCGATCTTCGAACCCTCCCCGCCCGCCTCCGCGTTCACGTACCGGCGCAACCTCGGCGATGGCGTGGCGCGGCGTCGGACCACCGCACGCCAGGAGACGACGAGGCAGCTAGACGCCAGCAGCGGTGAGCGAACCATCCCGCACCGCCCACGAGAGGGCGGCGTGCACGGTTGGGTGCTCGAAGGCGAAGCCGCTTGCACCGAGGACGCTCGGTTCGACACGCTGCGACACAAGGAGGAGCTCGCGAGCCATCTCGGAACCGAGGACCACCTCGAGCACCGGAGCCGGGACCGGGAGCACGGCCGGGCGGCTGACGACACGGCCGAGGACTGCGACGAAGTCTCGGTTCCGCACCGGGTCCGGGCCAACGAGGTTGACTGGTCCGTCGAGCTCGGTGTCGATGGCGTGGACGATGGCTCGCACCTCATCGACCAAGCTGATCGGACTCATGAACTGCCGACCATGCCCGAAGGGCCCCGCGAGACCGAGCCGCGCCATGGGCAGGAGACGAGTGAGCACGCCGCCATCTGGAGCGAGCACGACACCCGTACGCGCAAGGACCACGCGACCGACGACCTCGCGGGCCCGGAGCGCCTCCGCCTCCCAATCGACCACGACCCGAGCGAGGAATCCCTCCCCGGCGGTGGACTGCTCGGTGAGCACCTCGTCGCCACGATCGCCGTAGAACCCGATCGCCGATGCGCAGACCAGCACGCGAGGTGGACTCGTCAGCTGTCGCAAGCCACGTACCACAGACCGGGTGCCGACGACGCGAGAGGCGTAGATCGAGGACCGAACCGCCGCATTCCAGCGGCGCTCGCCGATCGGCGCACCCGCAAGGTGCACCACTGCATCGACGCCGTCGATCGCGTCGAACCACGCCCGCTCGTCGTTGGTCGAGAAGATCGGCGTTCCCGCCGGGTCCGGGGCATCGCCCCGTCGAAGCGCGAGCACCTCGTCGCCACGAGCCCGCAGCACCGATACGAGCGCCCGCCCGATCAACCCGCTCGCACCACTCACCGCTACGCGCATGTCACCCTCCATCGTGTCGACACTCGCACCAACGCCTCGGTCTACCGAGATCATCCTGGACGCTCAGGCATATCGTTCCGCGCGGGCGTCGACACGAACGCGAAAGCACGTCCAGGCTGGCCGCGGATACCCGCGGCCAGCCTGGACCAACGCACGATGGTCGCAACGATCGAACCGTCGCGACCTGACGCTCACGCTTCGTGCGACGTGAGCGCATGCGCCGAGGCGCCACGCTCGATCTGGATACGGCGCGGACGAGCGGTCTCAGCGAGCGGAACCGTCACCCGCAGCACCCCGTCCTGGTAGGTCGCGCTCACTCGGGACGGATCGAGCTCCGAACCGAGGTAGATCGACCGCTGGAACGTGCCGGCGAAGCGCTCGGCGACGACGACGTCCTTGGCGTCCGCCCGCCTCACCGCGCGCGCAGCCTTCACCGTGAGGACGTTGCGCTCAACGGTCAGATCGATCGACTCCGGATCGACGCCGGGCAGGTCGAACTCGACGACGTAGTGATCATCCTCGCGATAGGCATCGACCGGCGTGAACACCGAGTAACCCTCAGTGGTCACACCCTGCACCATGCTCATGAGCTCACGGAACGGATCCGTACGGAACAGCACCATGGCACACACCTCCTTGCCAGTCCTCGACTGTCACGATCGTCGTGACACTTACGACAACACCACTCTAGCAAATCTATTCCCAAACTGACCATTTTCTTGAGTCACTTGCCATCATGTTTCTTGACCCTCACTCCCCAGTACCGAACTCCCGATGGCCACTAGACTGTCGATCACGAGCAGACAACGCCTGTGGCAGGTGGGTCGAGCGGCCACGACCATCGCGGCCCGCGACACCCTTCGTCGTATCGGTATCGCGCTCACGCCAGGTCCCAGCAAGGACGCGGCCCAGCGAGCACGGACACTGCGCACGACGACCGACGTAGCGGCCGCCGTCGCGGGCATGCGCGGCCTCACCGTCAAGCTTGCGCAGATGGCGTCCTACGTCGATCCCGCCGCCCCCGACGACGTCCGCAACGGTCTCGCGCGCTTCCAAGACGCCGCACCGCCGATGAGCGCCGACCTCGCGCTCGGCGTCCTGCGCGACGAACTCGGCGAACGGCTCTCGCGGTTCGCCGAGATCGAAGAGGAGCCCCGGGCCGCGGCCTCGATCGGTCAGGTCCATCGCGCCACGCTCCGCGATGGCACCACCGTGGCGCTGAAGATCCAGTACCCGGACGCGCGCGAACTCATCACCGCCGACCTCGAGCAAGCGCCAGCCATCGTCGGCCTTCTGCGCTTCGCCTTTCCCTCGATGCGCGTCGACGACATCGTCGCCGAACTCGCCACGCGGGTCCGCGACGAACTCGATTACCGGCGCGAGGCTGCCGTCCAGGCTCGCTTCGCACGGGCCTACGCCGGCCACCCGCGCATCGTCATCCCCCGCCCGATCGGAGCGCTCACGACGAGCAGGGTCCTCGTCACCGAATGGATCGATGGCGCACCCTTTGCGAGTGCTGCCACCCTCGAGCCCGAGGAGCGGTCCGAGATCGGCGAGATCCTGTTCCGCTTCGTCTTCGCGAGTCTCTATCGCCTCCGTCTCTACAACGGCGACCCGCATCCCGGCAACTACCTCATCCTCGACGGACCACGCCCGCGCGTTGCCTTCCTCGACTTCGGATTCTCGCGCTCGTTCACCGCCGACGAGATGGCAACCTTCGAGGCGCTGATCAGGGCGCGTGTCGTGACGCCCGACCGCCACGCCTTCGCCGAGACGCTTCGAGCAGCCGGCCTCGTCATCGGCGACGACCACGACGACGACGTGCTGTGGGAGTTCTTCGCTCCCTACTACGAACTCGTCGAGACACCTGGACCGCGCACGGTGACGCCGGCGTGGGCCTCGGGCATCCTTCGTCACACCTTCGACCGATCGCACCCGCTGGCCAGCGCCGTCAACGTGCCACCGGCGTTCGTCGTGGTCCAACGGATCAACCTCGGCCTCTATGCACTCCTCGCCGAGCTCGGTGCGACGGCCGACTGGCGTGCCATCGCCGAGGACATCTGGCCATTCGTCGCTCGCGCCCCGATCACACCGATCGGCCAGGAGGAGGCCGCCTGGCGTCTGGAGAGGGCTCGATGAGACGCAGGCTCTGGTGGTTGGTGCCCATCGGCATCGCCGCCGCGATGGTCGGCGCGCGCCAACTCCTCGACCAACCCGCGATCGTGGTCCCGGAGGCTGCCGCCGTGAGCGCCGGCATGCTGGTGTGGGAGTTGCCCTTGTTCACCCACCGGCCATTGGCGACCGTGGCGCTGATCGATCTCGCGGCGTTCGGCGGCGTCCAGGCCGCTCGCTACGTCTCGCTGCCTGAGCCCGCCCTCATCGCTCTGGTGACGGTCGCCATCCTGGGGGCCTTCGTCCTCTTCGACCTCCCCGCCCTGCCAGCGCTCTCGGCGGGGCTGCTACCGATCTACCTGCACATCGTGGTAGCCGCGTACGTGGTGGCGGTAGCGCTCACCATGGTGCCCGTCGCACTCGTCGCCGAACGGCGCCACCGAGCAAGTCGCCGCCACTTCGGCACCCACGAGCTTGCCCAGATCGCGCCAGCGAGCGCCGTTGCGGTGCTGCTCGCCAGCCTGAACCCGTTCCTCATGCTTCCGCCGCTCTACGTCGCCACGACCGAAGCAGCCCTCGGCGCTCGCCCACCAGCGGGTCAGGAGGCCATCCGTCGTTCCGTGGCGCTCGCGACGGGCTTCGCCGGCGCGCTCGTCCTCCATCTCGTGGCCCCGCCCCTCGTCGTCGCCCCCGTCGCGGTCGCGCTCGCCGCGTTCGTGAGCAGCCAGCTCGGCGTGTCCCTTCCACCTGCGATCGCGTTCAGCCTGGTTCCCCTCCTGTTTCCAGTGACCGCCAGCACCCTTCTCGCCCTCGGCGGACTCGTCGGCATCGTCGCAACCGCCCTCGCTCCGTGGCTGCCCAACGCCTTCGGCCGTGCGCGGATCCTCCTCGCCTCGTTCTCGTCGGGTAGGCTCACGGCATCGGTGGATGACGAGGCGCTGCCTGTGGGCGATGGCGAGTAGGCGATGGACGAACGCCACGAGGAGCATGGCGAGGGAGCACGGTGAAGGCAACCACAGCGATCGAGCGATCGCACGCGAGCGGCGAGCGCTCCACGGGACGGATCGTACGTGGCCTGATCGTCGCGATGCGACCCAAGCAGTGGGCCAAGAACGCTCTCGTCGTAGCGGCACCGCTCGCAGCGGGCAGCATCCTTCGGACCCACGTCCTCGTGCCGACAGCCCTCGCCTTCGTCGCCTTCGTCGCGATCTCGGCCGCGACGTATCTGCTCAATGACACTGCGGATCGAGAGCGCGACGCCGCCCACCCGACCAAACGCCGACGCCCGATCGCGGCCGGCATCGTCCCGGTATGGCTCGCCCTTCTCACGGCAACCATCCTCGGCCTCGGGGCCCTCCTCCTCGCCGCCCTCGCCATCAACCTGGCGACGCTCGCCGTCCTCGCGACCTACGCCGCCTCGACGCTTGCCTACTCGCTCAAGCTCAAGCACGAACCGATCCTCGACATCGCGATCGTGGCCGGCGGCTTCGTGCTGCGCGCCGTCGCGGGAGGCATCGCAGCGCACGTCTTCATCTCGCACTACTTTTTGCTCGTCGCCGGCTTCGGCGCGCTCTTCGTCGTGGCCTCGAAGCGCTATGCCGAGCTCACCGCGACCGACGGCGAGAGCCGCACCCGCAGCGTGCTCGCTTCGTACTCACCAGGCTTCTTGAACCTGACTCGGGCACTCGCTGCCACCACGACAGTCGTGACCTACTGCTTCTGGGCGTTCGAGCGCAGCGCCGGGCTATCGGATGGTCGCCTCGTGCTTGGCTTGTCGATCGTGCCGTTCACGATCGGAGTCCTTCGCTACGCCCTGCTCGTCGAGCACGGCCACGGGGAGGCCCCCGAGGACCTCCTCACCGCCGATCGCACGCTGCTCGGGATCGGCATGCTCTGGGTCGCGCTCGTCGGAGGAGCGATCTTCCTTGTCTAGGCATATGAGCCAACCCATCGACGCGGCGACCGATCAGGCCCCACCCTTCGAGGAGCGTTGGACGCTCCTCGAAGGGTGGGGCCGAACGCCCCGCTCGGCGGCGTGGCTTCGCGAAGCGACAGACGACGCCGTCGTCGATGCCCTCTGTAGCCAGGGCCCCCGCCCGGTGCTCGCCCGCGGCCTCGGACGCAGCTACGGCGACGCGGCGCTCGCGGCAGGCGGGATCGTGCTGGACATGACCAGCCGCCAGCCGGTCGTCACCCTCGACCAGCATCGCGGCGTCGCCGTCGTCGACGCGGGTACCTCGCTTGCCCACCTCGCTGCGAGTGTGCTCCCCCACGGTTGGTTCCTCCCCGTCACCCCCGGCACCAAGCACGTCACCGTCGGCGGTGCGATCGCCGCCGACGTCCATGGCAAGAACCATCACCGAGACGGATCGTTCGGCGGCTACGTCGAGCGACTCTGGCTGGCCACGCCGGAGGGCATCGTCGAGCTCGCGCCACCCGATGAGCGTTTCTGGGCGACCGTGGGCGGCATGGGACTGACCGGGGTCATCCTCCGAGCCGCCGTTCGGCTCATCCCGGTCGAGAGCCGCTTCGTCCTCGACCGAGAAGTCGCGACGTCGTCCCTCGACGAGACCATCGAGGTCCTCGCCGACGACAGTTCGGTTCGCTACTCCGTCGCATGGCTGGACGCGACGGCTACCGGAGCTCGCCTCGGCCGCGGCCTCGTCTCGTTCGCCGACCACGCACCCGCCGACGCACTCCCGGCCTCGCTCGCTCACGACCCACTCCGACTGCCGCGCGAGCGAACGCTGCCCGCACCTCCAGATCGCATCCCCTCAGGGCTGCTGTCGGTGCCCACGATTCGGGCGTTCAACGAGCTGTGGTACCAGCGTGGACGGCGTCGGCCGGAGACGGCCCTCGTCGACCTGCGCTCGTACTTCTATCCGCTCGACGCCGTGAACGGTTGGAACCGTCTCTACGGCCCACGAGGTTTCGTGCAGTACCAAGTGGTCGTCCCGAACGACGCCGTATCGGTGATCAGGCGCATCCTCACCGACCTCGTCGAGCATGGGCATCCGTCGTTCCTCAGCGTGCTGAAGCGCTTCGGGCCAGCGGGGAACGGTTGGCTCTCGTTCCCCACCGCAGGCTGGACTCTCGCGCTCGATCTCCCGGCGCGCCGGAGCGACCTCGAGACCCTCCTCGTGCGCCTCGACGCCCTCGTGCTCGAGGCCGGAGGTCGCGTCTACCTCGCCAAGGACGGACGGCTTCGACCTGAGTCCGCTCGGGCGATGTACACCAGGATCGACGACTTCCAAGCGCTGCGTGCACGCCTCGGTGTACGAGGCGTCATCAGCTCCGACCTCGCCCGCCGCCTGCACCTCGACTAGCCTCGTGGCGTGCTCAACGCCAACGGTCTTCCCCAACAGCTCCTCGTCGTGGGGGGTGGGTCCGATCTCGCGGTCGCGATCATCGAGCGCCTCGCAACCGACGGCCCCCTCGAACGCGTCGCGCTCGCCGGACCGCGGCCGGCCACACTCGAACGCGCTCGCGACCGGATCCGTGAGCACCTCGACGAGGTCGCCACGTTCCACCTGGACCTCGCCGATCCACGAGCGGTACCGAGCGACCTCGAACCAGCCCTCGAGTGGCTCGGCAGTGTGGATGCCGTCCTCGTCGCGGCAGGTGTCCTCCCCGACCAACACGCTGCCGAGGCCGACCCCGCCATCGTCGCGAATGCCTTTGCGGTCAACGCCACCGGACCTGCGGTGGCACTCAGCGTGCTCGCCGATCGCCTCGAGCGGGCCGGCACCGGTCAGCTGATCGTCCTCTCGTCGGTCGCCGCCACGGTGGTGCGCCGGCGAAGCTACGTCTACGACGCGTCGAAGGCGGCGCTCGATCGCTTTGCCCTCGGGCTCGCCGATCGCCTCGAACCGGCGGTCGGTGTCCACATCGTGCGCCCGATGTTCGTCACGACCCGCATGACCGAGGGTCTCGAGCGACCACCGCTCGCGCTCTCGCCCGAACAGGTCGCTCGCGCAACCATCGCAGGGATCCAGGCTCGCCAACGAGTGATCTGGGTGCCCCGGGCCGCCGCGCTCGGGGTCATGGTGCTCAGCGTCCTGCCGCGCACCGTCCTCCGACGTCTCCCGATCTGACAGGCAACGTCCCTCTTACCCCGCGACCGCGGTGCCCCCGACCAGATCGACGCCGCCAGGCGCAGGGGCGCTCGGGGCGCCGCCAAGCCCCACGATGGCGCCGGAGGACAACACCAGTTCGAGACCGGCACCTGCGCGCGCAGCACTCACCACGGTGGCAGAGCCGACATCGGCGCTCGCGAGGTCCGATGCATCGCCGAAGGCAAAGACATCGCCGTTCGCAAGCACGAGCCAGTAGCCCTGGCCGTCGGCCGTCGGCACGAGCGTGACCACTGGGGCAGGGAGCGGGTGCGAGCCGCCGAGGCCTGAGTAGCCGGCACTGTAGGTATTGCCGTAGAAGTGGGCGTCACCGAAGCCAAAGACGCCGCCGTCGGCGGCCACCAACCAGTAGCCCTGGCCGTCGGGGGTGGGGCTGAGCCCGACGACCGGTGCGGCGAGCGGGTGGGAGCCGCCGAGGCCGGTGAGACCCAAGGTATAGGTGTTCCCGAAGAAGGGTGCGTCACCGAAGCCAAAGACGCCACCGTCGGCGGCCACCAACCAGTAGCCCTGGCCATCGGGGGTGGGGCTGAGCCCGACGACCGGTGCGGCGAGCGGGTGCGAGCCGCCGAGGCCGGTGAGACCCAAGGTATAGGTGTTCCCGAAGAAGGGTGCGTCACCGAAGCCAAAGACGCCGCCGTCGGCGGCCACCAACCAGTAGCCCTGGCCATCGGGGGTGGGGCTGAGCCCGACGACCGGTGCGGCGAGCGGATGGGAGCCACCGAGGCCGGTGATGCCAAGGGTGGCGGTGTCACCGAGACTGGTGGCACCGTCGGCGGCCACCACGGTCCCATCCGCCGTGACGCCGCGAAGCCCGACGTTCCCCGTCGGCGACGACGATGGTGGAGCAGGCGTCGTTGGCGAGGTCGTCGTCGGGGTGGTCGCCGACTGCGCGTTCGTCGCCGGGGTGCCGACCGCCGCGATCGCGCCCACCGCACCGCCAGCGGGTGCGGTGGCGCCGATGCTCACCCCTCCATCGAAGCCGACGAGGGCGCCCGACGACAGGACGATGGAGTAGCCCTGGCCACCGGGACCGGGCACGAGTCCGATCGCGCTCGCCGTTCCCGGCGTGAGCGATCCGTAGCTCGGCGCATCGCCGAAGCCGTAGACCGTACCGTCGGCGGCGAGCAGCCAGTAGCCCTGGCCATCGGGGGTCGCGAGCATGGCGACGATCGGGCTGGCGGGTGCCGCCGGAAGCCCGCCGAGGTTCGTGGCGTCGCCGAAGGCGAGCACGGTGCCGTTCGCAAGGGCGAGCCAGTAGCCCTTGCCGTCAGGGGTAGGCACAAGCGCCACGACACGCGCTGGCAGCGGATGAGCACCGCCGAGGCCGGTGAAGCCGCGCGTGTAGGTATTGCCGTAGAAACCCGCGTCACCGAAGCTGAAGACGCCGCCGTCGGCGGCCACTAACCAGTAGCCCTGGCCATCGGGGGTGGGGCTGAGCCCGACGACCGGTGCGGCGAGCGGGTGGGAGCCGCCGAGGCCGGTGATGCCGAGGGTATAGGTGTTCCCGAAGAAGGGTGCGTCACCGAAGCCAAAGACGCCGCCGTCGGCCGCCACCAACCAGTAGCCCTGGCCGCTCGGGTCGCGGGTGATCCCGACCACGGGTGCAGCCAGGGGGTGGGAGCCGCCGAGGCCGGTGATGCCGAGGGTAGCGGTGTCGCCGAGACTGGTGGCACCGTCGGCGGCCACCACGGTTCCGGCTGGGGTGGTCTCGAGCACCCCGTTGCCGAGGCTCGGCGACTCGGGCGGCGTCGGGGGCGGTGCGGGGGCTGAGGCGCTCGCGTCGTTCGAGATCGCGATCGGTCCGCTCGCGACGAACCAGGCCGAGGGGAGTCCGAGAGCACCAGCGAACGTTGCGCCCGAGACGGTCACCGACCCGTTCGTGCCGCTCACGGTGATCGAGGTCACTCGTCCGCCGTCGTTACCGAGCCCGTTGCGCGCATCGACCGCGAGTCCGGTGGGTGTGCCGATCGAGGGGAATGCGGCCTCGACCGACGCGAGCGAGACGCTCTGCGTCCAGGGGTTCCAGGGGTTACAGATGTTGCCGTAGCAGCCCGCATCGTAGGGATCGGGAACGGCGGGAAACGTACCGGGTGCCGTGTAACCGCCATCGGAGGCCGAGTACTGCGTGAACGCAGGCGCTCCGGAGGCGGTCACGAGCACCTCGTGCGCCGTGTCCGCCACCGCCTGCTCGACCAGCGGCCGATACGGCGCGCTCAACCCGTTGTTCACACCGCCGTAGACCTGGCACGCCGAGGTGTCGCAGATGGTCGCGAACCCGTAGCCGTTGCCGACCGCGAGCGCATAGGTTCGGGCCTCGACGGCCTGAGCCTCGAGCGCCTGGAAACCCCATGGTTCCCCTTGCGGACCGGAAGCGCCGAGGAGGCCCCATGAGGCCGGCATCTCGTTCGCCACCACACCGAGCACGTAGGACTCGAGCCCGAGCTCATTGACGAGCACCATCTGGCCCGAGCCATCCTGGAGCACCTCGAGTTGGCCGCGATAGCTCCGCTCGCTGCCGCCGGGCCCACACCACACGAGTGCCGACGAGGCCGGCTCGTCGACCTGCTGACCGACCGGCGGCAGCGACGGCGGCGACACCCACAGCGAACCAGGTGCGCTCGTGAGGTTACTCCACCCTCCTGGGGAGCCGCAGCCCGTGGCGGCTTGCCCCACCGCCGCAACCATGGTGCCACCCTGATCCGTGAGCTCCACCGGGACGTTCGCACCGACGCTGACGCCACCGACGCTCAAACCGGATGGATCGAAGACGACAACGGGGCCCCCGTTGGCCTCGGTGATCCAGACGCGCACTGCCTGGTCGGCAGCCGTCGTGAGCGTGGTCCCACCGTAGAAGTGCGCGAGGATGGCCTGATAGGAGTCCTGGCCCACACTGGCGTAGCCGATCTCGCCGAACTGCGAAGCGCCGGAGCCTCCACCGACACCGAACCCGGTGAAGGTGAGCTCGCCGCTGGTCGACGTTGGCGTCATCGCCGGTGCATGCGCCGGCGCCGCGACAAGGGCTCCGAGCGCGATCGCTGCGCCCGCGAGCGGAATACGGCGCCCTCCGACGCGCACGCTGGTCCTCGGCAACCTCTGCCCCCTCCTGCGTGAGCCCTCCTTGGCCGAGCCGAGCGCGCCTTCTCGACGCTCGGCCCACACTACACCATCGGCACGCGCCGGAGCGGTCTTGACGGACGTAGACTCCAAGGCGCCATGGCCTCTCGCGACCTCACCGCCAAGGACCTCACTGCAAGGGAACTGCGCACCCATCTCGACGAGACCCGAGCAGCACTTCGGGCTCGCCTTGCGCCGTCGCTGGAGCGGACGTTGCGTGAAGCGCTGGTCGATCTCGAGCCGCTCCTCGGGCCCCGCGCGCTTGCCGAACGGTTGCGGCGACTCGCGGCGGCGTCCTATGTCGAGGCCGACGTACCGACCCAATCGCGAATCCCGGGGCTCGCCGTCGTCAAGCGCGGCGTGCACGCTCTCGTGGCGTGGTACGTCCGTGCGATCGTGCAGCAGGTCAACACCTTTGCCTTCGAGACGGCCGGTGTCCTCGAAGCGGTCAGCATCAAGCTCGACGAGTTCGAGCGGCGCCTCGGTGCCGTCGAGGCTCCGAGCGTCGCACCGGCCACGGCCATCACAGTGCCGTGGCCTCCCGGCGCGAACGCTGCGATCGTGGCGGCGCTGACCGAACTCGAGCCGGGGGCTCGCGTGCTCGTCTCGGACGCGACGAACGACGACCTCGCGACCGCCCTGGCCGCCGCAGGCCTCGACGTCCTCGGCACCTCGCTCGATCAGGAGGCGGCCGATGCACTCGCCGCCGACGGTATCGACGTGCGCATCCTCACGATGAACGAACTGCTCGACGCAACGGCGCCCGGATCCATCGATGCGGTCGTGCTCCGAGGCACCGAGGTCGAGTTCAGCGACGTCACCGCCAAGCGTCGCCTCATCGCATCGGCCCGGCGCGCCGCCAAGGGTCCCGTCGTCCTCGTCTGGAACGAGCCCGAGCGCCTCGCCGCCGAACCGAGCCTTGCGGGCGTGCTCGCGCTGCACCCTGGGCCGTTGCCCAAGGCGGCGTGGGAACTCCTCCTCGCAGAGCGCGGCGAGCGGCCCGTCCTCGCGCCGGTCGCCGACGGGCTCACCATGGCGGTGCTCCCCGGCTGATGAGGGTTCTCCACCTCGTCCCGTCGCTCGCGCCCCACGACGCCATCGGCACGCACACTCGGCTCCTGCACGAAGCGCTGCTCGCTGCCGGCATCGACTCTGAGATCGTCGCAGACGAGGCACTCGACGGCGC
The DNA here is from genome assembly GCF_000023265.1 of Acidimicrobium ferrooxidans DSM 10331. Classification (GTDB taxonomy): domain Bacteria; phylum Actinomycetota; class Acidimicrobiia; order Acidimicrobiales; family Acidimicrobiaceae; genus Acidimicrobium; species Acidimicrobium ferrooxidans. The sequence continues at coordinate 1,832,469 of NC_013124.1, forward strand.
CCAGGCCACGCCGTTCGCCGCGCTTCGTCGACGGCGGCTCGATGCCGCCACCGTGGTGTGGTACCAGGCATCCACGACCTCGCCGATGGCCGCATGGGTTAGGACTCAGGTCCGTGCACGGCGCCTCCTGACCTACCACAACGTCACCCCGTGGCAGTACCAGGAGCAGACCAACGTCGAGGTTGCCCGTGCCCTCTGGAGGGCACGGGGCGAACTCACGCACCTCGCGCCAGCCGTCCACCTTGCGAGCACCGTCTCGCGCTTCAATGCCCGCGATCTGAGGCGACTCGGGGTCGACGAGGTGCGGATCCTGCCCCCACTCATCGAGCTCGGTGAGCCCGCAGAGCCTGCGCCGGCCCGGCCATCTGGCTCGCGATGGATCTTCGTCGGTCGACTCGTACCGCACAAGCGCCAGGATCGCCTCATCGCAGCGCTCGCGATCTACCGTCGCACGATCGACCCCTCGGCGACGCTCGCGCTCGTGGGCAAGGCGACCGAACCGAGCTGGCGCGCGCGACTCGTCGACCTCGCCGCGGCGATCGGCGTCGAGGCGGCCGTCGAGTTCATCGGCGACGTCGACGAGTCGGGGCTGCGTGCCGAGTGGCGCGAGGCGTCCGTGTACGTCTCGGCCTCCGATCACGAGGGTTTTGGCTTCCCCCTCATCGAGGCGATGAGCGCTGGCGTGCCGGTGGTTGCGCTCGCGCGTGGCGCGGTCGCTGAGACCATCGGACGAGCGGGCCTCCTCGTCACCGACGAGGCGCCCCGAGCGCTCGCCGAGGCGGTCGCCCTCGTCGAGCACGACACCGAGGTGCGTTCGGCGCTCAGCGCCGAGGCTGCTCGACGACGCGCTGCACTCGATCCCGCGCGGGTCGGCCCCCTGTATCGAGCGCTGGCCTGGGAGGCGGCCGGGTGAGGGTGCTCCAGTTCGTGCCTGCCCTCCTCCCGCACGACGCCGTCGGCAACATCGTGCGCGGTCTCGACGAGCGACTCCGCGGCATCGGCGTCTCGACCGGCATCGTGGTGGCGGGCGACCGACCGCCTCCGGGCGCAACCAGCGTTCGCCACACCCAGCTCCGGCCTGACGACATCGTGCTCTACCACCTTGCGAGCCGCTCGCCCGAGGGTGCGCGTCTGGTCGCTCGCCACCCGAACGTGGTCGTGCACTACCACAACATCACCCCTCCGGAGCTACTGCTGCCGTGGCTCCCGACGGACGCACTCGAGCTCCAGCTGGCCAGGCGTGAGGCCGCGCGCATCCTGCGAGCTGCTCGGCTCACCATGGCGGTGAGCGCCTACAACGCAGACGACGCCCGTTCCCTGGGGGCACGTGACGTCGCCGTCACCGGCACCCTGTCGCGCCACGATCAGCTCGTCGCAGCACCATCAACCGAGGTCCTCGGATGGCTGCGCGCAGACCGCGATCGCCGAGGGTCCCCGCACGACTGGCTGTTCGTCGGACGCCTCACACCGCACAAGCGCGCCGAGGATCTCGTCGCCGCGCTGTTCGCCTACCGACACGCCACCGGCACCGACGCTGCGCTCACCATCGTGGGACGGCCGGCCTCGCGACGCTACCTTGCCCATCTCCGTCGGCGCGTCAGCGTGCTCGGACTCACCGCCCGCGTCCGCATCCTGACCCATCCCCTCGCACCACGCGCCCTGGCGGATCACTTTCGAGCGGCGAGCGTCTACGTCACGGCCTCGCGCCACGAGGGGTTCGGGCTGCCACTCCTCGAGGCGATGTCCTTCGGGCTGCCCATCGCTGGCCTCGCGGCTGCAGCGGTCACCGAGACGGTCCAGACGGCGGGAGTGCTCGTCGACCGCGCCGACCCAGTGGAGCTCGCCGCCGCGGCCGCGACGGCCGCCGAGCTCGGGCCACGTCTTCGTCCCGCCATGGACGAACGGCTCCGCGCGTATGACAGCGACGCCGCCTTCGCCCGCATCGTCGAGGGACTCCGGAGCGTCGGCCTCGAGGTCCGAGCGTGAGGGTCCTGTTCGTCACGCCTCGTTGGGGTCCCGACATCGCGGGCGGTGCCGAACGAGCCGCGCGCGCCTGGGGGGTGGCCCTCGCCCGGCGCGGCCACACGGTCCGGGCGCTCACGACCACGGCGACCACGCTCGACTGGTCCCCGGTCCTCGATGCCGGTGAGACCACCGACGATGGCGTCATCGTCGAGCGGCACCACGCGACCGCTCGCGACGGCGACATCGATCGCGCGCTTCGAGCCGTCGGACCGCTCGCCGCCCACCTCGAGCGCACCGCTGCGCGCCGACTCATCGAGCGTCAAGGGCCCGTCATCGACGGGATCGAGGATGCAGCGCAAAACGCCGACGTCGTCATCGCCTATCCGTACCTCTACTGGACCAGCCTCCGCGCGACCGAGGTCGCCGGTCGCCGGACGGTGGTCCACCCGGCTGCGCACCCGGAGCCGCTCGTCGCGCTCAGCGCACTCGAACCCGTCTTCACCGCGCCCGGCGGGCTCGTCTACCAGACGGCGAGCGAGCGCCGCACGGTGGAAGCCCACTGGCCAACGGCGCAGGTGCGCTCGCTCGAACTCGCACCTCCGCTGGTCGCGTCCGCGCGCGAGCGCGTGCCGTGGGACGCACGAACGATCGTGCTCGCGGTCGGACGCTTCGAGCACGACAAGGGTTCCGAGGCCCTCATCGCACTCGCCGAGGCACTTCCCGACCCGTTGCGAGTCGTCGTGGCCGGGCCCGTTGTCGAACCGCCGCGACGACCGAGCCCGCTCCAGACCCTCGGCGTTGTCAGCGACACGAGACTCGGCCAGCTCCGCGCCGAGGCCATCGCCACGGTGATCCTCTCACGCTACGAGTCCTACTCCCTCGCTGCGGCGGAGTCACTCGCCGCCGGGGTCCCGATCGTCGTCAACGGCTCGAACGACGTGCTCGTCGAGCTCGCTACCACCTCCGGTGCCGGGATCGTCGCCGCGGACGGCATCGACGTGGCCGCAGCGATCGTAGCCCTCGCGACCGATCGCGAGCTGGCGTCGCGCCTCGAGACAGCCGCACTCGCCTGGGCACAGCAACGCCCGGGTGCCGACGAGGCCGTCGAACGCTACGAGGCCTTCCTCACCGAGGTCGCTGCGCACGCGCCTACTCGGCGAAGAAGCTGACCTCGGTCGCCACGAGGCCGCCCACACCGAGGTGTTGGTCGACGATCTTCAGGGCGGTATCCCATTGGCGCCGCTCGAGGAGCTCGCCGCTACGCGCCTCGACGACGCTGAGCGAGAGCTGGTAGATGCCGGGAGCGAGCGGGACGTCGGCGACCTGAACCAAGAACTTGCCCGCGCCGTGGACGACGAAGGGATCGAGTCCCATCTCGCGCGTGTGTGCGGTGAGCACGGGGGCGCCCTGAGGACTCACCACCGCGAGCTCGAGGTGCACCGGGGTCGGACGCCCGTCGCGCTCCTCAAGGGCGAAACGGAGCTCGAGCGGGCTACGCGCCTCGAGCGTCACCGGCTGGTCCACGACAACACCGTTCGCCCGGAGGTCCTCGACCACGACGTGGCGGGGCGCCTCGTCGAGCTCTGCGACGACCGGTGCCTGGGTTCCGAGCCCGGAGCCTGCCAACTGGAGCTGCGTCAGCAGCGAGATCGCCTCCTGTGTCGGTCCACCGCCCACCAGGCGGCCGTGGTCGAGCACGAACGCCGAGTCACACACCGCGCGAACGAGCTCGGGCGAGTGCGACACGAAGATGATCGTGCGACCCTCGGCCTGGAACTCGCGGATCTTCGCGATGCACTTGGCCTGGAAACGGGCGTCGCCGACCGCGAGCACCTCGTCGACGAGGAGCACGTCGGGATCCATGTTCACGGCCACCGCGAAGCCCAGCCTCGCGTACATGCCCGAGGAGTAGAACTTCACCTGGTTCTCGATGAAGGGGCCGAGCTCGGAGAACTCGATGATGTCATCGATGCGCTGATCGACCTCACGCCGCGACATGCCGAACAAGGTCGCGTTCAGGTAGATGTTGTCGCGCCCCGACAGGTCGGGGTGGAAGCCGGCTCCGACCTCGAGCATGGCCGCGACACGTCCTCGCACGGCGACCTCGCCGCGACTGGGCGTCAGGATGCCGGCGATGCACTTGAGCAGTGTCGACTTCCCGGATCCGTTGTGGCCGAGCAGTCCCAACGTGTGACCCTGCTCGACGTCGAAGGTGATGTCGTCGAGGGCGGCGAACGACTCGTGAGGCACACGGCCCCAGTGGACGAATCGCTCCTTGAGCGACGTGTACTTCTCCTGGTAGAGACGGAAGACCTTGGTGACCCCGCGTACCTCGACCGCGGTCTGACCCACCGCTAGAGCTCCTCCGCGAAGTTGCCTTCGAGTCGTCCGAACGCCCACAGGGCAACCACGAAGAGCACGACACCAGCGACGAGGACGCCGAGCACGCCCCAGAAGTACCACATCGGGCCCGCCGTCGGCAAGATCTGGACGACGGTGTGCGACGCGACCGAGTAGGGATCCGTCTTGGCGTAGAACGTCCTCTGGAACGCGAGCACGACCGGCGTCACCGGATTGAGGAGATACACCCAGACCGGGATGTGATGGTCTGCGAACTTGTTCGCGACGAGTTCGAACGCGTACACGACGGGGGTTGCCCAGAACCAGGCCTGGAGCAGGATCTCCATCAGATGGCGCACGTCACGCAGGTAGACCGTGATCCCAGAGACGAGGATGCCAAGGCCGGAAGCGAACACGAGCAGCGCAACGAGCCCGATGAGCGCCACCCACAGGTAGCTGACCGACGGCACGACTTGGAATACGACGAGGAACACCGCGAGCACCACGGCCTGGAACACGAAGAAGACCGACGCGGAGCCGACCGAGGCCAAGGCCAGGATCTCGCGAGGAAACGCGACCTTCTTGACGAGTCCCGCGTTGTCCACGACTGCGCCGGTCGCGCCCATGATCCCGGTCTGGAAGAGGTTCCAGCAGAGGAGCCCGGTGGCGAGGAAGATCGCGAACAACGGGATGCCAGAACCCAGCACCTTCTGGAAGACGATGTAGTAGATCAAGATGAACATCGCCGGGTTCACCAGCGACCACAAGAACCCGAGGAAGGAGTCCTTGTACTTGACGCGGATCTCCTTGACGATGAGTCCGCGCAGCAGATCGCGGTAGCGCCAGATGTTCGCGAGCCGCTCCGTCACCGACACGCGCGGCCGCACCAGCCGTATGGCGAGCGCGCGGTTCGGGTCGTAGCGCTTCGTGTCGCCAGGCTGGGACGCTGGGAGATGGGTGTCCACCCGCGCCCTCACGCCTCGGTCGACGAAGCGCTGCGCTGTCCGTAGGACTTCGTGCGAATCACTTGATCGATGAAGCCATACTCGAGCGCCTCGTCGGCGGTGAACCAGCGATCGCGCTCGGAATCGGCCTGGATCCGCTCGAGGGGTTGGCCGGTGTGGAACGCAATGCGCTCGGCGAGCTGGCGCTTGAGGTACGTGATCTGCTCGGCCTGGATCGCGATATCGGCCGCCTGTCCCTGCATCTGTGCGAGCGGCTGGTGCATGAGGATGCGCGCGTGCGGCAAGGCGTAGCGCTTGCCATGCGTGCCGGCACACAGGAGGAACTGGGCCATCGAAGCCGCCATGCCGATGGCGATGGTCGAGACATCGCAGCTGACATATTGCATGGTGTCGTAGACCGCGAGCCCGTCGTAGATCGAGCCACCCGGCGAGTTGATGATGAACGAGATATCGCGTTCGGGATCCTCAGCAGCGAGCAGCAGCAGCTGCGCGCAGATCTGGTTCGCCGAGGCCTGGGACACCTCGGTCCCGAGGAAGACGATCCGCTCACGGAGGAGGCGCTGAAAGACGTCGCCACCAGCTTCGATACCAGCGGCGTCGGCAAGATCTCGGACAGAACCCTCGACAAGGGCAGGTAGGGCCATGCCCGCTAGGCTAGCGTGCGTTCCCCGACGGGAGGCTGACGGGGTCGCGACTCGACGTCGAACGCGGGCGTGGCGAAATTGGCAGCCGCGCGAGGTTTAGGTCCTCGTGTCGTAAGACGTGGGAGTTCGAGTCTCCCCGCCCGCACCGGTCATCGGCGGCCGGCGCACAGCCGATCTTCAGCGTCACCGGTCGCGATCAGCGAAAGCTCTCGCCCAGTCGGCGAAGCCGACGAGCGCCCGCCTTCGATGCGACAGCGCGTCCTTCCACTCACCGAGTTCGGCAAACGTTCGGCCGTCGCCACCGAGCGGGATGAAGATGGGGTCGTACCCGAATCCCTGCTCGCCACGGGGCTCGAGTGCGATGGCCCCCTCGACGACACCCTCGAAGCATCGCGGCGGGTCCTCGTCGACCACGGCGCACACCACCGCCACGAAGCGGGCACGGCGACTACGCGTCGATCCGAGCTCCTGGAGCACACGCGCGATACGCTCCGCATCCGTCGGCCCATAGCGAGCGGAGTAGATGCCTGGGGCACCGTCGAGGCCGTCCACGACGAGTCCCGAGTCCTCCCCGATCACGATCGGCGCTCGCCCGCGTCCCGCCTCGGCCTTGATGATCGCGTTCTCCTCGAAGGTCGACCCGGTCTCGGCGACCTCACCGACGTCGATCCCCACGACCTCGAAGTCGGTGAGGATGCGTCGCGCTTCCGCCAACTTGTGCGAATTCGAGGTGACGAGCCCGACCCTCACGCGAGCTGGGGTCCTCGCTCGAGGAGCTCGCCGATGCCGCGCTCCGCCAGCTTGAGGAGCTCGACGAGGGTCGCCTTCGCAAAGGGCGCCCCCTCCGCTGCACCTTGGACCTCGACGTAGCGACCGCCGTCGGTCATCACCACGTTCATGTCGACGTCGGCGCGCGAGTCCTCGTCGTAGTCGAGATCGAGGAGCGGCTCCCCGTCGACGACGCCGACGGACACGGCCGCAAGACGACCGGTGAGCGCAGCTGGCTGCACGAGACCGCCCTCGGCGAGGCGCTCGAGCGCGCGCTCGAGCGCCAAGAAGCCCCCGGTGATCGCGGCCGTCCTCGTGCCTCCGTCGGCCTGGAGGACGTCGCAGTCGACGACGAGCTGATGCTCCCCGAGGCGCTCGAGGTCGACCACGCTGCGCAACGCTCGGCCGATGAGCCGCTGGATCTCCACGGTGCGCCCCTGCTGGCGCCCGCGCACGGCCTCACGGGCCGTCCGTGTCGGCGTCGACCCCGGTAGGAGCGCATACTCGGCACTCACCCATCCCCGGCCCTGCCCCCGAAGCCAGGCCGGCACGCGCTCCTCGAGCGAGACGGTACAGAGCACCGCGGTACGACCCATACGCATGAGGACCGATCCAGGCGCCATCTCGGTGAAGTCAGGTGTGATCGCCACCGGCCGCAGCTCGGCTGCCCCGCGCCCCACTGGCCGTCGTTCCACGTCGCCTCCTCGCTGCGTCCGGCGACCCACGCTAGGCGCTACGCGTGCGCCGGCACTCCAGCGCCTCGACGGGCACCTGCTCGATCGCGCCGAGCTCCCCAGGGAACAGGCGACCGCCGATCTCGCGAAAGACGACAGGGTCCCCGCTGCAGGCGACGCGCAAAGAGCCGACGGCTCCCGAGCGTGCCAGTCCATCCGCACCGAGTCGCTGTGCGACCTCGAACGCCGCCTCCTCTGCCGGCGACACGAGCGTCACCTGCTCGCCGACCACCGCTTGAATCTCGCGTGCAAGATAGGGATAGTGCGTGCACCCCAGCAGCAACACCTCGACCCCCGCGTCGACGACGGGCGCCAGACGATCCGCGATGACCGCTCGTACGGCCGGACCGGTCGTCTGGCCTGCCTCCACGAACTCGACGAGTCCAGGACAGGCGACGGCGACGCCCGCATCGTCGGCGAGCGCCCGCTGGTAGGCGCCCGAGGCGATCGTGCGCTCCGTCCCGATCACGCCGACACGACCGGACCCGACGCACCGGCGCGCCGCGCGCGCCCCCGCCCCGACCACGCCGATCACCGGAACCGCAAGCTCGGCCCGAAGCGCATCGAGTGCCACGGCGGACGCGGTATTGCAACCCACGACGACGAGTTTCGAACCGGCCTCGTCCACGAGCCAGCGACCGATCTCGAGCGAGAACCGGACCACCTCGTCGGCAGGCCGCGATCCGTACGGCGAACGAGCCGAGTCGCCGAAGTAGACGAGATCCTCACTCGGCAATAGATCGCGCAGCGCCGCGAGGATGTTGAGCCCGCCAAAACCAGAGTCGAAGACACCGATGGGGCCGTGCGCGCGCTCAGCCGCCACCGCTCGACGCTCCCTGGACCACCTGTTCTTCTCGAACGAGCCCGCGGCTGATGCGATAGGCGCGGATGTCGACTCGAGGACGCGCAAGCGACGCGATCACGTAGACCCACCGATCGTCGACCGCTTGGCGTACGTCCGTCGGCGACGGGAACGCCTCGGAGTGGGTGTGCGAGTGGAACACCCCAACGATCTCGAGCCCGGCACGCTCGGCTCGCTGCTCCGCGCGCAGCACATCCTCCGGGGCCATGGTGAACACCCGTGCCGAGTGCGCCTCGTTGCGTCCGGGGAACGCCTCGACGATGGCACGGTCGTCGCCGAGCAGCAGGCCACACGCCTCGAGCGGATAGGTACGAAGGCAGTGCGCAGCGATCGCATCGAGCACCCCATCAGCCACGCGGACCACGACACCACGCTACCGCGCAGGCACCGGCCCCCCGGGCACCAGGAGCCGGAGCTATGCTGAGCAGCGCTCGGCATCGGCGAACGAGGAGGCAGACGCACGTGGCACGGCAAGGCGCGCGTCCTGCGAAGGCGCAGCAGCTCGGCGGCGTCCGCGTGCTCGCCCAGAATCGTCGCGCGCGTCACGACTACGACGTCCTCGAGACCTTCGAGGCCGGCATCGTGCTGGTGGGCAGCGAAGTCAAGGCCGTGCGCGAGGGTCACGTCCAGCTCCGCGACGCCTACGCCCGCATCCGAGATGGCGAGCTCTTCTTGTTCCAGGCAGTGATCAGCCCCTATCGACACGCCACCGGCTTTGGGACTCACGTCACCGACCGCCCTCGCAAGCTGCTCCTCCACCGCGACGAAATCGATCGACTCCGCGGCCGCTTGGAGCAGGAGCGTCTCACACTCATCCCACTCTCGCTCTACCTGCGCGACGGGTTGGTCAAGGTCGAGCTGGCGCTCGCGAAGGGCCGCACGCTCTACGACAAGCGCCACGTCCTCGCCACCCGCGACGCCCAGCGCGAGGTCGAGCGGCTGCGCTCACGCTATCGACCCAATCGCAGCGCACGCTAGACTGATCACGCCACAGCGAGTCATGAGGGGGCTGCGCATCGCAGCTATCGGTCGCGTTGTTGGCATCGACAAGGGGGTGTACCGGATTCGACTCTGGTCGACGAGATGGTGGAAGCGAGCCGTGCTCACCGGATGCACGTCAAACAGCCGGTGCAACAATAAACGCCGAGCCTGAGCTCGCACTCGCCGCGTAACACCGGCGACGGCGGACGGCTTGCCCGTGCCCGCGGGCTGATCCCGTCGTCATCACAGGGCACTTACCGTTTCGCAGCTGTTGGCGCTGCCTAGCGGGACACCTCGCCAACACAACCTCAGGGGACGTGCCAGGTCGTCCCCGAGGATCTCAACCTGGCTGCGCTCGGAGAAGCACCATCAAGGAGCCAGAGGACGCGGGTTCGACTCCCGCCACCTCCACTGATGTTACGAAAGGCCAACCGGTGTCCCCCCAGGAGGAGGACACCGGTTGCGCGTTCGGGCCCCGTTCGCCCCTCGTCGGTACGCGATCGCGGCTCGCGGGCCTCAGGCGGAGGGAAAGGCGCCGGTCGGGAGTGATTGCCACCCGGTCGATCAGGTCGCGCAGGAGCTGCTCGACGGTGTCAGGGTTGGCGACCTCGACGATCCAGGAGATCTGGGCGAAGAGGGCCTCGAGCCGCTTGCGGTCTGGGAACCGAGGAGCCGCTCCGCTCAGCTGGCTGGGCAACCGTTCTCGGTGGACGATCAGTTCATCACGCTGTTCGATCAGCTCGGTGACCCGGGGCAAGCAGACCGCCGCCGGCATGTCGCCGGTCTCGAAGGCTCGCAGGTCGTGGTGGCTGGCCCCCTGCAACGAGGCCGCGGCCGCGAGTTCGGCGAGCACCGCGCGGCGAAGCAGATCCTCGGGAGGCTGGTCGAGGGGGACAGATGCTGAACAAGGGTGCCACCGTCGCCGAGGTCGCCCGCACCTTCGCACATCGCCGAGACCACCTGGTACCGCTGGAAACAGACCTACGGCGGCATGCAGGGCGCGGACCTGAAGAGGTCGAAGGAGCTCTGCGCCGAAGGCCGGCGCCTGAGACGCTGGTCATTGATCTCGCCCTCGCGAACGACAGGCTCTGACGAGCTGGCCGAGGGGATCGTCTGACCCCGGACCGCAGGCGAGGCGCCGTGCGCCGGCTCCACCAGCGGCTCTCAGGCGTCCGAGCCAGGGGCGTGCCGAGTGACGGTCCAGCCACGAGCCACCCGGCGCCGAAGGTCGACGAGGCGCTCCAGCGGCCTCGACGAGGCCATCGGCGAGATCCTGCCTGCCTTCGCGCTGCCGACGAACGCAAGGGACACCCCCTCACCGAGCGCACGATCGGTCACGCAGATGCCAGATCTGCCTCCACGACGCTGCACGTCGGCGCACCACGCCTGCTGCCGGACATGGTGGCACCATCGGCTCCGTCGGGAACGTCAACGACGACGCACTCGCCGAGACCGCGAGCGGCCTCGCGGCGACCGAATGGGTGGGCCCGGGCTCACCCGCCACGTGTGGCCCTCTGGCCGGCCTCACGAACCTTGAGGAGGTGACCTCGGCCTGGATGCGCCGCTCCGCCACGACGAGGTCTATGCACCGGCTGGGGCACCGTCCGCCGGTCGGGGTCGAGTATGAGTACGATGATCGCCGAGCGCGAGACCGTTCACACGTCACGGCGTGTGCACGGAACCTGGGGGCTTCACCGTGCATCGCGTGGGCCCTGTGCCGATCCCGCGCTGTGCGTGAGTCCCCGACGATGCTGCGACACCAAGGAGGAAGCGTGCGTCCGAACGCCGTCATCATCGGCCTTGGCCAGCTCGGCCGTTCCCTTGCCGAAGGACTGGTCCTCGCAGGCTGGACCGTGACGGGGGTCCGGCGCGATCAGACGGCGAGCGAGCTTGCTCGGCCCGACCTCGTGGTCGTCGCCACCGGTGAGGACGATCTCGGCCCAGCGCTCGAGACACTGCCGCCCGACTGGCGCTCGCACCGGGTCGTCCTCCTCCAGAACGAACTCCTCCCCGACCAGTGGCGTCGCCATGGCATCATCGATCCCACGATCCTCGTCGTGTGGTTCTCCCGCAAGCCCGGCGAGCTGGTACGGGAGCTGCGGCCCTCGGTCGTCGCGGGGCCGCACGCCAGCGCGATCCGCAGCGCGCTCAGCGCCCTCGATCTCCACGCCGTCGAGGTCACCCCATCCGAGGTGATCAGTGCCCTCGTCGAGAAGAACGTCTACATCTGGTCGATGAACCTCGCGGCACTCCTCGTCCCCGACCCGACCACGAGCCGCGTGCTCGGCGAGTTTCGAGACGTCTACGACGCGCTCTGTCGAGAGACGGTTCACATCCACGAGGCCGCCCTTGGTCATCCGATCGGCGACGTCGCGGCGCTGTGCGACGGCGTGGCCGCCATCCTCGCCAACGAGGGAGAGCGGCGCCTCGGAGGCCGCAGCGCGAAGCGCCGAGCGGAGCGGCTCGCCGCGCTCGCTCGTACACTCGGCGTCGACGCCCCCACCGTGGCTCGCGCTGCCGAGAGCGCCTGAGTCACGCGACAGCTTCGGACCCGTCAGGGCGACCCAGGCTCGGCGAGGAAGACCGCGACGAAGTCGCGCCAGAACGGCACCAGATAGTGCGTCGGCGCCTGCGCCATGGACGGCAACAGGTTCGTCGCCACGAGTCCGTTCGGCCCCTCGGCGAAGGTCGCAAAGCTCACCCAGTAGGGGTTGATGTCGAGCTGCATCCCACGAACGGCACCAGCCCACACCAGCATCGAGCCCAGCGTCGCTGGCGACAGTCCTGGGCCACCGACCCACACGAGATTGCCGTGCGAGGTGATGCCGAGGCCGCTCCGCCAGGTCGCGAGCAGATTGCCGAGCGAGTAGCCCCACGTCACGAGGGGATTCTCCGACGCCGTCGGGAGCACTGCTCCGTGATCGACCAGCAAGGTCAAGTTCTGGCGAACCGCGCTCACGGCCGGACTCGGACCGACCTCGGAGCCCCACGCACCAATCTCGACTCGCCCGTTCGTCAGCTCGACGAGTGACGCGGCACCCTCGACGAGCGGGGCTCCCACGACGCCATCCTGCTCGAAGCCACCGTTCGAAACCGCGAACTGGAAGCCGCCCTCGAACGCCGCGACGAGATTGGTGACCAACGAGGGGGGCACCATGCCCTGGTACCGAAAGCTCCCACCGGGTTGGGTCGTGCCCGCGAAGAGCTGCACGACAGCGTGTGCCTGATCGATCCAGGCCACCCCGACCGGAGCGGCCCCCGGCGACGGCGCCACCTCCGAGGTGAATACCACCGCGCCGCCCGAGCCGACCGCCCCCGCTGGCGTCCACGTCACCGGCGCACCCGTCGGGCCGACCTCGATCCGGGGCATCGGCCACAGTTGCTCGGGGGCGCCGCCCCCCGCGATGGGCCCGGGGTGTGCAAGGCGGGTCACGCCGCTCGCCGCGTCGGAGGCCGCCGGGACCGGGGGCGGCACGCGCGCTGGCGACGAGCCCTTAGCACGTGCGCTCCGTGCGCTAGTGCCACAGGCAGCGAGCACCCCGCACGCAACGACCAGGCAAGCGCCGCCGTAGCGCCGACGTCGCGCCATGGCCTCAGCCGTCCGTCGCCATCGGGCGAGTGCGAGGTCAGGCGTTCATGAATCGGCGCACAGCGATGGCCGATCCCGCCGTACCGACCACGATCCCCACCACGAGGACGATGCCGAGCGTCCCGATCACGTCGCCAGTGGTGAGGACGAAGCCGGACAGGAGGTGGATCTGGAAGTGGCTCACGGCAAAGCTGATCAGGTCACGGAGTCCGACCACGACCCCACCCGCGATGGCAGCGCCCAGGAGGCCCTGGACGAGCCCTTCGAGCATGAACGGGATCTGGATGAACGAGTTCGTCGCGCCGACGAGCCGCATGACGGCGACCTCTCGGCGCCGAGAGAAGATCGCGACCCGGATGACGTTCAAAATGAGCACCGCGGCCGACACGAGGAGCACGACGGCGATCACGAGGATCACCGACTGAGCAATCGTCGAGATCTCGAGGATCGTGTGGATCGCCGAGAAGTTGTCGTTCACCGCGTAGACCCCGGGCTCACCACGCACGACCGCGGCGATCGCCGGTGCCTCTGCCGGGTTGACCAGCGAGACACGATAGAACGTCGGGACCTGCGATTCAGGCACCGCGTTCACGAGATCGGGCTGGTTGGCGAGGAGGCGACGGAAGTCTTGGTAGGCCTGAGCCCGTGGCACGTAGGAGTACGAGCGCACCGTCGGCAGCTGATGGAGCTCCGCCTCGAGCGCACGGAACTCCGATCGCGTCGCGTTCGGCTGCATGAAGACGAGGAGCTGCACGTTGCCCTGCCACTCGCTGGTCGCGGTCTGGACACCCTGCTTGATGAGGAGCGCGGCCCCTACCAGCGACAGCGACACCGTCACCGTCAAGATGGCCGCCAGTGACATCAAGCGATTACGCCACAGGTTGGTCGCGGTCTCGCGAAGGAAGTAGCGCAGTGCGGTCATCGACCCTCCACTCCGATGCCGTAGACGCCTCGAACCTGATCCCGCTGGACGGTGCCGGTACCGATCTCGATCACGCGGCGCCGCATGGCGTCGACGATGCTCGAGTCGTGGGTCGCCATCACGACCGCCGTCCCGGTGCGGTTGATCCGCTCCAGCAAGTTCATCACTCCCCAGCTCGTCTCCGGGTCGAGGTTGCCGGTCGGCTCGTCCGCGAGCAGGATCAGTGGGCGGTTCACGAACGCCCGAGCGATCGCGACTCGCTGCTGCTCGCCACCGGAGATCTGCCCGGGGAGTCGATCCGCCTTGTCCTCGAGGCCGACGAGCCGAAGAACCTGGGGCACCTGCTGGTTGATCACGGAACGCGGCTTGCCGATCACCTCGAGGGCGAACGCCACGTTCTGGAAGACCGTCTTGTTCGGCAGGAGTCGGAAGTCCTGGAAGACGACCCCGATGTTGCGCCGGAAGTAGGGGACCCTCCAGTTCGGCATGGTCACGAGGTTCTTGCCAGCCATCCAGATCGTGCCCGAGTCGGGGCGCTCCTCACGCGTCATGAGCTTGATCAGCGTCGTCTTGCCCGATCCCGACGACCCGATGAGGAAGACGAACTCTCCACGGCCGATCTCGAAGCTGACGTCACGAATCGCAGACGACGATCCCGCGTACTGCTTCGTGACATGCTCGAAGCGAATCATGCAGCTCCTTCCCCCGGGCGCCTGCCCGGTGAGGTCACGCAGCCGCTCATCCTACCATTCGAGATCACCCATCAGGGTGCTTCTCGCGCCTCCAGGCGAGGAACGCCTCGATGAAGGGGTCGAGGCGCCCATCGAGGACTGCTTGAACATTGCGATCTTCGTACCCGGAACGATGGTCCTTGACCAACTGGTAGGGCGCGAGGACATAGGAGCGCACCTGATTCGCCCAACCGACGTCCACCCGCGGCCCGCTCAAGGCATCGAGCTGTGCTCGCTGCTCTTCGCGCCGTCGCTGCTCCAGCTTCGACACCAGGATCTGCATCGCCTTCGCCCTATTCTGCAACTGCGAACGCTCGTTCTGGCACGACACCACGATTCCGGTCGGTAGGTGGGTGATGCGTACCGCCGAGTCGGTGACGTTGACGTGCTGCCCGCCCGCTCCGGACGACCGATACGTGTCGATCCGCAGATCCTTCTCGTCGATGACGACCTCGCCAGCGTCCTCGGCGAGTGGGGTCACGTCCAGTGACGCAAAGCTCGTCTGACGCCGGTGCTGGGCGTCGAACGGCGAGATGCGCACCAACCGGTGCACCCCACGCTCCGCGACGAGCAAGCCATAGGCGTAGCGTCCGCGCACGATCGCCGTCGCCGACAAGATCCCGGCCTCTTGTCCCTCGGTGACCTCGTCCACCTCGAACTCGAACCCGCGACCTTGGGCCCAACGCTCGTACATGCGCAGCATCATCTGGGCCCAATCCTGGGCATCGGTGCCACCGGCACCCGAGTGGATCTCGAGCACGGCATCGCTCTCGTCGAACTCCCCGGCGAGGAGCGAGCGAATCTCGATCGCATCGAGGTGCGCAGCCAGCGACGTGAGGACGTCCTCGGCCTCGGCGGCGAGATCTGGGTCGTCGTCGGCCATCTCGATGGCGACGTTGCTGTCGGCGAGCATGGCGTCGAGTCGGGCGATGAGCTCGACGTCGTCCTTGAGCGTGCCGTAGCGGCGCGAGAGCTCGCGACCCTTCGCGGGGTCCGACCAGACCCCAGGATCGGCGAGTGCGGCCTCGAGCTCGGCAAGCTCTGTTCGGCGATCGTCGATGTGCAAGAACGCTCGGGCCCGCTCGAGACGCTCGGCCAGTGCCCGAGCTCGCTCGGCGAGTTCCGCTCTCGTCACGCCGAACCGCCCTCGGACTCAGGACCCTCGGTGACGTCGCGAGCCTCGCGGATGAGGTCCAAGATGCTCATCGCCTGCGGATCGGTGGCGCCGAAGTAGCGCGCGCCCGACAGGTCGAGCTTCGGCACGTTCTGCGAGGATTCGGTTCGGAACAGGTACCGCACGAAGTCGTCCTCGATGCGGCGCATTAGCTCCTGGAACATCTCGAAGCCCTCTTGCTGCCACGCGACGAGCGGGTCCTGCTGACCCATGGCACGCAAGTTGATGCCCTCGCGCAGATAGTCCATGTCGATGAGATGGTCGCGCCAGTGCTGATCGATGACGCCCAAGAGCACGTCGCGCTCGAGCGCTCGGAGCCTGGGGGTGCCATCGGCATCGGCACCGAGCGCGCGTTCGCGCTCGTCGTAGAGCTCCAAGGCCTCGACGACCAGCGAGCTCACAAGTTGATCGCGGCTCTGCGCGTCGGCGAGCTCCTCGGCGGTGAAGGCGCTCCCCCAGGTTCGCCGCGCCTCGTCGACCAGGCCCGCAAGGTCCCAGTCCTCGCCGTAGGCCCCAGGAGCGTAGACGTCCGCGACACGCCGAACCGTGCGCTCGATGCTCTGGCGAGCGAACTCCGACAGATCCTCCCCTTCGAGGATCTCTCGGCGCCTGGCGTAGATGACCTTGCGCTGCTCGTCGAGCACCTGGTCGTACTTGAGCACGTCCTTGCGGATGTCGGCGTTGCGCGCTTCGACCGTCGCCTGGGCACGCTCGATCGCTCGCGACACGGCCTTGGCCTCGATCGGTTGATCCTCCGGGAACGCACGATTCATCACCCACGACACGACGCTGCCACCCGCAAAGATACGCATGAGTTCGTCCTCGAGCGAGAGGAAGAACCGCGTCTCGCCGGGGTCACCTTGGCGACCCGATCGACCTCGCAGCTGGTTGTCGATCCGACGAGACTCATGGCGCTCCGAGCCGATGACGTAGAGACCTCCGAGCGAGCGCACCTGCTCACCTTCGTCGGCGCACACCTGTTGGAACTTGCCGAGAGCTTCCTCGTAGGCAGCACGTCCCTCATCGGTCGTGGGGTCGAGTCCGGCTTCGCGCACCGCGATCGCCGCGAGCCCCTCGGGGTTGCCGCCGAGCAAGATGTCGACACCGCGCCCAGCCATGTTCGTGGCGACGGTGACGGCGCCGAGGCGTCCGGCCTGGGCGATGATCTCCGCCTCGGCAGCGTGGTACTTCGCGTTCAGCACCGCATGCGAGATCCCGCGTTCTGCGAGCAGACTCGAGAGCAACTCGGACTTGGCAACCGAGACCGTGCCGACGAGCACCGGCTGGCCCTTCGCCGATCGCTCGGCGATCTCCTCGACAACGGCGCCGAACTTCCCGAGCTCCGACTTGAACACGAGGTCTGCGCGATCGACACGTTGCACGGGTCGATTCGTCGGGATCGGCACGACCTGGAGGCCGTACGTCGAGGCGAACTCCGCGGCTTCCGTCTGGGCCGTACCGGTCATCCCCGCAAGCTTGTCGTAGAGGCGGAAGTAGTTCTGGAGGGTCACGGTGGCCCAGGTGTGGTTCTCCTCCTGGATCCGCACCCGCTCCTTGGCCTCCACGGCCTGGTGCAACCCGTCCGACCAACGCCGGCCCTCCAGGATGCGCCCCGTGAACTCGTCGACGATCTTGACCTCGCCCCGGTCGACGATGTAGTCGCGATCGCGCAGGTACAGGTGCTTTGCCCGCAGCGCCTGGGTGA